>NZ_JBLVPW010000015.1:0-144641 GCF_048286715.1 Flavobacterium kochi
TGCGATTCGTTCTTTGGCTAAAGAAAGCTTAGAATATGTACAAAAATTTCCTTTAAAGTCATTAAAAGTAATCGGTTCAGTAGGAGAACCCATTAATGAAGAAGCTTGGCACTGGTATAACGACCATGTCGGAGATAAAAGATGCCCGGTGGTAGATACGTGGTGGCAAACCGAAACGGGAGGCATTATGATTTCACCTATTGCTTTTGTGACGCCAACTAAACCAACTTACGCTACTTTGCCATTACCAGGGATTCAACCTGTATTAATGGACGAAAAACGAAATGAAATTGAAGGCAATCAAGTGGTAGGTAGCTTGTGTATTAAATTCCCATGGCCTGGAATCGCCAGAACCATTTGGGGCGACCATCAAAGATACAAAGACACTTACTTTTCTACCTTCCCGGGGAAATATTTCACTGGTGACGGAGCTTTGCGTGACGAAGTAGGTTATTACAGAATTACGGGTCGTGTAGATGATGTGGTTATCGTTTCAGGGCACAATCTGGGAACTGCTCCAATTGAAGACGCCATTAATGAGCATCCGGCAGTTGCTGAATCAGCTATTGTAGGTTTTCCTCATGACATCAAAGGAAATGCTTTATATGGTTTTGTTATTCTAAAAGAAACGGGAGAAACGAGAAATAAAGAAAACCTTATCAAAGAGATCAATCAACACATAACGGATCACATTGGTCCAATTGCTAAACTCGATAAAATTCAATTTGTTTCCGGTTTACCAAAAACGCGCTCCGGAAAAATCATGCGTAGGATCCTTCGCAAAATAGCCGAAGGAGATTATTCTAATTTTGGAGATACCACAACCTTATTAAACCCTGAAATTGTAGAAGAAATAAAAGAAGGAAAGTTGTAAATTTAATTAAAAGCTGTTTGTGATAAAACAGCTTTTTTTTGGGATTATACTGTTTGATAGACTCTTAAAAGAATAGAGTTCCAGTTTATTATTGTATAAAATTATTTACGTTTTATATTAAATATTATAGCTGCATTCTCAAACAAATTCATAAATTTACTGCTCTATGAAAAACAATGAAGTTTTAATTATTGGTGGTGGCCTAGCAGGATTAACTGCAGCAATTCATCTATCCAAAATTGGATTTCAAATTACCGTTGTAGAAAAAAATGAATTTCCAAAACACAAAGTTTGTGGCGAATACATTTCTAATGAAGTTTTGCCTTATCTCAATTGGCTGGATTTAAAAATAGTTGATTTGTATCCCACAGCTATCACAAAACTTGAATTTTCAACGGTCAGCGGCAAAAAAATTAAAAGTATTTTACCGCTTGGGGGTTTTGGAATTAGTCGGTACACCTTAGATGAATATTTATATAAAAAAGCAATTGCAAATGGCTGTAAGATCATTCTAAACACTGTAGAAACAATTGTTTTTGAAAATGAAATGTTTACTGTTACTACTTCCGACAAACTGGTTTTGGAATCTGAAATGGTAATTGGAGCTTTTGGAAAACGTTCTCCCATTGATCAAAAACTTTCTCGTAATTTCATTCAGAAAAAATCCCCCTGGTTGGCTGTAAAAGGTCATTATTCAGGAGATTTTCCCAGTGATTTGGTTGGATTGCATAATTTTAAAGGCGGTTATTGCGGTGTTTCAAAAGTTGAAAATGATGCCATTAATATTTGTTATTTAGCAGATTACGAAACCTTTAAAAAGTTTAAAAACGTAGCGGACTATCAAAATAATGTTATTTCTCAAAACCCACATTTAAAAGCAATTTTTAAAAAAAGCAGTTTGCTTTTCGAAAAGCCATTAACAATAAGCCAAATTTCTTTTGAAAAAAAACAAGCAGTTGAAAATCATATTTTAATGATTGGAGATACCGCCGGATTAATTCATCCTTTATGTGGTAATGGCATGGCAATGGCAATTCACAGCGCTAAAATTGTTTCGGAATTAATAGAGAAATATTTCAATAATGAAATCAAATCCAGAAATAAATTAGAAGAAAAATACCTTCAGGAATGGAATTCTAATTTTAGAAAAAGACTAAAAATAGGGCATTTTTTATCGAATCTTTTGCAAAGGCAAAAACTATCAGGAGTACTAATGCTTATAGTAATTACATTTCCGTTTATATTGACACAAATTATAAAAAAAACGCATGGAAAACCCATACTTTAAAACATATTAATGCCCTTAAATACCAAATACAGAACGGATGAACCTGAAACTATGGACGATTTTGCCATGGAAGGAGAAATCTTACGTGATGCATTAGATAAAATAGCCAAAATCAATAGGCTTTTGGGAGGAAACCAGTTAACTTTACGAGGCATTCAGAATTTGATTCGGACTGTTTCTAAATCAAATGAAATTAGAATTGTGGATGTAGGTTGCGGGAACGGCGATATGTTACGAACATTAGCCGACTTTGGCTTAAAAAATAAGCTGAAATTTCAATTAATTGGCATAGATGCTAATGCTTTTACAATCCGTCATGCGCGAAAATTATCTGAAAAATATGGGAATATAGCGTACCAATGTGAAGATATATTTGATAAACCTTTTGAAGAATTAAAATACGATATTGTTTTGTGTACGTTGACATTACATCATTTTAAAGAAGATGAAATTATTCATCTGTTACACGTTTTTAATCGTAATTCTAAAATTGGAATTGTTATCAATGACCTGCAGCGAAGTCCTGTTGCCTACCGGCTATTTCAGGTATTATGTTTTGTTTTTCGATTAAATGATATGCCACGTGAAGATGGCTTAATTTCAATTTTAAGGGGGTTTAGAAAAAAAGAACTGATTAATTTTTCAGAAAAATTAAATTTTAGCAACTATAAAATTCATTGGAAATGGGCCTTTCGCTACCAGTGGATAATTTCGAAAATATGAGTGTAAAAATAAAAGCTGTTACAAAACAACTACCCAAATACTGCAGAACAACAGAAGAAATCATTCCATTTTTGGACACTTGGCTGTCAGGACAAGACGAACGTTTCATTAGAAAAGTAAAAAAAATTTTTGAAGGTGCTGCGGTCGATAAGCGGTATTCCATTATGGATCCGATTGAGGTTTTTACTAAAACTTCTTTTGAAGAAAGAAATGATATTTATGTTCGAGAAGTAATCGATTTAGGCGAAAAAGTATTAGAAAAAGCTTTAAAAAAGGCCAATTGGAATCCCCAAGATCTAGACTACATTATTACAGTGAGCTGTACCGGAATTATGATTCCTTCATTGGACGCTTATTTGATTAATAAATTAAAGTTACGTCAGGATATAGTCCGGCTTCCGGTAACTGAAATGGGCTGTGCCGCCGGGATTTCTGGAATTATTTATGCTAAAAATTTCTTGCAGGCCAATCCTGGAAAACGCGCGGCGGTAATTGCTGTTGAAAGCCCGACAGCGACATTTCAAATTGGTGATTTTTCAATGTCTAATATTGTAAGCGCTGCTATTTTTGGCGACGGAGCGGCCTGTGTGTTGCTTTCTTCCCATCAGGATGAGGATGGTCCAGAAATTCTGGCTGAAGAAATGTATCATTTTTATGATAATATTCATATGATGGGTTTTAAACTCACGAATTCGGGCTTACAAATGGTATTAGATATAGAAGTTCCGGAAACTATTGCATCGCATTTTCCTGATATTATTAATCCTTTTTTAGAGAAGAATAATCAAACAATTGACACAATCGATCATTTAATTTTTCACCCAGGCGGGAAAAAAATTATTCAAACAGTGGACGCATTATTTTCTGATTTAGGAAAGAATATAAATGATACCAAAGAAGTATTGCGTTTGTACGGAAACATGTCTAGCGCTACAGTTTTGTATGTTTTGGAACGAATTATGGATGGCAAACCTAAAAAAGGCGAGAAAGGATTAATGTTGAGTTTTGGTCCAGGATTTTCGGCACAACGGGTTTTGTTACAATTCTAAATAGTCAATCTTGTCATTTCGATTAACGAGAAATGATAAAAAAGTAAAATATGACAAAAGAAGAAATTATAGCTAAATTACCGTATTCAAAACCTTTTCTGTTTGTTGAAGAAATAATCAATATCAATGAAAATGGAGTGGAAGGTACGTATACATTTGATGAAAATTTATATTTTTACAAAGGGCACTTTAAAGATCGTCCCGTTACTCCCGGAGTAATTTTAACTGAAGTTATGGCACAGACAGGATTGGTTTGTTTGGGAATTTTTTTATTAAAGGATACCTTTAGTAAAAAAACATCAATTGCTTTAACATCAATGGAAATAGAATTTTTAAAACCTGTTTTTCCAAATGAAAAAATAACAGTAATTTCAGAAAAATTATATTTTAGGTTTGGAAAATTAAAATGTAAAGTGAAGATGATAAATGAAAACAAAGAAATGGTCTGTATGGGAACAATAGCAGGAATGATCGTTTGATATTTTAGTTTTTTATTAAAAAAATAGTATTTTAATTGTTTTATTGACTTCAAATTTAAACTGTAAATGAAAAAAAGAGTAGTTATAACAGGTCTCGGTGTTGTTGCTCCAAATGGGGTAGGACTTGACGCTTTTACTCATGCCATAAAAAATGGAATTTCGGGAATCAAACATGATCCAGAATTAGAAAGATTGCAGTTTTCTTGTTGTATTGCCGGAAAACCTGAAATTTCAACGGAATTAGCATTGCACTATTTTTCGGAATTAGAGTTGAGAAATTTCACTGCCACTGGAATTTTATATGGTGTTATTGCCGGAATTGATGCTTGGAAAGATGCGGGATTACCTGTGGAAGCCAATGAAGAACCGGATTGGGATAGCGGAACTATTTTTGGAACAGGAACTTCTGGAATTGATAAATTTCGCGAAAGCATTTATAAAATAGATGATTTCCAAACCCGAAGATTGGGGAGTACAGCTGTGGCGCAAACTATGAATAGTGGCGTGAGTGCTTATTTAGGAGGGAAATTAGGATTAGGAAATCAAGTCACTACCAATTCTTCGGCCTGTACCACCGGAACTGAAAGTATTTTAATGGCATATGAACGAATAAGATCAGGACAAGCAAAACGCATTTTGGCAGGAAGCACCAGCGATTCCGGCCCTTATATTTGGGGTGGATTTGATGCGATGAAAGTCTGTACTTTTAAACATAACTTATCCCCTGAACAAGGGTCAAGACCAATGAGTGCCAGTGCTTCCGGGTTTGTTCCGGGAAGTGGAGCAGGGGCTTTAGTTTTGGAAGATTTAGAAAGTGCAGTAGCACGAGGTGCTAAAATCTACGCAGAGGTTTTAGGTGGAAATGCAAATTCTGGTGGCCAGCGCGGTGCAGGTACTATGACCGCTCCAAATCCGACAGCTGTACAAAAATGCATTAAAAATGCTATTAAAAATGCTGGGGTTTCTCCAAGAGATATTGACGCCATTAACGGTCATTTGACAGCCACATCAAAAGATACTTTAGAGATTGAGAATTGGAGTGAAGCCCTAGGAAGAAGAGGAAAAGATTTTCCTTACATAAACTCATTGAAATCAATGGTTGGACATTGCTTGTCAGGAGCCGGGAGTATAGAAAGTGTAGCCTCGGTGTTGCAATTGCAGCAAGGGTTTATTTTTCCGAATATTAATTGTGAGGATTTAAACCCTGAAATTACCGCTCTTATTGATGTTTCAAGAATCCCAAGAGAATTGGTTGAAAAAGAATTGAATATAGTTGCGAAAGCCAGTTTTGGTTTTGGAGACGTGAATGCATGTGTAATTTTAAAGAAATACAAGCAGTCCCATATTTGATATTTAAAATAAAATTAGTGAATTTATGCTACTTTAGCAGTTAATCGTTATCTTGAAATAAATTTTAAAATAATCTACGAATCGACAGTAAGAAATAAACTATGGATAAACAGCAAACAATCGAACAATTAAAAAATATCGTAAAACCCTATATTCAAAATCAAGAAGCTTTTGATGCGCTTACGGAAGATACTGATTTCATCAACGATTTAAAAATTAATTCGGCCAATTTGGTGGATGTGATTTTAGACATTGAAGAAAAATTTGATATAATAATAGATAATGGATCTATGGAAAAAATGCTTGATTTAAAGTCTGCAATGCATATAATTGCGGTAAAATTATCCGAAAAGAACAGTCCTGAATTCAATTAATCAAAGGTAATAATTTGGGTGAAAAATGATAGGAAATGATATTGTAGATTTGGCTCTAGCCCGAAAAGAAAACAATTGGAAACGTAAAGGTTTTTTGGAAAAAGTCTTTACTCCAAAAGAGCAGTTGTTAATTTCTAATGCTATAAATCCAGAAGTAATGGTTTGGAATTTATGGAGTAGAAAAGAAGCAGCCTATAAAATCTACAATAGAGCAACTCAAATGAGGGCCTTTATTCCTTTAAGATTAGTATGTCATTATGAGAATGAAACTTTAGGGAGCGTTACTTGTAATGGAAATACCTATTTCACACAAACAAACATTACCGATGATTTTATTCATTCTATTGCGGTTGTAAAAAAGGAATATTTTAATGCAATTAAGAGTTTAAATTCTAAAGTCAAAGTAAATAAAATAAATGGAATTCCTTTTATAATTGACGAGCGAACGAAAATTAGAAAACCTGTTTCCATCAGTCATCATGGGCTTTTTTGGGAAGGAATAGCCTTAGATTGAATTAAAGAAAGCATCAATTTGAAAGCTTTTAATTACTAAATCAAGATTGGAAATAAATTACTTTATTCCCAATCTTGATTTTAATTTTAAAAAGAGTAATGCAATTTTGTAAGCATCTTCAGACGCAGAATTCCTATCACTTTTAGGGATTTTATAGATGTCGCATAATTCATCCAGTGAAAATTGCTGATCATTAATGTCATTAAGTTTTCGATACATGACGTCCACGTCCAGCGCTTCGTTTTTCAATCGCCCACAACCTAATCTTTCCAGCGCCATATTAATCATTTCTACATCAAAGTGGATGTGATGACCAACTAAGACGGCATTTCCAATATATTCTATCAGCGTTTGTATCGCTTCGGGTTCCCCAAGTTTTTTCATTTTACTTTCGACTATGAACTCATTCGAAAGTCCGTTATCGTGTAAAAATTTATATTGCAATAAAACGGTTTCAAAACTGTCGCCAATAAGTATACCATTATCCACTACAGCAAAAGAACCAATTGCTAAAATAACATCTTTAACAGGGTTCAGGCCTGAAGTTTCTGTCGACAAAACGACAAATCGAGTTGATTTTTTATCAAATTTAGCCAAATAAGTTTTCCAAAACTCAGGATATTCTTTATTTAAATTTTTCAGCCAGTCTAGCATAGTTAAGAAAATTGAGTGAGTTGAAATTTACTTTTAATTAACTCTTCCAATTCTTTCATTGGAACTAAAGCATTTTTCAATTTTTCTTTGTCAATTTTTGATAATTCATGCAAATTTATATATTGACCGGAAGCATCATTTTTTAAACCTTCTAACGTTCTAAATTTTGACAATGTCAAAAAGGCATCTGCACAATTAAGATAGATTTCAGAATGTTTAGGGTCTATAATTGCTAGCTGTTTGAATCGTTGATATGTATTATTAATTCCTCTAATATCATAATTCAAAGTAAATAAACGAGCGCCGTCAATCAGTGGCATTAAAGCTCGCGTTTTTATATCAAATTTATCTTTATTTAGCCCCTCTTCTTCAACATTGAACTTTTTGAAAAAACTCAGTGGAGCGTTTTTTCTTAACGCATCATTTCCAAGGAAATCAAAGAACAGTGTGTTGTTTTTTGCATTTTTTAATACTACGTTTCCAATAGCATCTTCAATTTTTTGTTCTCCAAAAGTAATTTCGTAATCAAAGAAAATACTACTTAAATCATTACTATTTTCACCTGGAGTATTCATCCAGCTGTCGTATTGTTTAGTCCAGTCAGTCAGTGATTTGCACCACATCATATTGCTTCCCATATGGCCGTTCGGGCACAGTTCATAGCCTATTTTTTCGAGTGTGGCAGTGGTTCTTTTTCCAAGTTTGAGGAAATAGTCCTTCACGTCACGGTATTTATCTGCAGGGACATCTTCAAAAATTAAAATACTGTCTTGATCAGTTAATAATAACTGCTCTTTTCTTCCCTGACTACCAATGCTCAGCCAAGCAAAACGGGCAGGAGGTGAGCCCAAATCTAAAATTGATAATTCTACGGAGCGTTTAATTATCGCCAGATTGATTTCACTGGCTATATTGAAAACATGGGAAAGCGGTATGTTTTTAGAAAGGGAAGTCTGAATTAGATCCGTCAAACGTTCCCGTATTTGTTTTAGTTCTTTTGGATTTTGAGAACGTTTTATTTCTTTAATCAAAACTCCAGGGTTGCTGGCTTGAGCGACTACTAAATCATGTTCGGAAATAATTCCTTTTAAAGCTGATTTATCTGTACCGTCCTGCGTCACACATAAATGAGTTACATTGTGTTTAAGCATAAGCAATTGAGCTTCTGCCAGAGAAACATTCTCAACAACTGTAATAACAGGTGATGACATTATTTTATCAACGGATATTGTGATAGGAAATCTTCCGGTGGCAATTTTTGAACGCATGTCCGTATCCGTAATTATACCCAAAGGAATATTATTATCACAGATTACAATATTGTTCTTTAAGGATTCGGTCATCAATTGCGCAACGTCTTTTACAATAGCCGTAACTGTCGTTTTTAAAGGGGTAATATTATAGGATAACGATTGAAAATATTGCATTTCCGATTGCTGATCAGAATAGAAAACATTGTCAGAAATAAGTTTTCCTATTAAATTTTCTTTATCTTTTGGATTACGCGTATTTATGGCGAAACTTTCTAATAAAAAGTTTAAAACTTCAGAATTATTGGCAACAAAAGGCCGGAAAGTAGCTATGGGAATAGCATAAACAATACTTTCTTCTCTGGCTTTAGCCGTCATCATATAATTGTTTTTGGCAAAAAATGGACGCAGACCAAAGATGTCCCCAGAATTACATTTATTCAATAGGGTTTCTTCTGCATCTGCTATGACGGATAAATTGATAACTCCTGAAGCCACAACATAAAAACTATCATGTAAAACATCATTTACCTGAAATAGGATTTTATGTTTTTCTAAATTTACAACGCGAATGTTTGTAGCTATTTCAGATAGTTCTTCAAACGTTAAGTGATTAAATGGTGGATATTCCTTTAAAAAATCAGCAATGTGCTCAGCAATTGTATTCATAGTTAGGCAAATAAAATAAAGTATTGTTTGTAAAAATAGCAAATTAAATAATTACAAGACTGTCAATTTTATAGTAAAACAAATAATTTATACAATCCATATTTTTTTTCTTAAAATTAGTAAGAATTTATTATAAATTAAATAAAGTTATTTTAAGTTTGTAATCATAACTAAAACATTTTAAATCATGAGATTACTTAAAAAAATACCCTTTTTGGCCTTTGTATTACTGTTTGTTAATTTTTTAAATGCGCAAGAGAAGGCTAGTCCGGCAGCTGTTGCAATGGGGAAAATTAATGGAGCTACAATTAGTATCAATTACAGCAGTCCTTCAGTTAAAGGAAGACAAATCTGGGGCGGATTAGTTCCATTCAATGAAGTTTGGCGTGCTGGCGCAAATGAAGCAACCACGTTTGAAACAGACAAGGATCTTACAATCGAGGGATCAAAACTACCAGCAGGAAAATATTCTTTTTTTGTTATACCAACAGAAAAAGAATGTGTTATCATTTTTAATAAAGAGGCTAAACAATGGGGAGCTTATAAATATAAAGAGAAAGAAGATCAGCTAAGGGTTACTGTAAAACAACAAATCGCTAGTTCCAGTACAGAAAAATTAGTCTATACAATAAATAAAAACAGTATTGTTTTAAGTTGGGAAAATTGGAATATACCGTTTTCTGTTAAATAATTTGTTTTTAAACTAATTATAAATGTAAAAGGCATTACTAAAAGGTAGTGCTTTTGCATTTTAATTAAAAAGTATTAAAATAGATAGTTACTTAAAAATTCTATTTTACATAATATAAATTATAGTTCATTTTGTAACATGTTTAATTTATATCTCATTATGTCTGTATTTCTAAATACTATAATTTTGACTTACAAATGATGGAGTAATATATTTAAAAATAGAAAAGAAACGAACAATATTACTACCGTTCGTTTCTTTTTAATACTTGCAACTAATTTAATTAAACCGCTACATCTGCAATATCCATTTTTACTTCACTTTTTTTAGACGATTTATAAGTACTATAGCCATAAAACGTTACCACTGATAAACAAATTAAAGGCAATATAAATGAGAAATTTACTTCTGGAATATATCCAAAAAATTTAATATCAGAAAATCCTGAGCCTCCCAAGTCCAAAATACTTCCTTGCATAACAGGCATCAATGCTCCGCCAACGATAGCCATAACTAAGCCTGCAGAGCCAATTTTAGCTTCGTCTCCCATGTCTTTTAGTGCTATTCCATAGATAGTTGGAAACATAATAGACATAAAAATAGAAATACATATTAGAGAAATTAATCCAGGCATTCCTTGTAATAAAATCGCTCCAGCTGCGCATGTCACCCCTCCAATACCAAATACCATTAATATTTTTGAAGGATTTATGTTTTTCATCAGACCGGTTCCAATCCATCTGCCTAACAAAAATAAAATCATAGCGGTTATGTTGTAATATGTGGCAGTTAATTCTAATCCAAATGTTTTATTGATATTGTCTACGTATTGAAAAATAAATGTCCAACACATAATTTGTGCACCAACATAAAAAGCTTGAGCTATAACACCATGTTTATAATTTTTATTAGCAAATAACTTTTTGAATGATTCAGATATGGACATTTTATCTTCGTGTGCCGTTTTAGGCATTTTTGTTAAAATAATAATAATTAAAATTATTAAGACAAAAATTCCCAATCCAATGTAAGGAATGCTGATGACACTCAAATCATTTTCTCTAACACTAGCTAACTCATTTGAACTTAAAGCTTTATAGGCTTCTTGTGTGTAGTCATCTGATTTTATTTCTTTAATAATTAAAAATTGAGCCATAACCAATCCAGTTATTGCTCCAATTGGGTTAAATGCCTGCGCTAAATTTAAACGTTGGGTTCCTGTTTCTTTATTGCCCAAAAATAAAATTAAAGGATTTGAAGTTGTTTCAAGAAAGGCTAAACCACAGGTAATTACCCATAGTGAAACAAGAAAGAAAGTGTAACTTTGGTAATGTGCTGCCGGATAGAATAAAAAAGCACCTGTCGCATACAATAGTAGTCCTAATATTATTCCAGATTTATAGCTGTATTTTCTAATGAATAATGCAGCCGGTAAAGCCATGAAAAAATATCCAAAATAAAAAGCAAATTGTACTAATGAAGCTTGTGTATTTGAAAGTTCTGGCATAACTTTTTTAAAAGTAGAAACCATTGGAGTTGTTAAATCATTAGCTATCCCCCAAAGAGCAAATAATATAGTTATTATTATAAATTGGAAAACAAATTCTTTACTAACTACGGGAATTTTTTTGAATTGATTCATTGTTTTTTTTTTAAATTAATAACGTACTAGATTCCATGGTTATATAGTTTGCCTGTTCAAAGCCACATAAAAATTCATCTATTTCTGATTGTGAAATTACAGGGTTAGCTCCTTCGTTTTGAGCGACAATAGCGCCAACTGCGCTGGCAAAATTAATTGCGTATTGAGGGTCTTCTCCATTGAGGAGCATTATGATTAGTGACGCTAAAAAAGAATCTCCTGATCCCACAGTATCAACTACATTTACTTTGAATCCGCAATTGTGATAAAAGGTATCATTACAATACAATACCGCTCCATGAGATCCTAAAGTAACGCAAACCGTATCGGTATTGGTTTCCTTAGCAATGAATTTAATATTTTGTTCCAATGACTTTTTATTTGAATTTAAATCTTCGCAAATTTCATTTAGCTCATCATCATTAAACTTTATAAAATCAGCCGCATGTAATAAATCCAAAACATTTTTCTTGGTATAATGGGGCACTCTTAAATTCACATCAAATATTTTATATTTGGCCACATCTAAAAGTTGTTCCAATGTATTTCTGGAAACAGAATCTCTAGAAGATAAACTTCCATAGACAAAAAAGTCTGCTTTTTCAACAATTGAAATATTCTCCGTTGAAGTTTCAATTTTATCCCAAGCTGAAGGATAATTGATGTCATAAGACGCATTTCCTTTTTCATTCAAAATAACGTTGACCAAACCCGTTGGATAATTTTCCTTTACCTGAACGGCATCGGTATTAATACCAGAAAGACTTAAATAATCTATTAATTCTTTTCCATTTGTATCTTTCCCTACTCCACTGATAACGGAAACCTCCCCTCCTAGCGAATTTAATCTTGAAGCTACATTTAGTGGTGCTCCACCAATTTTTTTATGTTCAAGAAATACATCAAAAAGGATTTCTCCAAAACAAACACCATTTAATTTCTTTTTCATTTTTTTTATTTTTTGTTTAAAACAATATATTTAGGTAATTAATTTTAGTTTCGCTTATGATTACTGATACCATTTATCGACCATTTTCTTCATGAATAACAGGCTTCCTTTTGCAAGATCTTCAGAGTTGTATTTAGAAGGTCTCCATAAAGAGGTTGGACTAATCAATGCTGTAATTTGGGAAGAAAAATTTTCAAGAACTAATGGACCTTGATAATTAATTTCCGCTAAAGCTTTGAAAAAATCATCCCAATGAACGTTGCCCTCACCTGTCATACCGCGATCACTCTCCGTTATATGGATATGTTTCAATTTATTTCCTGCGCGAATAATTGGGTCATAAAAATTATTTTCCTCAATATTCATATGAAATGTGTCGAGATGCAATCCAATATTATTCGTACCTATAACATCAATCAAATCTAAAACTTCATCTGCTGAAGTAAACACATAACTTTCGTAGCGATTAATTGGCTCAGGAGCAATCGTAATGTTGCGTTCGTTGGCGTAATCTGCTACTTCCGTAAATACTTGTTGAAGGATTGTCTTTTCCTCATTTGTACAAGGATGCCTAGTGAATGTGCCAATGGCAGAATGCAATACTCCTCCTAAAAAATCACCATCCATTTCAGCCACTTTGTCAAGGGCCGTTTTGATAAGCAATACAGCTTGTTCAGGGTAGGAAGGAATGTGACAGTTCGCCGGTAAATTCAACGTACAGCGCCCCAAAATACCTTTGTCGTCAAGTTGATTTTTCGTTGTTTTAGCATCGAAATCCAATGAAGCTGGCAAAATAATTTCGAGCATATCAAAACCATATTCAGCTGTCTTTTCAATTGCAAAACGCCCCCCTTCTGCACTCCATCCGGGGATAAATGATAAAATTGTTGTTCCAAAAATTGGCATATTTATATAATTTAAATTTATTTATATTTTATAGATTTTATAGATTTTCATTTTTAAAAAAGCCACCATTCTGTTTTTACTCCAACAAAAGAGCCCCAACTTTTCTGATTCACTTGTAAATACGGAGAGTAATTATGATCTCTTGCGTAATCGTTGTAGTGAGCCACCGTGTAAACAAGACGGATGTGAGGACGACTCCAGGGATCTTTTTTTCCTAATGGTACAATTGTCGGGGCAAAAGAAAATTTCCATATGTTTGCCTCAGGGTTATCGCCGTCTTTTCGCACGGCATAATGTACTTCTTCAATTAAGTGCAACCACTTAGTTACATAAAAAAGACTTCTGAAGCCTACTACAAAATCTGTTTTTTGATTGTACAACTGATTTCCGTTGAAATACTCATCAGTATTAGTACTGGCAGAACCACCTTTGCTTTTTGTATAAACACCATAGCCGTTGATGCTCAATTTTTGGGAGAGATTTAGCAGAAAATGTTCGACCATTGTGAAGGAATAGGCATTTGAATATTTTCCTTCTGAATCAGGGGCACCATAAGTAGCCCAAGTAAAAGTGTTTCCGTTATCACCTCCATTTGCAATTCCCGAACCATAACGAACAGAAAACTGATTGAACGAACCCGGCAAAGCCGTTTTGAGCGAATTATTATATTTTACTCCGGCTACCCAACCGTTATCGGATGGATATTTTTTAGAAGCATTTTTTGAACTGGCAGAAACATAATGAAATTCACCCAGAAATTTAATTACATCATTGTTTTTCAAGTGAATACTATGTTCTGCTGTCCAAACCATACGTTGGCGAATGGCCGGATTTGCTGCGCCGGCAACTGTAACCTGATAGTTATAAGGATAAACTCCTGTTGAATCAGATGAAGCGGGCATTAACATTGTCAGTTCGGTATTTTTATGGCTTACACCAAAACCCTGGGCTGAATGGTCATCGAAATAAAAATAATCACTGATGTGAATATCATCATAGCGACGAAAACGGGATCCCACCCAAGCCGACCATTTGCTTCCCATAATATTTCTTGCTTCAATATAAGCTTCGGGTAGGATAAAGGTCAATCCGCCATTTGAACGAGAACTTACATTTCCAACAAACTGCCCGTTGGCAGCGTACATTCCTAAACGCATCTAAAAAGTTACGTTTGTGCTGTCTTTTCCAATAATTTTTGGAGTAAAATGTAGGGCAGGTAATATATCGACATAGTCGTTTTGCTCCATCCGTCCTCCTAATGAACCTTGGCCTGAAAGATTCAAAGGTTTCCACATATTCCCTTCACCATTTGGAGAAAGTCCAACTCCGATGCGACCAGTTGTTCCTAACGAAAAATTGGAATTAGTTATAACCACCGGTGAATGGGTGTGCATGAATGCAATTGAGAAAAAGAATATAAAAAAGGCTTTTTGCATGTAGATGTATATTAAAATTTAGGCTGAAAAAAAAATTATAGGTATTTCAAAAGTTGATAAAAACTGCTGTTAGATTTTTTAAATAGTTCATTTTTTAGTACTTGCAAAGTGTTTTATCCTTTCACTTATTTATTGCATAAAATTTGAGTTTATAATTATGGTTATTGTTATTAATATTAAGAGTCATTTTGATTATTATTTTTCAAATGTATTATTTTTTTTTAATTTTAAATAAAAAATAGCAAATAAATATTTAATATTAGTAAATTATAAGGAAATAAGATAGTTTTTTAATAAATATTATTCAATTTGTTATATATTAAATAAAACGTATGAGTGACGTTTAATGTAAAAACAGAGATGTCTTACAGAAAATATATTATTACAAATAATATCATTAGTTTTGCACTATTAAAGGTTGTGTAAAACATTATAATCTTTAAAAAATTAATTATACTCTTCCTTATCTTATGATGCCTAAAATAATTCCAAATATATCTGTAGACTGCGTCGTTTTTGGGCTTGATGTCAATACAAAGTCACTTAACGTATTATTGATAAAACGTTATTTAGAATCTAAGGAAAATCGTGAACCTTTAGTTAACGATTATGTCCTGACAGGATACCATACATTTGAAAATGAAACTATAGATGAAACCGCTACCAGGGTCTTGAAGGAGTTAACGGGACTTGATAATGTATATAAAAAACAATTTAAAGTTTTTGGAGACCCAAATCGTTTGATTAATGAAAAAGATATTATTTGGGCAAAAAACGAAAATTTTAATCAGAGGACGATAACCATAGCCTATTACTTTTTACTAAAAACGCAAGAGGTTAATTTAGAGAATAACCAACATAAACCGCAATGGTTTCCGGTAAATTATTTGCCAGAATTAGGATTTGATCATAGGGATATTATCAATGAAGCCTATGCTGATTTAAAAGAAAAAGCATTGCATAAACCTATCATTTTTGAACTTCTGCCCGATAAATTCACTTTCAAGGAATTGCAGGACACTTATGAATCCATACTGGGAAATGAAATAGATAATCGAAATCTTAGGAGAAAACTGTTAACAAAGAAATACATTATTGAGTTAGATGAAAAACAAGTGGGGGTTTCAAAAAGACCTTCTCAACTTTTTATGTTTAGCAAAGATGTTTATCAAAAAATCTACAAGGAAACGTACCTAATCAATATTTAGATTGCTATTTTTTAGAATATTAAAAGTGACAAAAAACAGTCCTTTTTGATATTTTCCATGCCGTTTCAATGCGTAATATTACGGAAGAAAGTGGTTCGATTCACATCTTAAATATTTACCTTTGCAAAAAAATTAAAAAGTAATTTGATGACCGATAAATCAATCACAAAAGCGAAATATATAAAATTAATTCTAATTTTAGGTTCATTAACCGCACTCGGTCCATTTTCAATTGACATGTATTTACCAGGTTTTGCGGGAATTGCAAAGGATTTAAATACTTCCGTTGCTAATGTCTCCATGACTTTATCCAGTTATTTTATTGGGATTTCGGCGGGACAATTACTTTATGGTCCATTATTAGACCGTTTTGGCAGAAAGAAACCTTTATTTTTAGGATTGTTAGTTTACATTTTAGCGTCATTAGGATGTGTTTTTGTGAAGGACATTGATACGTTCATTGGTTTACGTTTTATTCAGGCTATCGGAAGTTGTGCAGCGACTGTAGCTTCAGTTTCTATGGTTCGGGATTTATTTCCTGTGAAAGACATTCCTAAAGTTTTTTCTTTATTGATGTTAGTTGTTGGGCTTTCGCCAATGCTAGCACCTACAATTGGAGGTTATATAACTGCTGATTATGGCTGGCATACCGTTTTTTTTATATTAATGTGCATGGGAGTTTTAATTCTTTTATCAGCTCAAATTGGTTTACCAAATACGTTTAAACCAGATACCTCAATTTCATTAAAACCAAAACCTATTATTGCAAATTTCATCAGTATAGTAAAAGAGCCTCAGTTTTATACCTATGCTTTTACCGGAGCTGTATCTTTCTCAGGGTTATTTACTTACGTAGCCGCTTCACCTATTTTATTTATGGACATTTTCAAAGTGGATGCTAAAACGTACGGATGGATATTTGCTTTTATGTCGTTAAGCTTTATAGGGTCCAGTCAACTTAATTCATTACTATTAAAAAAATTCACAAGTGAGAAAATGATTTATGGTGCATTGATTACGCAATCAATCGTTAGCATTTTATTCCTTATTTTGGCAATGAATGGTCTTTTGGGTTTATATGAAACGATTGCTATGCTATTCCTATTCTTAGCTTGTTTAGGGATCTCAAGTCCCAATACAGCAGGTCTTACTCTTGCTCCTTTCTCAAGAAATGCGGGAAGCGCTTCTGCTTTAATGGGTGCTATTCAATTAGGATTGGGAGCTTTGGCATCTTTTGCAGTAGGTATTTTTGTAAAAGACTCTATGTTGCCAATGGTTGTGATTATGACAGTCACAACTATTACTGCTTTTGCAATTTTAACTATCGGAAAACGAACCATAAAAAAAACTATTGCAACTTCTCACGATGAAGGAATTGCGATAGTTCATTAATTAAAAATTTAATTTTATTGTTTTGGTTCTGATTTTATTTTTTTATCAGGTCTGATAATCATACGTAAAGATTGATCTTTTGCAAAATAAGCGATCATCCAATTGAAGAATGTCTTTATCCTGTTGCGATACGTTATCAATGAAATAAGGTGAATAAATAGCCATATTATCCAAGCAAAAAATCCTTTAAAATGCATTTTTGGTTTGGGTAGATCAACTACAGCTTTATTTTTTCCAATAATAGCCATAGATCCTTTGTCTTTATATTTAAAAGGTTTTAAGGACTTGCCTTGTTTCATTAGTTTAAAATTATTTGCCAAATTTATTCCTTGTTGAATAGCAACTTGTGCCACTTGTGGATGACCATTCGGGAAATCTGCATCTGTAAGCTGAATACAAGTGTCTCCTATAGCAAAGATATTTTCAGTACCGTTAACTTTATTAAAAGCATCAGTGGCCATTCTTTTCCCACGACCATAACTTTCGGCTGGAATTCCTTCAAAAACTTTAGCCGAAACTCCTGCTGCCCATATTAAATTTTTAGTTTGAATCGTTTCACCATTGGAGAAATATACCGTATCGTCAATATAATCCACAACCGTATTATTTAATTTTACTACAACGCCTAATTTTGTTAGCGCTTCCAAGGTATCTTCCTGTGAAGCTTTACTCATTGGAGATAATACAGCATTGGCTCCATCAACTAGATAAATATTACTTGCTGTAGTACTTAATTCCGGATATTCTTTTAGCAAAATATTTTTTCTCATCTCAGCAAACATTCCTGAAACTTCAACACCTGTAGGTCCACCGCCGGCAACTACGATAGTTAAGAGTTTTCTGCGTTCGCGGATGTCTTTACAAATGGCTGCTTTTTCTAAATTCTTCAACAATGTATTACGCATTACAATAGCATCATTGAGCGTTTTCATCGGAATAGCATTTTTCTTTACGTTTTCCATTCCAAAATAACTGGTTTCAGCACCTGTGGCAAAAACTAAGTAATCGTATTTTAATTCTCCATTGTTAAGAATAATTTTATTTTCGGAAGGCACTACCTTTAGTAAATTTCCCAGACGGAATTGCAGATTTTTTTTTCCCGAAAAAAATTTTCGAAAAGGGTAACTGATACTTGAGGGTTCTAAAAAAGCGGTAGCAACCTGATAAATAAGTGGGGGAAAGAAATTATAGTTGTTTTTGTCAACGAGCGTTACATTAATTCCTGTTTCATTTACTAGTTCTTTAGCAAGATTTAATCCTGCAAATCCTCCTCCTATTATTATAATTTCCATATAGTATTTTTATAGTACAAAATTAAAAAAACATCCATAAATATGCACTATTTAGGGATGTTATTAAAATATCAATTATTAAAAAATTTTAAATATTAGTTCTTTTTTAGTTTTTTAACTGGCTTTTCTAGAGGTTCGTTTTTGTTTTGAAGTATATAGTTAGCCAATAATTTTTCAATTAATTCATCCTTAGTCAAATGATGAAAGACCGTTTTTATCTTTTCTTTTAATTCCGGTGCAACATCATGATTGGGCTTGGTTTTAAAGATTTGTTTTGCCCACAATAGTGTGTTATTTTCTTCTATGCTGGCAACAGATGGTTTTTTAAATTCCACAAATTTTATTCCCAACTCTTTTTCAAAATCAGCTATTTCTACAGCTTCTTCTGGCTGTAGCACCGTTAATGAAAGTCCCTTTGCTCCTGCTCTTGCTGTTCTTCCACTACGGTGAACGTAAGTTTCATAAACATCCGGTAAATGATAATTAACAACATAAGAAATTTCCTTTACGTCAATTCCTCTTGCCGCTAAATCCGTAGCGACTAATATATTGATATGCCCTTCGCGGAACTGCTCCATGATTCTATCCCGAATTCCTTGTGATAAACTACCATGTAATGCTCCTGATGAAAATCTATTGATTGCAAGATTTTTGGCTAATTTATTGACCGCAGCTTTAGTTTTACAAAAGATAATCCCGCGTTCGCCCTCTTTAGTATTTAAAAAATGCATCAAAACATCGAGTTTCTCAATTGGATTCACTACAATATATTCGTGATCAATACCTTGATTTCCTACCGTTTCCATATTAGCACTAACTTGAACCACGTTTTTATTCAAGTAGTTCTGAATTAGCTGTTTTATAGAACCGGGCATGGTCGCCGAGAATAAAAAAGTATTATGATTTTTAGGTAATTCGGCAATGATTTCGTCTAAGCCTTCTTTCAAAATCGTAACCATTTCATCGGCTTCATCCAGCACTAGGAACTTAGTTTCTTTTAAGTTTACAGCTTTCCGCTGAATCAAATCGATCAAACGTCCTGGCGTCGCAACAACAATATGTGTCGGTAACGACAGTCTTTCTATTTGCGGTTTGATTGGAATTCCTCCGCAAGTTTCAGCAATGGAAACTTCGGGTAGGAATTTAGCAAAAGATTCTAAATTCTTAAATATTTGCTGTCCAAGTTCTCTCGTTGGAGCAAGAATTACTGCTTGAACTACAGGAGAATTAACATCTATTAATTGTAAAATTGGCAATCCAAATGCCGCAGTTTTTCCTGTACCTGTTTTAGCAAGTCCAACCAAATCCGTAGTATTTGATAATAGTAACGGAATTGTTTTTAGCTGAATTTCTGTTGGCACAACAATTTTCAATTCGGTAATCGCTTTTAATATGGGTGCTGAAATTCCTAAATCAGAGAATTCTTTTGGCATTTTTTTTGACTTTATAATTTTATAAAAAAGTTGTTTTGTAAACGTCATTTTAATTGAAAAAGAGATGCACTGCAGTGCATCTCTATTAGTCAATCTGGTTCGTTCATAATTTTTTCACGATATTTTTTACCAGTTAACAATACCAATTTTAATTTGTAATCGTCAACAAGCCACTCGCGGTAATTTTTGCTGCACTGACTCAAACATTTTGAATAGCGTTTGATACGACAATCAATATCGTCATCTAACAGTTTTCCTAGTGCTTTGGCTTCTTGCAAGGTTTCAGAATTATCAACACACATGGCAGCATGTTGTTCTAACGATTTTTCAAGAACCACTTTAGATCGTAAATTTTGTGCAATGATGAGTTTGTGCTCTTCATCAACATCAAAAGTCACCACTTCAGTTTTGCTGAATTTTGTACGTATTTCCGGTGGCATATTGTATTTGAAATACAATTCAATTTCAGTATCATCACGTAAATTTTCAAGGTAAAACTCCGGTGATTTAAAGATATGTTGCCAGTTTACCGGCTCGCTCCATAATCCAAATCGTGCTGCATTATTTCCCAAATCGATAACGTTAAAAGTATCTTTATTAGGAAGTTTTCTGGAACCGCGACCAATCATTTGATAATACAATGTCAATGATTTTGTTGCTCTGTTTAATATTATGGTTTCTACAGTAGGCTCATCAAAACCGGTGGTAAGAATTCCAACTGATGTTAAAATTGCATCAGGTGTATGTTTGAACCAATGTAAAATATCTTTTCTTTCCTCGTTATTACTGGTATTGTCCAAGTGGCGAATCGCATAACCGGCTTCTCTAAAAGTTTCATATACATATAAAGATGTATTGATACCATTGTTGAAAATCAAGGTTTTCTTGCCCAAAGATTTTTCGGTATAAGCATGCAATAATTTTTCCTGCATCGCCATATTGGTATATAAATCATCCGATGATTTAACAGTGTAATCACCATTGATACCTACTTTCAATGAAGTCAAACCAACATCATAACTATAGGTTATTGCTTTTGCCAAAAAGCCATTTGAAATCAAAGAACTAATAGTGTCTCCAACGATTAATTCATCGTAGCTTTCATGCATTGGTAATTTAATATTCGAACTTAAAGGTGTTGCCGTAACTCCTAATATAAATGCATTTTTGAAAGAGCTTAATAATTTTCTAAAGGAGTTATAATGCGCCTCATCGATGATTACCAATCCTACATTATCTAAATGTAATTTTTCGTCATTGATTCTGTTTTTCAAAGTTTCTACCATAGCAACAAAACAAGAATAATCGTTTTGGTCCGGAAGTTCTTTTACTTTACTGTTGATGATTTTGTTTTTTACATCAAAACCTTTCAACATTTTTGAAGTTTGCTTACACAACTCAATTCGATGTGTTAAAACCACTACTTTTTTATCATGTTGCGATAAATAACGACGCACGATTTCCGAAAACACTACTGTTTTTCCACCGCCAGTAGGCAATTGATATAACAGATGATGTTGTGGCGGAGCATTATCTATGCGTTCAAATATGGCGTCGATGTCGCCTTTTTGATATGCATAAAGTTCTTTTTTGTCTTCTATTTCTATTTCTAAAGTGTTTTGGGACATTGCTTATTGTTGGATTTTTGCAAAAATACGCCTAAAAAACAGTTTAATTGTCAATTTTAATTAAAAAAAATAGGATTGATTAAATAAAATTGAATTATGAAGCAACTTACTATCCCAATCGATCTATACTTGCATTGAATTCGGGTTCGTTATACCATTTTTGCAGCTTGGTTTTGTTATGAATCGCCACTATTCTTGTTTTAAAATCGTTAAGAATCCCATTTGCAATCAAGAAAATGACTGCTTGTTCAAAAGAATTGAACATACTTTTGAAAAATAAGTCTTGTTTTATAATATGGTCCGATGAGAATGTTTGGGCAATTTCAATATTATAAAGCATCACATCGGCAATTATAAACGGGTCTACTCCCAGAAGAATGAAATGCTTGATGTATTTTTGGGCAACGGAACGCCTCATTTTAGGTTTGCTGCGTCTGCCAGCTTTTTTCAAAGGGTAATATTCATTTGAAATTTTGAGTTTGCATTCCTGCAAAAGTGTTTCTTCCTTTGGATTAAAAACAAAATTATAATAGACTTTTACGGAGCTGAATTTCTCGTACAATTCGATAATCTGTTCTTCGAGTTGCTCTTTATTAAGTTCAGCTAAATATTTTTTTAAATCGCGTTTGCTCATTATCAAAGTTTAAGAATACAAAAGTAAATTACTTTAGGAATGAATACATCCTTAATCAATGATAATCCTTAATTTTGCCACAAATAAATGGGCAAATCAGTTTTTCAAAACCTATTTTTTTACTTTTATAGACTAATTTAATTTTTATGCTTAGATTTTTTAAGATTGTTGCTATTCTCGAAGGGGTTTCCTATTTGGTTTTATTTTCAAATATGCTTATTGTAAAACCTACAAATTTAGTTCTTTACAAAGCACTTTTATTTCCGATAGGAATGGCTCACGGACTGTTATTTGTAACCTACATTATAGTAGCGATACTATTGAAATTTAGAGAGAATTGGGACTTTAAAAAAATTGGAATTATCTCTCTTGCCTCAATAATTCCTTTTGGCACTTTTTACATGGAGAAGAAATACTTGAAAAATGTATAAATTCATAGAAAAAATATTCACTTTTCTATATCCTATCTTCCGAAAATGGGGTTTGGGAAGCAGCTTTGCTTCTTATCTGAGTTTGATTATAAACAGTGCCCTGCTGTGTGTAATGGCGTATGTTATCTATGTAATATTTCGTCTTGTATTAGTAACGGTTATGGCCATTGTTGCAAAAAAAACAAAAACTAAATTTGATGATTTACTGGTTACCAATAAAACAGCGAAATACATCGCCTATCTAATTCCGTTTTTATTTATTTACAAATCAGTTCCCATAATTCTGGACCGTTATGAATATTGGGAAGACATTTTCAGACCAGCCGTAGGCGTCTATATTGTATTGCTGATTTTGTGGATTATTCGCACGATATTCAATGCGTTACGTGATTATTTTAAGCAAATCCCAAGATACAGCGACAAACCCATTGATAGTTTCATTCAGATTATCATGATCGTGTTTTGGATGGTGGGAGTTGTTGTTATCATTTCTGAAATATTTGGCATTAAAACAAAAGATCTTCTAACCATTTTGGGAGCGGTTTCTGCTGTGGTTATTTTAATTTTCAGGGATACTATTTTAGGTTTTGTTGCCAGTGTTCAAGTCGCTATAAACGATATGGTTCGTATCGGTGATTGGATTACAATGGATCGATACGGCGCGGATGGGGATGTGATCGAAATAAATCTTGCTACGGTAAAAGTTCGAAATTTTGACAATACTACAACCACTATTCCTACATACAGTTTAAGTTCTGATTCTTTTCAAAACTGGCGCGGAATGCTTAATTCTGATGGGCGCCGTATAAAAAGACACATTCTTATTAAAACAAGCAGTATTCGTTTTTTAGAAGAAGCGGAATTAAATGAGTTAAAGAAAATACAACTGATTTCAGATTATATTGATACTAGAAAATTAGAAATTAATAATTTTAATTCTAGTAATAAAATAGATAAATCATTGGCAATCAATGGACGTAATTTAACTAATTTAGGTTTGTTTAGAAAATACATTACCCAGTATCTTCATCATTATCCAGGATTAAATAAGGATATGATTATGCTCTGTAGGCAATTACAATCCACTTCCAATGGCGTCCCTCTGGAAGTTTATGCTTTTTCACATGACAAAAGATTTGAAAATTATGAATACATCATGTCTGACATATTTGATCATATTATTGCTTCAGTAAAATATTTCGATTTGGAAATTTTTGAAGGGATCAATGAAAGTGCCATGAATCAAAAATAAAAGAATTAAAATAAACGAGTTCTAAGGAGTCCAATTCCGCACAAGGTTTCGCAGGAAGCGTTAGTTGTGATGTGATAGCTGCTTGTTATCATGATCCGATTTTCGCAAATAAAAAAGGCACTGATATCTCATTGAAATCCTTAACCGGTTTTCAAATTAAAGGAAAAAATCTACTCTAATTATAAACGATCCTTAACAAATTCTATTTCTGTTTTTCCGTGTGCTTTTGGTTTTCCATCTGACCCCAAACTTACCATTGTGGTATGATCAATTGTGATAATTGTTTCGCGTGTCATCATGTTTCTAGCTTCACATTTTAGCGTAAGCGAAGAATTTCCAAATTTTACAACATCGATACCAATTTCTATAATATCACCTTGTTTTGCTGAACTTCTAAAGTTTATTTCAGACATATGCTTGGTGACGATTCTTGTGTTTTCTAATTGGATAATGGTGTACAAAGCTAATTCCTCATCAATCCAAGCCAATAATTTGCCTCCAAATAAGGTTCCGTTCGGGTTCAAGTCTTCTGGTTTTACCCATTTTCTAGTGTGAAATCTCATAATTTTTCTTTATATCTGCAAAAATAAACTTTTCTTATGGCTATTTTCTTTATTTTTAAAGAAAAAACTATGAACGAACGCGATACTTTTTTAAAAGAATTCCGAGGTCAGGTAATTGGTTCCGTAACGACACAATCTACAATAGAGGAATCATTTCAAAATGAAGTACTTAGGCCAATTTTGAAATTGCAAAACGATTTATTTATAGCTTCATTCATTAATTATGTAGCAAAAAATAAAGTTGATTTTTATGGCTATACTGCTGAAAAAAAATTATCAGTTATAGAAAATGCCATTCAAAAAGATATAAAATTTAGAAATTCTTTAAAGGGAATGATAATTGCGCTATTTACAGCCGATGAATACGCTGAGTACATAAAAAACTCTTCCAATATCAACAAAAGGATGATGAGCATGCTTATCGAAAGATTAAAAAGCCAAGTCCAATTGTTTGAAATTAATCAAACCATTTAATCCGATTTAAACTGTTTTTGGTTGTTACTGTTTAGAAAATAACGATATGTTAAATCAACTTGATTTATTGTCTATAATTTAAAAAACAGCCCCCTATTGTTCTAAATATTACAATTTAATTACGATTTGATAATCGCAATGATTTTTATAATAAATATTAGTTAAGTAAAACTATTTATACCATTTGCTTGAATTTTTTCATTATAATTGTTAAAAATAAACAATATGAAGGAAGAATATTTCAAATGGCATTCACCAAATCTTAGTAGAGATATTGAAATGCTGGTTTTTGGACATGCAGGATATCCTGTCATCTTATTTCCTACTTCTATGGGGAGTTTTCATGAAAATAAAGATATGGGTTTGATTGATTCCGCAAAATGGTATGTTGAGCAGGGTTTAATCCAAATATTTTGCCCAGACAGTATTGACAAAGACAGTTTTTACAACAAACAAATTCATCCTGTACATCGCATCGAAAATCATGTTCGATATGACAAAATGATTTGTCATGAAATCGTTGAAAAAGTAAAAAACAATACCTCTTCAAGTAAAGTTGCAGTGGCGGGTTGCAGTTTTGGCGGGTATCATGCCGCGAATTTCGCTTTTCGACATCCTGGCTATGTAAGCCATGTGTTCTCTATGAGTGGTGCTTTTAATATTAAAAATTTTATGGACGGTTTTCATAACGATGATGTCTTTTACAACAGTCCTGAAGATTATTTATACGGACTTAATGATCAGGAATTGTGGAATATGGACATCGTTCTTGGAACTTCAAATTGGGATATTTGTTTCGATGCGAATCTAAAATTAAGCAAGGTTTTAAGTGACAAAAATATACATCATTGGTTGGATATTCGTCAGGAACGAAAGCACGATTGGCCTGTTTGGCAAGAAATGTTTCCGCATTATTTATCAAGAATTAAATTTTTTTAAAATTATAAACATCTCAAGATGAAAAAAATAGGAATTTTATTTGGAATGGAAGACACCTTTCCGCAAGCATTTATAGATCGCGTAAATTCAAAGAACGAAAAAGGAATCATAGCTGAAGCAGTTGCTATTGATAAAGTAGTTCAAAACAAAGATGGAGAATATGCTGTAATAATTGACCGAATTTCACAGGACGTTCCTTTTTATCGTGCTTATTTAAAAAATGCTGCTTTAACGGGAACTAACGTGATCAACAATCCCTTTTGGTGGAGTGCGGACGATAAATTTTTTAATAATGCATTGGCCGATACTCTTGGAGTTCCTTTGCCCAATACAGTGATTCTTCCTTCTGCGGAGCATCCCGCCGATACAACCGGAAAATCGTTTAGAAATTTAAAATATCCTATGGATTGGGAAGGGATTTTTAATTATATAGGATTTCCTGCTTATATGAAACCCTACGCCGGTGGTGGTTGGAAAAACGTATATCGATTAGAAAATAAAGAAGAGTTTTGGAATAAGCATCAGGAAACTGGGCAATTAGTGATGATGTTACAAGAAGAAATTGTTTTCACGGAATATTTCAGAGTGTATTGTTTGGGTTGTAAAGCAGTTCGAATCATGCAATATGAACCTAGAAATCCACATCATTTACGTTATGTGATTGATGGACCACCGGTAGATAAAAAATTATTGGCCACTATAAAAGACTACACATTACGGCTTTGTAAAGGATTGGGATATGATTTCAATACAGTAGAATTTGCCGTTCGTGATGGAATTCCATATGCGATAGATTTTGGAAACCCAGCGCCAGACGCTGAGTTGACTTCGGTAGGTGCTGAAAATTTTGAATGGGTAGTTGAAGAAGCTGCCAAAATGGCTATTGCAGCAGCGAAAAAACAAAGACCAGGTAAAATCAATCTTACTTGGGGAACTTTTATAAAAGACGCTGTAGCTGTAAAATAAAAATTATCGAGTAACGAAAAGCGGGAAATAGCTCCTAAAATAATAATAATGAAAAAACTACCTGTTTTTACACTTGGTGTTGAAGAAGAATATCAAATTATAGATCCCATAACTAGAGATTTACGTTCGCATTTGTCTAAAATTGTGGATGGGGCCAAAATAATTTTGAATGAGCAAGTGAAGGCCGAAATGCACCAATCAGTAGTTGAAGTTGGGACAAATATTTGCAATAGTGTCACTGATGCCAAAAATGAAATTAAATTTTTGCGTTCCAAAATCGTTGAGTTAGCCGAAAAACAAGATTTAATTGTGGGTGGCGCCGGAACGCATCCTTTTTCCAAATGGCAGGATCAGCCTATTACTGATGACCCTCGTTATCACGATATTGTAAACGAACTGCAAGATGCGGCACGCTCCAATTTAATTTTTGGGATGCATTGTCATGTGGGTATCGAAAATCGCGAAATTGGATTGCAATTAATGAATCAGGCGACGTATTTCTTGCCTCATATTTTTGCCCTTTCTACGAATTCCCCATTTTGGGAAGGCCGAAAAACGGGCTATAAATCCTTTAGAACTAAAGTTTTTGATAAATTTCCAAGAACAGGATTACCGGAATATTTTGATTCTGTTGGGTCGTATGAGAATTATTTAGAGACGTTGGTAAAGACTAATTGCATTGATAATCCAAAGAAAATTTGGTGGGATTTACGTCTGCATCCATTTTATAATACTATAGAATTCAGGATCTGTGATATGTGTTTAACCGTTGAAGAAACGATTTGTATTGTTGCAATTATTCAGGCAATTGTAGCTAAACTCTACAAATTGAATATGAACAATACCAGTTTTAACATTTATCGATTGGCTTTAATAAAAGAAAATAAATTTAGAGCCGCACGTTATGGAATTGACAATAATATGATTGATTTTGGATTGCAAAAAGAAGTTGAAACTAAGATGCTTATTCTGGAATTGCTTGATTTCATTGATGATGTAGTTGATGAATTGGGAAGTCGTGAGGATATCAATTATGTACATGAAATTTTAAAAAACGGAACTGGAGCAGATAAACAATTGGCTGTTTTTGAAGAAACCGGAGATCTTTGCAGCGTAGTAGACTTTATAACTGGTGAATTTACCAAGGGATTATAAAATATAAATTACCTTTGCTCATTGTTTTTTAAAAATAGTTTATGTCTAATAAAATTATAAAGGTAGCCCTTTTAGATATGTATAATGGTGAACCTAATCAAGGTATGCGTTGTATCATTGATGTGGTTAATAGATTTAGTCCAGTTGTGGGTTTCGAAATATTTGATGTCAGGGTAAAATGTGAACTGCCCGATATTAATAAGTTTGATATTTATATTTCAACCGGAGGACCTGGAAATCCATTAATCGGTGATGGTAATTGGGATACAAAATACTATGAGTTTATTGATTCGTTGAACAAATGGAATAATGAAAATGCAATTAAAAAGCATGTGTTGTTTATATGTCATTCTTTTCAAATGGCATGTTTGCATTTTGGATTAGCCACAGTGACCAAAAGAAGTGACACTTCTTTTGGCGTTATGACGATTCACAAAACCAAAGAAGGACTTGTTGATCCGCTTTTTGAAGGCTTAGCAGATCCGTTTTATGCTATTGATTCCAGGGATTATCAGGTGGTACAACCTAAGTTGAGTATTTTTGCTAAAAAAGGGGCGAAAATCATTTCTTTAGAGAAAATCAGGGACCATGTGCAATACGAACGTGCTATCATGGCAGTCCGCTTCACAGAGTATTTTGTAGGTACTCAATTTCACCCGGAAGCTGATCCTATTAGCTTTGTATCTCATTTGAGAAATAAAGAAGCAAAAGAGAAAATCAGAGCTATGAAAGGTAAAAGAAAGTTCAGAAATATGCTGGAAGATTTACTGGATGATGATAAAATTTACCGAACTAATGAAACTTTGATTCCAAATTTCCTTCGAATAGCGATTAATGACCTGATGAAAACAAAGAAAATGCTTTCTAATTAAACCATCCATTCCAAATGATTTCAAGATATCGGGAGTTGTTTAATGCTCAATTTACAGAAAAAAAATATCAAGAACTTAAAGATGATATTGCTTCCGATTTTAATTACATGCCTACTTTTCGAATAGGTGAAACTCCTTTTTTTATTTCAAATGAACTAAAGGCACAATTGATTGAGGGCAGCAATGAAGTTATCGCTTTAATTCAAAAGGAGAACTTTAAATCACTTACAAATAAATCATTAGAACTAAATCATAAAGTTCCAAATGAAGACGAACACACTACTTTTTTAGCTATTGATTTTGGAATTTGCGAAGAAAATGGTGCCATTATTCCTAAACTGATTGAAGTCCAAGGATTTCCGTCTTTATATAATTATCAAATTAATTTGTATGAAAAGTTTATCAATCAGTATTCCTTTCTTAGCGAATTAACACCATTCATCAATAACATTGAACCGCAAGAATACCGGAATATTCTTGAAGAAGCAATTTGCAATAAGCATCCCCAAGAAAATGTTATTCTTCTTGAAATAGAACCTGAAAAACAAAATACAAAGATCGATTTTTACTATTGCCGAAGAGATATTGGTATTCCAATCGTTTGCGTAACTGAGCTGATAAAAAAAGGCAAACAACTATTTTATAAAAATGAAGAAGGTGGCTTGATTCTAGTAAAACGAATCTATAATCGGGTCATTTTTGATGAATTGGATTTACGAAGCGATTTGAAATTAAATTTTCATTTCTCTGATGATCTGGATGTTGAATGGGCAGGTCATCCCAATTGGTTTTTCAGAATCAGTAAATTTATTTTGCCTTTTCTAAAAGGAAAATATTTTATAGAAACTACATTGCTCAGTGAATTAACCGAAATTCCGGAGGATTTAGAAAATTATGTTTTAAAACCTTTGTTTTCTTTTTCAGGAACCGGTGTTATTTTTCATGTAAAAAAAGAAGACATCGAAGCAGTAGTTGAAAAAGAACTTTATATTCTTCAGAAAAAGGTTAATTACATTCCTATAGTGCAATCTCCGGAAGGGAAAGTAAAAGCAGAAGTGCGTATGCTTTGTGTTTGGAAAAAAGAGGACACTGCTCCTACTCTGCTTTGTAACTTAGTCCGATTGAGTCGGGGTGAAATGATAGGGGTTAAATTTAATAAAGATAAGGATTGGGTTGGTGGTACGCTGGGATTATTTGAAAGATAGATCAGTTTGTTTTAATAGAATCACATGATTCCCTTTATGTCGTTTTTAAATATTTTTTTTCAACTGTATCGATTTTTACTTCTACATACTTATTAATGGAAGATTTTTTTTTACAGCAATTCACTTTACTATTATTTCTACTATTTTAGGACCTTTTTTAAATTAGTTTTTTTTGAAGTAAATGTCATTTTAACGCATTGACATAAACCGCGCTCAAAATTAAATTATTATTTGTAAGTTAAAACCCGTTAAATTAACTTGTAAATATCTTTTAATATAATTTTTACTGAATAGGATATTTCTAAAACCTAACTTTTTTCTTATTTTAATTGATTAGAGTTACTCTTTAATGAATTTTTAAAAGTGATTTCCTTAATAATTTACAAATTGTTGAATTCTATCAACAATTTAACAGTAAAAAAATGAATCTATCTTATTTTTATTTATTATTGTATTGTTATAATAAATTCATAATATTCAATAATCATTAATACTTTTAATAATTTAGTAAATGGATAGACGTAGAGCAATCAAAAACTTGGCGTTGGTGCTAGGAGGTGTTATCTCAGCAACAACAGTTGGAATTTTAATCAAAGATATTGTAATTCCAGATGACGAAAATAAGAATGTATCATTTTCTGCCACCGACGAAGAACTTTTAGCTGAATTTGCTGACATTATTATTCCAACTACAAAAGCTGCACCTGGTGCTAAAGCTGCCGGTTTAGGCGCTTTTATTCCTATGATGATTAAAGATTGTTATCCTGCTGATATGCAACAGACATTCGCAACCGGAATGAAAGAGATGGAAGAAAAATGTCAAAAAGGATATAATAAAAATTTCATAGCACTGTCTCCTGAAGAACGTGTTAAAATAATGGAACAATTAAGAACTGAATCGCTTGTAGATATTAAAAAACCTTCCTTTTTTATTCTCGCTAGAGACTTAACAATTCTAGGATACTTTTCATCAGAAATTGGTTGTACTCAAGCACGTGAATATGTTGCTGTTCCTGGTCGATATGATGGAAATGCAGATTACAAACCAGGGCAAAAAGCTTGGGCTACCTCGTAAGCAGCTAGCGACATAAAATCCTTTTTTATAAATTATTAAGGATTATATCATATTAATTTTTTCGAAATATTATCTTCAAATTAACCAAATAGAACTCTCCCCGAATGAATATAAATTCAAATTTAAAAGAAGAAAATACTTATGACGCAATAGTTATAGGTTCAGGAATAAGTGGTGGTTGGGCCGCAAAAGAACTAACTGAAAAAGGATTGAAAGTTTTGATGTTGGAACGTGGAATGAACATCGAACACATTAAAGATTATGAGTCGGCCATGAAAAACCCTTGGGAATTTAAGCATGCCGGAAAACTTACTGAAGAACAAAAAAGAACACACCCCGTTCAATCCAGAGATTATCCCTATCAGGAAGCAAATGAAAAATGGTGGGTAAATGATTTAGAATGTCCTTATACGGAAGACAAACGTTTTGACTGGTATAGAGGATTCCATGTTGGTGGAAAATCATTAATGTGGGGACGTCAAAGTTACCGTTTAAGTGATCATAACTTTGAAGATAATGCCAAAGATGGTCATGGTAACGATTGGCCTATTCGCTATAAAGACATCGCTCCCTGGTATGATTATGCAGAGAAATTTGCAGGGATAAGCGGGCAAGCAGAAAATTGGCCTCTTTTACCTGATGGTATATTTTTACCTCCAATGGATTTAAACTGTGTCGAGAAATCCGTTAAGGAAAGAATGGAGAAACATTACAAAGGAACACGTATTCTTACTATTGGGCGTACAGCAAATTTAACTGTTCCTCATAATGGCCGTGGGAATTGTCAATATAGAAATTTATGCAGTCGCGGTTGTCCGTTTGGAGCTTATTTCAGTACACAGTCTGCAACCCTTCCTGCTGCTATGGCAACAAAACGATTAACAGTAAGACCCTACTCTATCGTAAATCATATCATATATGATAAAGACACCAAAAAAGCAAAAGGAGTTATGGTTATTGATGCAGAAACAAATGAAACTATGGAGTTTTATGCTAAAATTGTTTTTGTAAACGGTTCTACTTTAGGATCAACATTTATTTTACTAAATTCAACTTCAGAAGCACATCCGGAGGGATTAGGTAATGCCAGTGGTCAGTTAGGACATAATTTGATGGATCATCATTTCCGTTGTGGCGCTTCAGGAAAAGCGGAAGGTTTTGAAGATAAATATACGTATGGGCGAAGAGCAAATGGCATCTATGTTCCAAGATATCAAAATATAGGCAATGACAAAAGAGATTATTTAAGGGGCTTTGGTTATCAAGGAGGTGCCAGTAGAAATCCTTGGCATGAAGAAGTTGCAGAATTAGCTTTTGGTGGTGATTTCAAAGATAAAATGAGTCTTCCGGCTGATACATGGAATATGGGATTAGGTGGTTTTGGTGAAATGTTACCTTATTATGAAAACAAGGTTTATATCAACCATGATAAAAAAGACAAATGGGGCCAACCGGTATTAGCCATTGATTGCGAATACAAAGAAAATGAGAAAAAAATGCGAATTGACATGATGAATGATGCAGCGGAAATGCTTGAAGCATCAGGAATTAAAAATGTAGAAACGTATGATAATGAATGTTTTCCTGGAATGGCCATCCACGAGATGGGAACTGCCAGAATGGGTAATGACCCCAAAACTTCAGTTTTAAACAAATGGAATCAAATGCACGAAGTCAATAATGTATTTGTTACAGATGGCTCCTGTATGCCTTCAATTGCATGTCAAAATCCATCATTAACCTTTATGGCACTAACTGCAAGGGCTTGTGATTATGCTGTAAAAGAATTAAAAAAAGGAAATATTTAGTAAGCAAAAGATGAATAGAAAATTAAAAATGGGAATGGTCGGTGGTGGCCAAGATGCATTTATAGGTGCCATTCACCGATTAGCTGCCAATATGGATGGACTGATAGAATTAAGTTGTGGCGCCTTAAGCATAAAACCAGAAACAGCAATAGCATCGGGAAAAGCCCTGTTTCTTCCAGAATCAAGAACATACTTGAACTATGAAGAAATGTTTAAAGCAGAAGCTGCTTTACCTGTTAACGAACGAATGGATTTTGTGACTATTGTTACTCCAAATTTTGCGCATTTTGCACCAGCAATGATGGCTTTAGATTATGGCTTTAATGTTGTAATAGAAAAACCAATTACTTTTTCATTGGAAGAAGCAAAATTATTAAAACAAAAATTAGACGAAACAGGATTAATCCTTTGTCTGACACATACCTATTCCGGTTACCCGATGGTGAAACAGGCGAAGGCTATGGTAAGAGAGGGAAAACTAGGAAAGATTAGAAAAGTTTGGGCAGAATATCCTCAGGGATGGTTAAGTAAATTGTCAGAACGAGAAGGAAACGCACAAGCAGCTTGGAGAACGGACCCGACAAAGGCAGGTAAAAGTTCTGTAATGGGAGATATTGGAACCCATGCAGCTCATTTAGCAGAATATATTACAGGTGCCAAAATCACGGCTGTCTGTGCAGAATTAAATACATTGGTGGAAGGACGAGTAATGGATGATGATGGAGCCGTAATGCTAAAATTTGATAATGGTGCAAAAGGAGTTTTAATGGCTTCTCAAGTTGCTGCTGGAGAAGAAAATGCGTTAAGAATCAGAGTATATGGTGAAAAAGGCGGTCTAGAATGGTTGCAACATGATCCCAATACTTTAATGGTTAGATGGTTAGATGAACCAGCACAAATTTTAAGAGCCGGCAGTAATTATGGGTATTTATCATCATTTGCCACCCATAATTGCCGTACTCCAGGAGGACATCCAGAGGGTTATTTGGAAGCGTTTGCTAATATCTATCGTAATTTTGCATTAACACTTGGTTGCAAATTAGATGGTAAAGAACCTACTGCCGAAATGTTGGATTTCCCTTCTGTTGAAGATGGCTTAAGAGGAATGGCGTTTATTGATAACGTAGTAACTTCAGCACATTCAGATAAAAAATGGACTCCTTACGTTTTATAGTAAAAGGTAATTCATAAAAAAATTAAAATAAATAAATGACAACAATACAAGGTCCTGCAGTATTTTTAGCTCAATTTATTGGCGATGAAGTTCCTTTTAATTCCTTGGATGGAATATGTAAATGGGCTGCCGATTTAGGTTTTAAAGGTATTCAAATGCCAACATTAGATACTCGTTTCATCGATTTACAAAAAGCGGCAGAAAGTAAAACATATGCCGACGAATTAAAAGGTACAATTGCATCATACGGATTAGAAATCACTGAATTATCAACCCATTTACAAGGCCAATTGGTAGCGGTTCATCCTGCCTACGATGACTTTTTTGATGCTTTTGCACCAAAAAATGTGCATGGGAATTCAAAAGCAAGACAGGAATGGGCTGTCCAACAGTTAAAATATGCTGCAAAAGCATCTCATAATTTAGGGCTAAATGCACATGCCACATTCAGCGGCTCGTTACTTTGGCAGTATTTTCATCCATGGCCTCAACGCCCACCAGGTTTAGTTGAAGATGGGTTTGCAGAGCTGGCGAAACGCTGGCTGCCTATTTTAAATGAATTCGATCAAAACGGTGTTGATCTTTGTTACGAAATTCATCCCGGGGAAGATTTATTTGACGGTGAGACCTATGAAATGTTCTTAAAAGCTGTAAACAATCACTCCAGAGCTTGTATTTTGTACGACCCATCCCATTTTGTTTTACAGCAATTAGATTATATACAATATATCGATTTTTATCACGAACGAATAAAAGCATTTCATGTTAAGGACGCCGAATTTAACCCAACGGGAAAACAAGGGACTTTTGGAGGCTACCAAAGTTGGGCAAATCGTGCAGGACGCTACCGTTCACCAGGCGATGGTCAAATTGATTTTAAAACTATTTTCAGCAAATTAGCACAGTACGACTATAAAGGTTGGGCAGTTATGGAATGGGAGTGTTGTATTAAAAATCAAGAAGACGGAGCCCGTGAAGGTGCTGAATTTATAAAAAAACATATTATAAAAGTAACAGACAAAGCATTTGATGATTTTGCAGCGGTAGAAACAAACAAAGCATTTAATATGAAAAATTTAGGGTTATAAAAACAATTCATGATTATTCTACTTAGACACTATTAAAATCAAAAGTGCCACTGGCAAATTTCTATATTTCATAATAAACAAAAAGATCTTAGAATGAGTATAAAAAAAGACGACGACAAAGGAAATAAAATCATAACGAATCGTCGTGATTTTATAAAAACAACTGCTTTGGCTGCTGCTGCATTTATGATTGTTCCCCGACATGTTTTGGGAAGAGGCTTTGTTGCGCCAAGTGATCGTTTATTAATTGCCAGTATAGGTGTTGGCGGTAAAGGCCAATCTGATATTGCTATGTTTGATAAAAGTGGAAAAGCGAACATTGCTTTTCTTTGTGATGTGGACGACAGAAGAGCATCTAAAAGTGTAAATGCATTTCCTAAAGCCAAATATTACAAAGATTGGCGCGAAATGTTTGACAAGGAGCATAAAAATTTTGATGCCGTTTCAGTAGCGACACCAGACCATAATCATGCAATACAAACCTTGGCTGCTATGCAATTAGGCAAGCATGTTTATGTTCAAAAACCATTAACGCATGATATTTATGAAGCTCGTATTTTAACTCAAGCTGCAAAAAAATATAAGGTAGTAACCCAAATGGGGAATCAAGGTGCATCAAACGATGGAACTCGAATAATGAAAGAATGGTATGAAGCCGATTTACTTGGAGATGTTCATACAGTATATGCTTGGACTGATCGTCCAGTTTGGCCACAGGGTATCCCCTGGCCTACTACAAAAGCAGAAATTCCAAAAGAATTAGATTGGGATTTGTGGTTAGGAACAGCGCCTCAAAGAGATTATGTCGATAAATTAGTCCCTTTCAACTGGCGAGGATGGTGGGATTATGGAACAGGTGCCTTAGGAGATATGGGTTGTCACCTTATTGAAGCCCCTTTTAGTGTATTAAACTTAAAATATGCTAAAGATGTCCAATGTAGCGTTGGATCCGTATATGTTGATGAGTTTAAAAGAGGTTATTTTCCACAAAGTTGTCCGCCTTCAAGTCATGTAACTTTAACTTTTCCTAAAACTAATAAAACGAACGGCGATGTAACTTTACACTGGATGGATGGAGGGATTCAACCTGAAAGACCTTTGGAATTAGAACCCAACGAAATTTTCGGAGACGGAGGAAATGGAACGTTATTTGTTGGCACAAAAGGTAAAATGATGTGTGACACTTACGGGATGAATCCTCGTTTGCTTCCTTTAACAAAAAATAAAAATCTAAAGATAGCCCAAAAATATACCAGAGTAAGTAACGGTGCAGATGGACATTATAAACAATGGGTGGAAGCTGCTATTGCCGGACACGGAAAACAAGAATTAAGTTCTCCTTTTGAAATTGCAGGCCCTTTGACTGAGGCTTTATTAATGGCAAATTTGGCAATCAGAGGATATGATATTCAAAAAGAAACAATTGGAAAAACTAAATATCCAGGTCGATCAGTAAAATTGCTTTGGGATAATGACAACATGAGAATCACCAATTTTGACGATGTAAATCAATTTGTGAAACGAGAATACCGTAAAGGTTGGAACGCTTTAAGTTTATAAAAAATAAAGAGTAATAAATTAAATCATGATAAAAAATATTCTGACCTCATTAATTCTGATTGCAATGGTACAAATAACAAACGCCCAAATCGGATTTAAACCGTTATTTAACGGTAAGAATACAGAAGGCTGGCATACATATGGAAAAACTACTGTAGATGCTATTTGGAAAATTGATAATGGGATATTGCATTTGGATCCAACGGCAAAAGAAAAAGGTCTGGGTGGTGATATTGTAACAGACAAAGAATACGCTAATTTTCATTTAAAGTTGGAGTGGAAAGTGGCACCGAAATCCAATAGCGGAATCATATTCTACATTCATGAAAATCCTAAAAAATACAAAAACACCTATCAAACAGGTCTGGAAATGCAGGTTTTGGATAATGACGGACATCCTGACGGAAAAATAACCAAACACAGAGCTGGAAATTTATATGATTTAATAAAAAGCGATGTGGAGCCGGTAAAAGCTGTTGGCGAGTGGAACACTGCTGAAATAATAAGTAATAACGGTGCATTGACTCTAATTTTAAACGATGTAACCGTTGTAAAAACGAATCTATGGGACGAAAACTGGAAATCACTTGTAGGTGCTAGTAAATTTGCTGCCTGGAAAGATTTCGGAACATTCAAAAAAGGAAAAATAGCCTTACAGGATCATGGCGATGCTGTTTGGTACAGAAATATTGTAATTAAAGAATTGTAATCTACCCGATTATTTCTTCCGAATTAGTTAAAAATTAAAACTATTAAACCATTTATGTTAACTAACCTAAAACCAATGAATACCACAATCCGAATTAAATTATCTATAATGATGTTCCTAGAATTTTTTATCTGGGGGGCATGGTTCGTAACATTAGGAACTTTTCTGGCAAGCAATTTACATGCTTCAGGTTCAGAAACTGCTTCTGTTTTTTCAACCCAATCCTGGGGTGCCATCATTGCTCCTTTCATCATTGGTTTGATTGCAGACCGCTATTTTAACGCCGAGAAAATTTTAGGTATTCTTCATATAATAGGAGCATTTTTAATGTATCAAATGTATGTTTCAGATGATGTAAGCATTTTTTATTCTTATGTTTTAGGGTATATGATTCTATATATGCCAACATTGGCACTTGTTAATTCAGTTTCCTTCAATCAAATGAGCGATCCAGAAAAAGAATTTGCAAATATTAGGGTTTGGGGAACTATCGGTTGGATTTTAGCAGGATTATCCATAAGCTTCTTATTTCATTGGGATTCTGCAGAAGGTGTTACTCAGGGACTATTAAAAAACACTTTTCTTTTGGCAGGAATCGCTGCTTTAATTTTAGGGTTGTTTAGTTTTTCATTACCTAAAACTCCACCTAAAGTTGCTGCAACTGAAAAAATTAAAATTGGTGATATTATTGGTCTTGATGCTTTAAAACTTTTGAAAGATAAAAACTTCGCAGTCTTTTTTGTCTCATCGATTCTCATTTGTATTCCATTAGCTTTTTATTATCAAAATGCACACCCATTCTTAACAGAAGCAGGAGTCGAGAATCCAACAGGAAAAATGGCTATCGGCCAAATATCGGAAGCATTATTCTTATTACTAATTCCTGTATTTTTCACTCGTTTTGGTTTTAAGAAAACTATTTTGGTAGGTATGTTGGCTTGGGCTATCCGTTATGTTTTGTTTGCTTACGGTAATGGAAGCGATTTGAGCTTTATGCTTATTATCGGTATTGCTTTGCACGGTATTTGCTACGATTTCTTTTTTGTTTCAGGTCAAATATACACCAACTCAAAAGCAGGAGAAAAATATAAAAGTGCTGCCCAGGGCTTAATAACATTAGCTACTTACGGTGTAGGAATGTTAGTAGGTTTTGGAGTTGCAGGTTGGATAACAGATAATTACAAGACGTTGGATGGTTTTATAGATTGGAAAATGGTCTGGATCATTCCTGCAGGTATTGCCTTAGCTGTCTTTTTACTTTTTGCACTTTTATTTAATGACAAAACTAAAACAGAAGAGGAAATTCAAGCAGTATAAAAAACAAAAAATATGAGCACAAATTTAAATAGAAGATCAGCTATAAAAGGAATTCTCGCTGGAACAGCAGCGTTGAGTATTCCCTCTGGATTTTCTGCTTTGGCTATGCCAAAAAACGAAACAAAAATAGAATCAGGTATGTTAAAAGGAAAAATAAATCACTCTGTCGCCCGATGGTGTTTTAACGATTTTGATCTTGAAACTCTTTGCAGTGAAGTAAAAAAAATAGGAATCACCGGAATTGATTTAGTTGGCCCTAAAGACTGGCCAACATTGAAGAAACATGGTCTTGTTTCTACAATGTGCAACGGAGCCGAAATTAATTTGGTTGATGGTTTCAATGATGTTAAATTCCATGAAACGCTAATAAAGAATTATACCGAAATGATTCCGCTAGTGGCAAAAGCAGGATATAAAAATCTAATTTGCTTTAGTGGAAACAAAAGAGACAAAACAGATGAAGAAGGTTGGAATAATTGTGTAATTGGTTTGCAAAAATTAATTCCATTGGCAGAAAAACATAATGTGACGCTGGTAATGGAGCTGTTGAACAGCAAAATTAACCATAAAGATTATCAGTGTGATAAAACACCTTGGGGAGTAGAATTGGCAAAACGTTTAAATTCCGAAAATTTCAAGCTGCTGTACGATATTTATCATATGCAAATTGATGAGGGAGATGTAATTAGAACCATTAGAGACAATCATCAATATATTGCACATTTTCATACAGGCGGCGTTCCTGGACGAAATGAAATTGACGAAACACAGGAACTCAATTATATGGCAATAATGAAAGCAATTGCAGAGACTGGTTTTAAAGGATTTGTTGGACAAGAATTTATACCCAAAAATCCGGACAAAATCGGTTCCCTGAAAAAAGCTATTTCTATTTGCGATATTTAATTAATCTTAAAAAAAAAAAAAAATGATCAAAAGAAGAGATTTTTTAATAAACAGTGGTTTGGCTTTGGGAGCATTAGCGATAGCCCCTTCATTTGCCTTTGCAACCAAGAAAAAAAATGTAGGTTTACAACTTTACTCTTTAAGAGAAGAATTACCTAAGGATGTTAAAGGTACTTTGGAAAAAGTAGCTAAAGCAGGTTTTACTGAAGTTGAAACCTTTGGTTTTTCCGCAGAAAAGGGATATTTTGGAACATCGGTAAAAGATTTCAAAAAGATTCTATGTGATAATGATTTGAAGGCTCCTAGTGGGCATTACGATTTCAGTAGCTACATAAAAGATAATTCAACTGATTTTTTAAAAGCTACAATTGAAGCGGCTAATGAACTTGATAGTGAATATGTAGTGGTACCATGGCTATCTCCAGATTTACGTGGAAATGGCGGCGATGATTATAAAAAATTAGCGCATAAGGTAAATAAAGCGGCCGAACTTTGTAAGGCTTCCGGTTTAAAATTAGCCTATCATAATCATGATTTTGAATTCACGAAATTTGGTTCTACTACAGGTTATGAAATTTTATTGAATGAAACGGATAAAAAATTAGTGGATTTTGAATTGGATTTATATTGGGTAGTCCGTTCCGGAAATGATCCATTAAAACTATTTAAAGAAAATCCGGGACGTTTTAAAATGTGGCATGTAAAAGACATGGACAAAGCAAAACCAGAATGGAATACCGAGATAGGAAAAGGTGCTATTGATTTTAAAGCCATTTTTGCTCAGGCTAAACTTTCGGGTATGAAACATTTTTTCGTTGAACATGAAACAAATTATTATCCAAATCCTATGGAATCCGTAAAAACAAGTTGTGCTTATGTTAAGGAGCATTTACTCTAAAAACTAGCATTGACATGCACTTGATTGCATAAAAAAAGAAGTTTTCAAATTCATAAAACTGCAAAGTTTATGGCTGTTTGAAAACTTCTTTTTTATTTTAGTTTACTAGTAACGATAGGAGTTTAAAAACTACCTTAAATTAATTATTAAAAAATATTTAAATTAGTGGTATCGGATTCCGTTTTAATAAAAAGAAAAAATAGGTTGTATTAACTTTTTTATCACACTGTTTTTACTCCGTTATATTAAACCCTGCTACATAAAAATTTTTATCTATTTCTAGTTTAGGATTTTCAGTTTTAGATCGGGTACTCTTCCATTCTATTTCCGGTTTCAGTAATTCTTCATCTCCATTCAATGTTACTTTTAAAGGCATATTGAATCCCGAAACACAATTTGTCCAACGATAACCCAACTGATTATCTTTGAAAAAATATTCTAATGTTGGAATTCTCGTATCACGCAAATATTGATTGAAGAATGTATTTAAATCAATTCCAACGTTTTGGCTTAAGTACTCTTCAATTTGTTTCGTAGTAACCGTTTGATGATAAAAAGTACTGTTCAAACCTCTTAAAATAGTTCTCCATTTAGCATCATTATTTACAATTTGGCGCAAAGTGTGCAGCATATTTGCCCCCTTATAGTACATATCACTCGAGCCCTCATTATTGACATCATATTTTCCGATAATAGGTTTATCGTTTGCAATATTTTTTCTAATGCCCCTTACATAGGTATATCCTGCTTCCTTACCGTAATAGTATTCTAGAAATAGACTTTCAGAATAATCTGTAAAGCTTTCATGTATCCACATGTCAGCAATATCCTTATAGGTAACATTATTGGCAAACCATTCATGTCCTGATTCATGAATAATAATGTAATCAAACTTTAAGCCCCAACCCGTCCCACTCAAATCTCTTCCTAAATATCCGTTTTGGAAACCATTGCCATACGTTACGCTACTTTGATGTTCCATTCCTAAATAAGGAGCTTCAACCAGCTTGTAACTATCTTCATAAAATGGATACGGTCCAAACCAATGCTCGAAAGCTTTCAACATTCGTGGCACATCTTGAAATTGCTTTTTTGCTTTAGCCATATTGGGTCTCAAAACATAGTAGGTACAATCTAAATCTCCTTTTTCGCCTTTATATTTCTCGGAAAAAGTTACATAATCCCCTATGTTGATATTTACACCGTAATTATTGATAGGATTTGACACAAACCAATTGTAAGTTTTGGTTCCATCTTTCATTTCTTTTACGCTTTGCAAGCGACCATTAGAAACATCCATCAAACCTTTTGGAACATTTACGCTGATCAGCATGCTCTCCACCTCGTCATACATATGATCTTTGTTAGGCCACCATACGCTAGCTCCTAATCCTTGACAAGAGGAGGCAATAAAAGGATTGCCACTGCTGTCTTTTTTCCAAGTTATACCACCATCCCAAGGTGGATTCACGGCAACTTTAGGTTTTCCACCAAAAAATACCGTAAGTTCTTTTGTTGAACCTATTTTTTGAGGTGCAGTCAATTCAATAAAAAAAACATTTCCTTCCCTTTTGTATTTTAAAGCTACACCATCTTGAACGACTTTGTAAATCTCCATAGGATGCTGCAGATCAATTTGCATGATGTTGTATTCTTTCAGCACTAGATATTTCATGGCATTAGTACCTATAACAGTACTATCCGAAGGATTTACTTTAACGTCCAAATGATAATATTTGACATCCCACCACATTCTTTCTTTTGTAATACTTCCTCTCAATGAATCCTGTCTGGTAAAAACTTGTTCTTTCTTTCCAAGAAGACCTTGTGCATTTATACAATTAAAAATAAAAAATGTGATAATAACAGTACTGAAATATCTTTTCATGAATTTGAAACTTTGATATAAAATATAAATTATTTTTTAGAAACAAGTGAACATTAATGCAACTTAGAAACCGAATTTTGTTGCGCGACAGCTGTAAAATCAGCAGCTAAACGATTTCCATAATCTTCTAATAACTCCAGGATTCTTTCCTGTTTGTCCGATTTTACAATCAGCCCTGCATGATATTCCAGTGGGACTCTGAAGCAAACTTCCTGATTTGAAAATGAAGATAAATCGGGGTGTTGGAATTTGGACAAAGTCAAAACGATTCCGGCATATCCTTTTTTTATTTTTGGTAAAGTGTATTTCGTTTCTTTTACCAGGGCATCTTCAATTGCTGCCCACTCTTTCCATAAATTAATATTGGAAGCTTCGGCAACCATTTCTGCCAAATGCGCTCCTCCTACTCGGGACGAAGTTTCGAGAAAATAGATTTGTCCATCTTCTTTGCATTTAATGAATTCTGTATGAGCAGCACCATGTTTTAGTCCAAAGTCTTTTAGTACCTGTTCATTTATCTTTTTAATGGCTTTATCATCTTCCGAATTGTATGGGATATTTGCACTGCGAAAAACACCTCCACCTTGTGAAATTTCCATTGGTGTCGCTAAATATTTTGAAGTTAAACTAAAGATTACTTTACGATCCGAAATCAAACTATCACAATGATATACATCACCAGGTTTGAATTGCTCTAATAAATATTTGAATCGATTATTCCCCATTTCATTAATATGGATCCATAAACGCTCTTTGTCATATACCTTTATAATCCCCATTGCGGAAGCTTCAGAGCGCGGTTTCAAAACCCATGGAGCTTGAATCGTATCGGCAAAAGTATTGATGTCATAATCATTAAATAAGGAACAAAAAGCAGGAATTGAAATGCCGCAACTCTTGGCTCTCATGCGCATGGCAAGTTTATCTCTAAAATAACGTCCTGTACTTTGTCCCATTCCATCAATACGAAGATTTTCCCTTAGATAAGTTGCTTTTTCCACATCATAATCATCTAAAGCTACAATGGCATCAATTTTCGTGGACTTCATGAAATTTCCAACTCCTAATAATAAATGCTCTAAATTCCAGTCGACATCTTGCCCTTCCATATAAAAAATTTCATCAATATATTGATGTGGCCATGGTTTGTCTCTCAGTTTTTCACTTGTCACTAAATAAACTTTGTTGCCTGATTTTTTTAAATTAATTAAAAAATCGGCACCCTTAAAATAATTTGAAATACAAAGGAAGGTTTTAGAGTTTTCCATACGTTATAAATTTTCTATGAACTTAGTTAATAAATGAACTCCATATCCTGTTGCATGCTTACTTTTAGCAAATTCATCATCGCCAAATGCTACGCCTGCAACGTCAAGATGCGCCCAAGCTTTGTGCTCTTGGGTAAAATATTCCAAAAATTTAGCAGCACTTATTGCTCCAGCAACTGGTTTTCCGCTATAATTTTTTACATCGGCAATATCACTTTCAATATCTGATTTATAAACATCCCAAAGTGGTAAAGGCCACAAACGCTCTCCAATTGCATCTCCGGCTTCTTGCAATTTCTTTGCCATTTCTTCGTTATTCGTAAACAAAGCACCGCATTCATAGCCAAGAGTGCTAACGCTGCTTCCGGTAAGTGTGGCAATATCAACAATATATTCCGGTTTGAAATTCTTAATCAAATAGGATAATCCGTCAGCTAAAACGAGTCGGCCTTCTGCGTCTGTATCAATGATTTCTATCGAATGTCCGCCATAGCTGTGAATCACATCACTAGGTAAAAAGGATTTACTGTCAACAGAGTTTTCTGCACAAGGAACAATTGCAGTAACTTTTACAGACAATTGCAAATCGGCTATAAGTTGCATCGCTCCCAAAACTGCTCCGCCGCCAGCCATATCGCATTTCATATGAACCATTCCTGCCGTTTTTATATTTAATCCGCCAGTATCAAAGGTTATTCCTTTTCCCACCAATCCAACATGTTTTATATGTTTTTCTTCCACATTGGGAGCGTAATTCATAATGATAAATTGAGGTTCGTTTTCACTTCCTTTTCCTACAGCCAAAAATGCTCCAAGACCTGTAATTTTTGAAGCTTCATATCCAAGAACTTCTACTTCAAATCCATATTTCTCCCCAGTCTCTTTAGCCCAATTTGCTAAATATTTTGGATTAATTGTATTAGGTGGTAAATCAACCAGATTATAGGTTGCTAATTGCGCCTTGGCAATTTTGATCCCTTTTTTCGCGGTAGCTAAATAATCCTTTTCGGAAACTAAATTTAATGTGAAATCAGGATCCAAGAAAGGATGCTCAATTTTTTCCGATTTAAAATGACCTAAATCATAGGTCCCTAAAAGCAAACCTGAAATCATGGCTTCAACCTGATCCTGAGTAAATTGTTCAGGTATAACTAAAGCTACATTTGCACTAAAATTTTCCTTTTGTTTAGATGAAATACGACGAAAAATAGTTTTCATAGATTTATAGTCTGCCGTTTTTCCTAAACCAATAAACATATAAACGTTATTATTCTTTTCTGCTAAATAAAGGGTGTCTTTTTTAGCAAAAAAAACTTTAGATGCAATTTCCAATCCATTGAATGCGATGGGAATGATACTTTTTGAATAGGTTTCAAAAGCCGGAATTAAAATTGTCCCTGAAAAATTATCTAAGTTTACTACTGTATTTGTTTTCATTTGTTCTTTTAATTTTTTTTCGCTTATTGATTGAAGACGCTATACACTGCGTATCTATATTTTTTTTGTATTAAAAAATAACCATTCTACTGCCTTAGGAAATTCATCACTCCAATAGGTTTCGCTATGTTTTCCTTGTCTATTGATACTTAAATTAATCTTCGATTTGTTTTTTACAAATTCACTTGAAATCAAATCATGCTGAAACTTTTTTACTTGCTCAATCATTGTTGCACTTTCATCTCCACCTGCATACAAATACATTTTTGTATCTGCTGAATTGGCTTTTTCTGCATTAATTTTTAACTCTGGAACGACCCAAAGGGATGGTGAAAAAATCATTAATTTCCCATAAACTTCGGGATTTCTCAATCCACTAAAAATACTAATTAATCCACCCATGGAGCTCCCTCCGATTCCGGTGAATTCCCGTTCTTTTTTGGTTCGAAAATTACGATCTACATATGGTTTTAACGTGTCTGTTACAAATCGAATGTATTTTTTACCCTGACCTTTCCCTAATACTGTTTTGCCAACATTGTATTCTTTTATGCGATCTTCTTTGGCGTGTTCTATCGCGATTATTATAATTTTTCCGATTTTATATTCTGACATAACTGCCAGTTTTTTATCAATTTCCCAATTACCAAATTCGGCTGATTCATTAAATAAATTTTGTGCATCCTGCAAATACATAACCGGATAACTTTCACTTGAATTGTCATAATCATGAGGCAGTAAAGCCCAAATCTTTCTTGTTTTGCTGAGCTGAGGAATTATGAATTCATCTGAAATCAACTGAACCTGTGGCAAAAAAGATTGTTTAAACGGTAACCAGTTTTTTCTCCATCTGGAAACGTGCTCTTTCTGGACACCAGTATGATTGCGTGTTGAACGGTTTTCAGTACGATTTCCATCGCTGTCAATTTCGACTTCACTCCAGTCTCCTTTCGTAAATTTATACAAAAGCTCAACAGGATAATCAAAATCATGTCGGAATTTGTAATGATATAAACCAATACTGATCTTCTCCATCATAAATCCCTTCTCCTGAGTGCGCCAAGTATTGAAATTTCCTGAAATATAAACCGGTCTAGCGTCATCTTCGTCAGTTGTAAGGATTATATGTAGCCCTGTATTTAGTACTGGATTATTTAATTCTTCGGTAAATGTGGTATTATGATTCATCACTTGTATTGTACTACTTGTATTTTAAAAATAAATAGTAAATATAGTGGATTGCAATTTGAAATAAAAGAAAAAAGAAAACCCAATAGCAAATGAATTTGCAATTGGGTTTGTATTTTGTAAAATTATTTAATCTGTTTTACTTTTGACGACTTTTTAAAACTTCAACAACGTCATTTAACTTAAATCCCTTGGCTTGCAATAAAATAAGGTAATGGAAAAGCAAATCAGCACTTTCACTCAAAAACAAATCATCGTTTTCATCTTTGGCTTCAATAACCACTTCAATTGCTTCCTCACCTACTTTTTGGGCAATTTTGTTCATCCCTAATTCAAACAATGAAGCAACGTAGCTTTTTTCTGAATCAGCATTTTCTCTTCGCAGTTGGATGGTGTCCTCTAAATTTGAAATAAATCCATAATCCGGTTCATTTTGGTCAGCCCAACACGTATCAGTTCCCTTATGGCAGGTTGGTCCTTCCGGTTTTACCTGTATCAATAAAGTGTCGTTATCACAGTCGTTTTTAATGCCAATCAGATGCAAAAAATTGCCGCTTTCCTCCCCTTTTGTCCAAAGTCTCTGTTTCGTACGACTATAAAAAGTTACTTTTTTAGTATCAACTGTTTTTTGATATGCTTCGGCATTCATGAAGCCAAGCATCAAAACCGTTTTGGTTTCACTATCTTGAATTATGGCAGGAATTAACCCATCGGTATTTTTTGAGAAATCTATATTCATAATTTTTGTCTAAAGTTTTAAAGGCGAATATTCTAAGAAAATGAATTAAATTCGGACTTCAATATTATTATTTTTAAGCTCTTTTTTTAATGTTTTGATTTCAATTTCTTTAAAATGAAATACACTTGCGGCCAGTGCTGCGTCTGCTTTACCTTCTAAAAAAGCATCAACAAAATGTTGTATGTTACCTGCACCGCCAGAAGCGATTATAGGAATATTAACTAAGTCCGAAAGTTTAGTCAAAGCTTCATTTGCAAAGCCGTTTTTAGTTCCGTCATTGTCCATGGAGGTAAATAGGATTTCGCCAGCACCTCTTTGCTCTACTTCTTTGGCCCAATCAAACAAGTTCAATTCAGTTGGCACTTTTCCTCCCACTAAATGAACGATCCATTGTCCATCGATCTGTTTCGCATCAATCGCAACAACAACACATTGACTTCCAAATTTTTGTGCCAAATCATTAATCAACTGTGGGTTTTTAACAGCAGATGAATTAATAGAAACTTTATCCGCTCCGTTTTGCAATAATACTTCTACATCACTAACCGATGAAATTCCACCGCCAACAGTAAATGGAATATTAATAGTCGAAGCGACTTTACGTACCAAATCAATTAATGTTTTTCTTCTTTCTTCCGTTGCCGAAATATCTAAGAAAACCAATTCATCAGCACCTTCATCCGAATATATTTTCGCCAATTCGACAGGATCTCCCGCATCACGCAAGTCAACAAAATTAACACCTTTTACGGTTCTTCCATTTTTTATATCAAGACAGGGAATAATTCTTTTTGTAAGCATTTTATTTATTGTTAAAAGTCTTTTTATTCAAATACCGGACGTAAAAAGGTTCTCTCATAACTCAATATACATTTCGTATCTTCTGCAAGCTTAAAGGCCTCTTTACATTCTTGATCTTTCAAAATCAGTGTTCTATAATTTTCATATTCTGATAAACTGGAAAACGAAAACATTGCAAATGCTATGTTATTAGCTCCTTCAGAAGGCATAAAATAACCATGATGCTGTCCTCCAAAACGATTAACTAATTTAATCCATCTTTTACCATAATCTTCAAAAACATCCAATTGAAAAGGATCTATCGTGTATTTTAAATAACAAGTTACCATTTTTAATATTTCGAATTTAATTATTTGCCAATAATATAATTTTCCAATTGTTTCAACGAAATTCTCCCTTCGTATATTGCCTTGCCTATGATTGTTCCTTCACAACCCAATTCAGCTAGTCTTGGTAATTCGTCAAAAGCAGAAATTCCTCCTGAAGCAATCAATTTTATTTCTTTGGCTTCCTCTAAAATTTTAGCGTATAAATCAAAAGAGGGTCCTTCAAGCATACCGTCTTTGGCGATATCAGTACAAATTACATACTGAATCCCTTTGCTTTGGTAGTCTTGTATAAATGGAATCAGATCTTCGTTTGAATCTTCTAACCATCCTGAAACAGCTACTTTTTCATTGTTGGCATCTGCTCCCAAAATAATTTTATTGAAACCATATTCTGCAATCCATTTTTCGAATATCGCTCTATTTTTTACAGCTATACTTCCACCGGTAATTTGATTGGCACCACTCTCAAAAGCAATTTTCAAATCGGAATCCGATTTTAATCCACCACCAAAATCAATTTTCAATTTGGTTTGTGTAGCAATTTGCTCCAGTATCTTATAATTGACAATTTGGCTTGACTTTGCTCCGTCCAAATCAACCAGGTGCAGGTATTCTATTCCGTGTGCTTCAAATGATTTTGCTACTTCAAGCGGATTTTCATTGTATATAATTTTGGTATTGTAATCCCCTTTTGATAGGCGAACGCATTTTCCTTCTATGATATCTATTGCGGGTATTATTCTCATTATAATTAGTTTGAAAGTAAGTCTTAAAGACGCAACTTAAAGTTTTAAAAAATTAGCCAAAATTTGTTCTCCAATATCACCGCTTTTCTCAGGGTGAAATTGTGTTCCATAGAAATTATCCTTCTGCAAAGCGGAGGCATATTCCACTTCATAATCTGTTGTAGCAATAGCTTCGAGACAATTTGGAGCATAAAAACTGTGTACCAAATACATATATTCGTTTTCATTAATACCGCTAAACAATGGAGATTTCAAATTGTATATTTGATTCCACCCCATTTGTGGCACTTTTACCTTTGGCGTGAATTTTATCACATCAACATCAAAAATCCCCAAACCTTTTGTATTCCCTTCTTCCGATTTATTACACATCAATTGCATGCCCAAACAGATTCCCAAAACGGGTTGTTTCAAGGTTGGAATCAACGAATCCAAACCACTTTCTTTTAGCATTCGCATTGCATAACTTGCTTCTCCGACACCTGGAAAAATAACTTTATCAGCTGCTTTAATTTCTTCAGAGTTATTACTCAAAACCGCTTTGAATCCCAATCTTTCGATAGCAAACATAATGCTTTGAATATTTCCTGCGCCGTAATTTATGATTACTATTTTCATGTTTTTTTACTCCTAACGTGCTTTCAAAATTTTGTTAGCGTTGTCAATTTTATTATTACTATAGATATTCTGAAAAATATCTCTCTTTAATATTCTTCCAATCTTCTTTTATAATGCTGTAATAGACATCATTCTTGCTATTTCCCAAAGAATCAATATAATTATTTCTAAAAATTCCTTCTTGAGTAGCTCCAAGTTTTTCTATTGCCTTTTGAGATTTAATATTTTCTAAATCAGCACTAAATTGAATTCTTCTTAAACCAATTTGCTCAAATCCGTATTTAAGCAACTCCAATTTACATGCTTTATTTAAGCCTGTTCCTTGAAATTTTTTGCCATACCATGTCCAACCGATTTCAAGTTTTTCACTTTTAAAATTTATATTACCAAAACTAGTGCTTCCTGCAATTTCATTGGTTAATTTGTCAATAATCAAAAAAGAATAAGCTGTTTTTGAATGTTTTTCAAGCGTATCTTTGATATAATTGTTAAAATCATTCTCTGTACTAATGTACATCCCCATATACTCCCAAATATCATTATCGAAAATTATAGTTCTTAATTCTTCCGATTTTTTATCCAAAAACGGAATTAAAAGCACTCTGTTATTTTCCAGTTGAATTTGTTTATTCAAAAAATCTTTCATTATCTAATTAATTTTTAATATTTTATCCAAAACAGATTTTTTAAAGCATTCCTTTTGTTGATGGTAAAATCATTTTTTCAGTATCACGCTTTACGGCTACTTTTATTGCTTTTGCAAAAGCTTTAAAAATGGCTTCAATCTTGTGATGTTCGTTCGTTCCCTCCGCTTTGATGTTGATGTTGGCTTTAGCACCATCGGAGAAAGATTTAAAGAAATGATAAAACATCTCCGTTGGCATTTTTCCTACCATCTCACGTTTGAATTCAGTTTCCCAAATCAACCAGTTTCTACCTCCAAAATCAATAGCCACCTGCGCTAAACAATCATCCATTGGCAAACAAAAACCGTAACGTTCGATACCTAATTTGTTTCCTAACGCTTTTGCAAAAACTTCACCCAGAGCAATTGCCGTATCTTCAATCGTATGATGTTCGTCCACTTCTAAATCTCCTTTTACAAGCACTTCTAAATCCATTTGTCCGTGACGCGCAATTTGGTCCAACATGTGGTCAAAAAAAGCAATTCCCGTTTCGATTTTGCTTTTTCCTGTTCCGTCAAGGTTCAACTTGATATAAATATCCGTTTCATTCGTTTTTCTTTCTATCGAAGCCGAACGTTCCTCTAATTTTAAAAACTCATATATTACTTTCCAATCTGTAGTTTGTAAAGCGATAACGGAGTCGAGCTCTTCTCTTTTTGAAGCAATTTCATTGCCTCCCAAAGCTTCATCTGTATTGATAAAAATAGCTTTTGAACCCAAATTTTTCGCCAATTCAACGTCAGTTATTCGATCTCCAATTACGAATGAATTTCCTAAATCATACTCCGGATTATCAATATATTTTGTCAACATTCCGATTGCAGGTTTGCGAGTCGGTGCATTTTCGTGCGGAAATGTTTTGTCAATTAATACTTCTTTGAAAACAACCCCTTCGCTTTCAAAAGCTTTCATAATTAAATTATGAATTGGCCAAAAGTTAATTTCCGGATGAGAATCAGTTCCCAAACCATCTTGATTCGTAACCATTACGAGTTCAAAATCAAGTTCCAAAGCAATTTTACCAAGGTATTGAAAAGCTTTTGGATAAAATTCTAATTTTTCAAAACTGTCTAATTGATAATCATGTGGTTCCAAAACCATTGTTCCATCACGATCTATAAAAAGTATTTTTTTCATATGTGTTTTATGTTGTTTTTTTTAATTTGACACCAATGTTTGCCTACCAAAGTTTCCTTTAGATGCTTAACTTCGGAATGTGTTTTTTGTCAAATTGTATTTTTTTTAAGATTAACGTATTGTAATCCTTGTGTTCATTTGTTTTTATAAAAGGATAAGAAATTGTAAATTTTCATATTCGTGCTTTAAAAAAGTATTCCTACTTTTTCTTGCGACAGGTGTTTGTGCTTATCCAGTTTTACTCAATTTCATACACAGATTTATTGTTCTAGTAAAAAAAACGAGCTTATATTTATCTTTACAACTTTTGTTAGACAAGAGTTGTTTTCTACCATCATTCAGAAAATCAATCTCTTTTCGTCTTTTTGCCTTTCTCGTCAGTAACCACAAGCATCCGTCGCATCTTACTGAAACATACTTAATCGAATTCAATTGCAAATTTTCCAAATGTCAATTTACTATACTAATTTACGCAATATATTCACGCCGCGGGAAAAACTCATGGGTGTTTGCGTGCCCTAAATCATGGTTATTTCATATATAATTATTTAAACTATGTATTCAGGTTTTGTAATGCTGCTATTAATTTTTTATTTTCCAATTCGGTTCCAACGGTCAAACGCAAACAATTATTGCATAGTGGTTGGGTTGTTCTGTTTCGAATTACAATTCCTTTTGCAATCAATTCGTCATACCTCTTATTGGCATCATCCGCTTTTATCAAAATAAAATTGGCTTCTGTTGGATAGATTTTTTTTACGAAACTCACATTAAGTAATACTTTAAGTAAGGCTTCTCTTTGTTCTACTATAGATTCAATCTCAGCTTTTATATTTTCTGAATTGTCTAATCTGTCCAAAGCTCTTTTTTGGGTCAGTTCATTTACGTTATAAGGTGGTTTTATTTTATTCAAAACTGAAATTACTGCTGCGGATGCATAACAAATTCCTAATCTAATTCCTGCCAAACCATACGCTTTAGATAGTGTTTGTGTAATGACCAAATTGGGATATTCTTCTAATTTATTGATCCAACTTTCCTTTTTTGAAAAATCAATATATGCTTCATCAATTACAACCAAACCATTGAAGTTTTTCAACAAGTAGGTCACGCTTTTATCTGAAAAAGAATTTCCAGTTGGATTATTCGGAGAACACAAAAAGATGATTTTAGTGTTTTCATCAACAGCTTCCATGATTTTCTCAATTTGTGGTTGAAAATCTTCTGAAAGTAAAATTTCTTTATTTTCAACTGCATTGATATTAGCCAAAACGCCATACATACCATATGTTGGAGGTAAGGTGATTACATTGTCCGTTTTTGGTTCACAAAAAGCTCTGAATAATAAATCCAATACTTCGTCACTTCCGTTTCCTAATAAAATTTGATTCGCTTTGACATTTTTTTGTTTGGCCAAAATCCCCTTTACACTCATTTGTTGTGGATCCGGGTAACGATTTACACCACTTTCAAACGGATTTTCATTGGCATCCAAAAAAATCATATCCGCGGTATCAAAATCCTCAAATTCATCACGAGCCGAAGAATAAGGTTTTAATTGCTTTACATTTTCTCTAACTAAATTATTTATGTCGAAATTATTTTCCATCTTCTATCGCTTTTAATCGTAATGTAATTGCATTTTTGTGTGCTTGTAATCCTTCCGCTTCTGCCATGATTTCAATGGCTTTACCTATGTTCTGTATTCCTTTTTTAGTTATCTTTTGAAAAGTCATTGCTTTGGTAAAACTATCGAGATTTACACCGCTGTAGTTCTTTGCATAACCATTTGTAGGCAAGGTATGATTAGTTCCTGAAGCATAATCTCCAGCACTTTCAGGCGTATAATTACCTATAAATACCGAACCTGCGTTGTGAACACCATTACTGTAAAAATCATCATACTGCGAACAAATGATAAAATGTTCCGGGCCGTATTCATTGATTAATTCTAAGGCAATTGTATCGTCTTCCACAAAAATCAATTTAGAATTGGCAATGGCTTTTTCTGCAATGCTTTTTCTAGGAAGTAAATCCATTTGAATTTGGATTTCGTTTTCAACGGCATCAATTATTTTTTTTGATGTTGAAACTAAAATAACCTGACTATCAGCTCCGTGTTCTGCTTGTGATAATAAATCAGATGCCACAAAAGCTGGAACCGCACTATCATCTGCAACAATCAATAATTCGGATGGTCCGGCAGGCATATCGATTGCCACGCCAAATTGAGTAGCCAATTGTTTGGCAACAGTTACAAATTGATTTCCTGGGCCGAAAATTTTATACACTTTAGGAATCGTTTCCGTTCCAAAAGTCATTCCGGCAATTGCTTGAATTCCTCCTACTTTCAAAATTTTGGTTACACCACATAAATTTGCTGCATATAAAATAGCCGGATTTATATTTCCGTTTTTGTCCGGAGGTGAACACAAAACAATTTCGTTACAACCTGCAATTTTGGCAGGAACAGCAAGCATTAAAACAGTAGAAAATAATGGAGCTGTTCCTCCTGGAATGTATAATCCAATTTTTTGGATTGGTCTTTTTTCCTGCCAGCAATTTACTCCTTCAATAGTTTCTACTTCTACTCTTTCTGTTTTTTGAGCAGAATGAAATCTTTTTATATTTGTCTTTGCCAGTTGAATAGCCTCTTTTAATTCAGAAGAAATAGATGCAATAGCCTGGTCAATTTCAGCTTTAGAAACCTCTAATTTTTCTATTGACGCACCGTCAAAGAGAGAAGTGTATTTTGCGACGGCACGATCACCTTTCTTTTGTACCTCCTTGAAAATTTCTTTTACTGTTGCTTCAATATCATCAACCGTCTTAGTAGGTCTTTCTAAAATGGAAGACCAAGTTTCTGGTTTTGGATTGTATATTTTATTCATCTTATGTATACTTTAAGCCTTAAGTTAAATCCTTTAGGCTATTTCACAATTACTATTTTACTTTCAGTCCTGGCTTACAGCTTTTAGCCTGTGGCCTAAAGCCTTACAAAACCATTTTCTCAATTGGACAAACTAAAATTCCTTCGGCTCCAGCTTCTTTCAACTGATCAATAACATCCCAAAAACTGTCTTTATCAATTACTGAGTGCACGCTACTCCAACCTGGTTCCGCTAATGGCAAAACGGTAAGACTTTTTAATACAGGTAATATTTTACCGATAGCTTCTATCTTATCGTTAGGAACATTCATCAAAATATATTTTGATTTTCTGGCTCTCAAAACAGATTCAATTCTAAATTGAAGCACGTCAATTATTTTTTGAATCTCTGGAGTAACTTTTGGCGAAACAGCTAAAACTGCCTCACTTTTCAAAATCACCTCTACTTCTTTAAGATTATTTTTAAATAAAGTACTTCCACTTGAAACAATATCTACTATAGCATCCGCTAAACCTATATTTGGTGCAATTTCTACAGATCCGGAAATTTGGTGTATATCCACAGTCAAACCAAATGAATTAAAGTATTCGTTAACCGTATTTGGATAAGAAGTGGCAATACGCATACCATCTAAATCTTTGATTGATGTGTATTCAAATGTTTTTGGAACAGCAACAGAAACTTTGCATTTTGAAAAACCCAGTTTTTGAGCAATTTTAATGTTTTTTCCTTTCTCTACCAAAAGATTATCTCCTACAATGGCTACATCTACAACTCCATCAATTAAATATTGAGGGATATCTGAGTTTCTAAGATATAAAACTTCCAATGGAAAGTTGGTTGCTTCAGCTTTAAGTTGGTCATTCCCATTGTTTATGGAAATCCCGCAATCTTTTAGAATTTGAATGCTGTCTTCGTTTAGACGTCCTGATTTTTGAATTGCAATTTTTAGTGTACTCATTTTTTGTTTAGTTTTTGCTTTTTGTTTAGAATATTAGATTGAGTACAAATTTTAGGCAATAAAAAACCCGCTTGATGTACTCAAACGGGTCTTTAGTTTATGATGATTTACAACATAACATTAACACATCGCTTGAGAGCAATAATGAAAATGATGATGATGTAATTTTTTTGTTAACATGTTTTATATAATTGTATTGATCTTAAATTCTTCTGCAAATATAAGAGATAAAACTTTTATAATCCAATTTTAAATTTAACTTAAAGCTGTTTTATTGTTAAATTAATACTACCTATCGTATTCTTTTGGCTCTGATTCTTTTGAACCGGCAGTTCCTTTTTCTGAATCCGTGCTGTCTTCTCTTATTTCAGTGTGGCGGATTTTACCCCCGGAAATACCAACTAAAGTTGTTAAATAGACACCTATAGCTGCTACAATAACCGCTGCAAAAGAAATAAATTTTGCTTTAGCATGATTTTTTATATTTAAAATTATACCTAACAGTGAAATGGCTCCTAGTAAATACAATACAATTGCCAGCTTTTCTGCGATTTCTTCGTGTTTATGAATTATTCTTTTCCCAATATTAGGCAGGTCTTCAACCATTTCCTCCGCTCCTTCACCAGTTCCAATACTAAATGCTGCAAAAATAGCTGCAACAATGAATACAGCATAAGCGGTGTTTTTTACTGAATTGTTCTTTAAAATTATTCCCGTTATTAAAATACCAAGTCCTAAAATCGTTCCGACAATTGGAAAATGGTTAACTACCAGGTGTAAATGTGCGTCATTCATAGTATAATTTGTTTTAAGGTTAAAAAGTCTACTGTATGCTGTCAATTGTTTTTCGAAACCGATTATTTGTTTTATCCCGCCAGTGAAACGCCAATTAATGACCCAATTCCATACGTTACTGCAGCGGCGGCCAGCCCAAAGGATACTTGTCTGAGCCCAGAGAATACAATGCTTTTTCCAGTTAATAAAGTTATGGCAGCCCCTATTCCAAAAAGACCGATAACTGAGCTTCCAAGACTCAATAAAATTGCGTTTTTTCCATCTAAAAATATAAAAGGATATAATGGAATAATTGCTCCGATAGAAAAAAGAACAAAAGATGCAATGGCCGCCTCCCACGCTGAACCTCCTAATTCTTTTTTGTCAATTCCCAGTTCCTCCGTAATGATTGCATCTATTGCCGTTTGCGGATTTTCAAATGCCTTTTCAGCTAATTTTTTAGCCTCTTCAATATTCATGCCTTTGGCCTGATACAACAATACAAGTTCTTTTTTCTCTTCTTCGGGTGACGCTTGCAGTTCTTCTGTTTCTAAGTCAATTTGACGTTGGTTTAATTCTCTCGAGCTTTGCACCGAAAGCCATTCGCCTAAAGCCATTGAAATCGCTCCCGCCAAAAGTCCTGCAATCCCTGTTAACAATATTGTATTGTTAGAAACTGCTGCACCGGCAACTCCCATGACCAAACTCATATTAGAAACCAATCCATCATTAGAACCTAAAACTGCAGCCCGCAAAGCATTACCACCAACAGACCTATGTCGACTTTCAAATTTTGACAAAAAGCCGCCGGAAATGTTCAGCGCTTCATTATTGTTTACGGCCTCAATAATATTAAGGTGATTGTGTTCAAAACCTGTTGGCTTCTCCCCGCTTTTAATTTTGTTTTTTACTGAATTGACAGCAAATTGTTTTTCTATACTTGAAAGGTTGCTAATAATAGAAGTGTAACCAAAAAATTTACCCAGTTTCAATTGAAATTTTGCCCTTGAAGATGGCAAAGGCATCTTATAATCCGGATCGATGGTCAATACTTTATCCAGGATATGCGTAGCATGTCCTTTTTCTATATCTGATAAACCTCGTAAAACTCTTGTAAGATTGTCATCTGATTGAATTGCGGCAATACTATCATACAAAAAGGAAGTATCTACTTCCGTTTGTAATTGATCTTTTAGTACATTTAAATCCATATTTATTCGGTCTCTATTAAATCCACAATTTTCACAATATATTAAAAGTAATAAAAATAGGAAAAAATACACCTTAATACAAGCGTTAAGATTGGTTTAATGCAAAAGTAAAATCAGATCAATCTTACTATGTGCCTAAGCTGAAATATCTGTATCCTTTAAATGCTTTTATTGTTTCAAATTAGTATTTTTGTAAAAAAACAACTCCTAATGACGCTTTCAAAAAAGTTTTCCCCATTTTACAATCTTATGATTTTTTATACTATTGTAAGTATCTTTCTAAGAATAGTATTACTCTTTCATCCTATAACGCAGAGCTCATTTGGGTTTCTCGAGATTGTTAAAATATTTGGTTTTGGATTTATCTCTGATTTTTTCATTTTTGTTTTGGTCAGCGGTTTTTTATGGCTGTATCTTATTTTCATATCGAATTCAAAATACTTAAAGCCATATGGTTATATATTTTTCGGGCTATTGGTTGTCTTATTGCTTTATGTTTCTTTTGGCAATACTATTCTTAATGAATATGGCGGGGCATTACCTGCAATTGGAATAGCTTTTATCGCCATAAAAACCATTTTGTTTGGTTTATTACTTTTTCTGCCAAAATATCGAAGCCAAATTAGATTCTGGTTGTTCTCATTTGTCATTTTCTTCTATGTTGTTTTGATTTTGCAAAATGGAATTAGTGAATACTTTTTTTGGAACGAGTTTGGCGTAAAATACAATTTCATAGCCGTAAATTATTTAGTTTATACCAATGAAGTAATCGGCAACATCATGCAATCGTATCCGGTAATTCCAATATTTAGTGCATTATTTGTTATAGCAGGTTTAATAACGTATTATATTGTAAGACGTTCAAAAAATTACATTGAAAGCATTCCAACTTTTTTACAGAAAATACAATTATCGGGAATTTATCTTGCTTTGTTTGGACTTTCTTTATTGGCAATACCTTTTTTGTCAGCTCAGGAAAACTCACCGAATATTTTTGCAAACGAATTAGAGTCGAATGGCATTTATAAGTTCTTTTTAGCATTTAAAAATAGTGAATTAGACTATTTAAAATTCTATAAAACACTTCCCGAAAAAGAAGCTTACACCTTGTTACAAGAGCAGATTCCAGGCATTTCAGCAACCACTTCCTTACGAAAAATTCAAAGTGACACTACCGAAAACCATAAAAATATAGTATTAATAACCATCGAAAGTTATAGTGCCGATTTTATGAAAATGTATGGAAACGATCAAAACCTTACTCCCTTCCTGGATAGTTTAGCTACACAAAGTTTGTTGTTTACCAATCTTTACGCCGTTGGGAATAGAACTGTTCGTGGCCTTGAAGCTGTTACTTTGTGTTTCCCTCCTACTGCTGGTGAAAGCGTAGTAAAAAGAGAAGATAATAAAAACAAATTTTCGACCGGAAACATCTTCAAACAAAAAGGATATACTGTAAAATATCTTTATGGAGGGGATGCTTTCTTTGATAATATGGAAGCTTTTTTTACCGGAAACGGTTATGGAATTGTGGATAAAAAAGCATTCGCTCCCGAAGAAATTACTTTTTCGAATGTGTGGGGTGTTTGTGACGAAGATATGTACAACAAAGCAATCAAGGTAATGAATGCTGAAGCAAAGGAAAACAAGCCGTTTTTTAATCATATTATGACCGTCAGCAACCACAGGCCCTTCACCTATCCGAATAATAAAATTGATATTCCCGGAGATGCTAAATCTCGCGACGGTGGCGTAAAATATACTGATTTTGCTATGAAAAAATTCTTCGAAATGGCAAGCAAACAACCTTGGTTCGCTAATACTGTTTTTGTCATTCTTGCGGATCATTGTGCTTCGAGTGCAGGAAAAACAGAGCTTCCGGTTGATAAATACAGAATTCCGGCGATGATTTACAGTCCAGGTTATGTTCAGCCAAAACAATACACGAATTTGATGTCACAAATAGATATTATGCCTACGTTATTGGGATTGTTACATTTCAATTATCAAAGTAAATTCTACGGTCAGGACGTTTTAAAAACAGACTATAAACCTCGAGCATTAATTGCAACGTATCAGGATTTGGGGTTAATAAAAGATAATGTTTTAACTATTATTTCACCTAAACAACAAGTGAAGCAATTTCAATTAACATTAAAAAAAGACCAAAAAACAGCACCCGATTTCCAAATTTATTACGATCAAAATCCTCTGATAAAAGAAAGAACCGATTTAGTAAATCAAACCATTTCGTATTACCAAACAGCTTCGGATATGTTAAAGAAAAAGAAGTACCAAAAAATTAATTAGTGTAAAAAAAGGGATGAGATTTAAATTAAATCTCATCCCTTTTTTATTCTATTCTGGATCTAAAATTTATTCCTTCTCGTTAACCAAGCCAAAAAGCTGTCCTTTTTTAAACAATCGGGAATCCTGTTTTAAACCTCTTTTATTGCGTTTAGTAAGTGCTTCAGTATCTAAATTATTTAAATCTGGTTTTCCAGCATTTACCCATGCGGTATACCAAAAACTAGCTGTAGCTGTAATTGCTTTTTTCATTTGATTTTCAACCATACCTTTCAGCTCTTGGTGAAATTTAGTTGCATAATCATCCGAATATAAAACCCCATTGTATTTGTTTTTTACAATATTTCCTGCATCATCAATGACATACATTTTATTTTCCGGGGTTGCTGTTCTTAATTTTTTATCAGCTGCCAATAAAGTTGCTACTAAGCTATGGGTATCAAAAATAATATCCCAAGTGGCTTGGTCAACATTCTCAATATATTTTCCTTCTTCAGCATTTAATTTATAGCTCTTAACAAATAATTCAGGCAAACGGCTTTCCCAAAGGGAATGAATCCCTTTTTGATTGGTATTTTGACCATCATGATTATCTGATGTATGCAAAGGCATGTGTGCATCTCCTATGTAATGTCCAAGTTCTGCTGCAATAAATAAGATTTCGTTTTTTCTTTTTTCTTTGAAAGCTTTAGTTAATTTACCCATCATTTCTTGAATATACCAAGGCAAAGTTCCATTTTTTGATAAGAACTTTTCATCGTATTTTTTCTTTGCTGCTTCCATTGTTTTGGGAAAACTATCAACACTCCCAAAATTTTCCATATCAAAATAATGACGTGGACCTTCCGCTTTGTCATTCAAAATGGATTTTCTTAAATCTGGAACTGTTGATTCCTGAGTTATAAAATCGATATGATTATAGAAAAAAGTTTGCAGTGGTTTTGGAAGAGCCATTACCGCCGCTCTATTAATTCGTTCATGACCAACAATTCCCCACGACAATAGCAAAAAAGCAATTCCAATGGTAAATAACCCAATAACTCCGGGTCTAATTTTAAAATTTTTCATTATATTTATATATTAGAAGTGCAAATGTATTTTTTTTAAATATAATTCAATTAAATCTGCTTTAAGATTATGTTAATTTAAAGAAATTAATTAGAAATGTTTCGTCACAAAGGAAAAAACAGAACTTTTATTCACAATTTACGTTTGGCAATCTTATTATCCTTCGTGGCAGGTATCGTTAACATTACCGGTGTTTTGGCGGTAAAAACGTTGACGACAAATGTCACGGGACATTTTGCTTATTTTGCTGAAGAATTGATGCTTTACAATTATTCTGCGGCGATAACCTTTTTCGTTTTTACTATATTTTTCTTGATTGGCGCTTTTACTTCTAACTTTTTATCAGAATTAGTCTCGGGGAAACATCCTGATTTGTCTCATGTTGTGCCAATTTCTTTGGAGATTTTGGTTTTAACTGCCATTGGCATTTTTGGAGCCCCATCCGACATTTCTGTTTTTGGAGGTAAAATGATTGCTTTTTTTATGCTTTTTGCGATGGGACTTCAAAATTCTTTGGTTACAAAAATATCGCAGTCGACCGTCCGAACAACACATTTAACAGGTCTTTTTACCGATTTAGGAATAGAATTATCACAATTGTTTTTTTATAAAAAAGTGGATGAAATAAAAAAATTGAAAACGAGTATTTATTTACGTTTTTCAATTATTTCCTTTTTCTTTATGGGTTGTGTGTCAGGAGGATTTATGTATCAGATAATTGAATTAAAGACGCTTTTAATCGCTTCTGTTTTTCTGTTTGCAGCCCTTTTTTATGATTACTTGAGACTTACCTATTTTGCTATCAAAAGAAAAAAAAATCATCATTGATACGCTTTTGAATTGATCCTTCTAATTAAAATAGATAATAGTTAACAATGTTCCAACTGCGATAAATATCCAAAGCAAAATACCTTGAAACAATGGTTTTACTCCAACTGATTTCAAAATATTCCTGTTCAGTCCTGCTCCAATCAAAAACAAAGTTAATGTGAGTCCAATTTTGGCAATTGAAACCAAATAGGAAGCCATTAGGGCTGTTTGAGGAACATAAGTATTCATTGTCATCGCCAAAACAAATAATCCAATAAAATACGGGGGTTTAATTCTGCTAGATTTGTTTTTGAAAACAAAAGCTGTAAGTAAAGCTACCGGAATAATCCACAACGCTCGGGCTAATTTAACAGTGGTGGCAATTTGCAGTGCTTCGGGACCAAATTTACCGGCAGCACCAACGACAGAACTGGTGTCATGAATGGCAATGGCGCACCACAATCCAAAGTCCTTTTCTGATAAATCCAACCAATGGCCTACAGCTGGAAATAAAAATAAAGCAACCGAATTTAAAATAAATATAACTCCTAGTGCAATGGACGTTTGTTTTTCATCTGACTTGATCACCGGGGCAATTGCTGCAATCGCACTTCCGCCACAAATTGCTGTTCCGCAAGAAATCAGATGAGCCGTTTTATTTTCAATTTTTAGCCATTTTCCCAGAAATGTTCCTAAAATTAAAGTACTCAAAATAGACGCAATAGTAAAGATAAAACCTTCTTTACCCGCTGATAAAGCATTGTTGACATTCATTCCAAAACCTAATCCAACAACAGAAACCTGTAGCATAATGTTCGTTGCTTTATGATTCAGATGTAAAAAAGGATGTCCCGAAAGATTAGCAACAATCAATCCTAACAATAAAGCGATTGGCGGAGAAACAATAGGGGTCGCACAAAACAATAACAGCGCAACAAAAACGACCTGCTGCTGTATTGTACTTACTTTGAAAAAAAGTGGCACTTGTTTAAGAATTACTTTTTGATTTGATTCCATTAAAAACTAATTGAATTATTACCCTACAAAGGTGAATCGATTAATCTGAATTAACCAATCGTAAAAAACAATCTTCTATAACTTTAAATTATAATAGCTTGATATGTTTTTTATAAATAATTCGGATAACGCATCAACTTTTCCCTGCAAAGTGATAATATAAAAAAAGCGTTCAATTACAAAATTATCAATATCAAGAATAATCAATTCGTTATTTTTTAGCTCTTTTTCAATAGCATGAATAGAAATAAAAGCAACACAATCGGAATTCATTAAATAGGACTTAATACTTTCAGGACTTCCCAACTGCATTTCAATTTTCAACTGCGAAAGATTAATTCCAAAAGTTTTTAATGCATGTTCAATAACTTCAAGTGTTCCAGAACCGTGTTCCCGGGTTACAAATCTCAGGTCTTTCAAATCCTCCAATGTAACTTGTTGTTTGTTTTTCACAGCATTGTTATTATTGCAAACAAGCACTAATTCGTCTTTTAAAAACTCTGTGTATTTGATCGACTGATTTTTAGATTGTCCTTCGACAATTCCTATTTCAATCTCTTTATTCAGTAAGGCCTTTTCAATCTGCTCTGTATTTCCATTCAGTAAATTCACTTTAATATCCTGCATTTTTTGATGAAATCGGGCCAAATGAGGTGGAATTATGTATTGAGAAATTGTGGTACTGGCTCCTAATCGAAGCAATCCCTTTTGTTGATTGATAAGCGCACTCATATCAAAATCAATTTCTCTATAGACTTCAAAAATGCTTTTAGCATGCTGCAGTAATACTTCACCAGCCTTAGTAAGAGAAATTTTCGAAGCGTTTCTTTCGAAAAGTTTGATTTTATATTGTTCTTCTAACTCTTGAATATGCTTAGAAATAGCAGGCTGCGTAATGAATAATTCCGTTGCCGCTTTTGTAAAACTCAATCTATTGGCGACCGTAAAAAATACTTTTAATCTAAAATCCATGATTTATATTTTTATTAAACCGCACTTAAATTTACAACAATCCGTTATATTTTCTAACAAACCATTCTATTGAAAGAAAAATAGAAATTAAAACAAGTAACCAAACCCAATCGATCAGAGGTGTTTTGGTCACAGTATTCTTTTGAACTGCTTTGTATTCCTCATTATCCAAAAGTGATTTTATCAACCCGTCTATCTGATCCGGAAAATAGGCTTTTCCCTGTGTTTGGGTCGCTAATTGCATCAGCTTTTCTACATCTGGGTTAACGAATTGTTTTTCGATATCAAAATCCAGAATCTCAAAATAACTGGAATACGAAGTTTTTGAATTCAGTTCTTTCACCGAAAAATTATATGTCCCGGCCGTAAGTCCGTCAAGATTGACCTTGTAGGAATTATTACTTTTTAATAAATCGTAATTTTTTGTTTGCTTCGTTTTGGTATTCGTTACGGCAATAGTTAAACGTGCTTTCTCATCAAACTCATAATTTTTATTGAAATATTGTGCCGTAATTTCGATTGCTTCTCCTGAATTATAGAATCTTTCATGTTCAACCACCAAGGATTTTCTAGAACTATTGGAAGCCAAAAATTGGATAATTTTATCTATAAAAACATCAAATTTCTCAAAGGATTGATTGTCAATGTGACTTTGTAAACGCCATTTCCAACTATTTTCCCCTAATAGATAAGCCGTTCGCTTGCCTTGATTTTCAGTAAAACTTAGTAAAGGTGCATTAGTCCCAATGTTTCTTATTTTGGATGAAAGCAATACCGAAACGTTTCCATTTGTAGTTATATTTCCAAAAGGATTTTGCAAAGGTGGGAAATTTTCAAAACCAATGTCGTCAATTGCAAAAAGATTAAACGCTGCGTTAAATTCAGCCAAATAATCTTCTTTTTGTCCGCTCACTTTAAATAGCAAATTGTTTTGCTGTTGGTTCAAAAAATTAAAATCAGTATTGTTTCCGGTAATAATAAATGTATTTATTCCTGCTAATTTAACCGCATCAAAAATGGATTTGAATTCCATTGTTGGTTGGTACAAAACTACAACATTAAAATCTTGTATTAGTTTGATATCGTTTGGCTTAATTAAAGCTACTTTACGTTGCACATTAGTTTCAACCGCATGTTTCAAAGCACCAATATCTGGATGATTTATTGCAGAAACAATAGCGATATTTGTTTTTTGATCAATCACTTCTACGGCAAAATTCTTGGTGTTATTGTAGTTGTTTTTTTCCTTTTCTTTAGATGAAATCGTAGCTTTAAAAACCTGCAATCCTACTTTATTAGCAGGTAAAAGTACCTGTACAAGGATTGTTTTTTTCGATGGTAAAAAGGAAACAACTTGTTTACTTACAACCGAATTTCCTTGTGAAATAATAAAATCGGCGGTGGTATTTTTTGTTCCTGAATAGTGCAAAAAAGCTTCTACTGGAAACTTATTTTTGTAAAATGCATATTTATTAACATTCAGCTGATCGATTTTAAAATCTAAAAAAGTGGTCGTATCACCTACAATTAATGGAAATACTTTAGTAACAGCATCAAATCCGTAAACATAATCATTACCCGAAGTCTGGTTTCCGTCTGTTATAATTATGGTTGGAAAAACACTGTTTTTATAAATGCTTTTCAGGTTTTTAGCTACTGCATCCACATTAGTTTGTGTTCCTTTGAAATCAAATTTTTCCGATGGTTGAAATTCACTGTCAAATTGATAAGACTGAATATCAAATTTATCTTGCAAAGCTGAATTTGAAATCATTTTTTTATACAATTCCAATGTTTTTCCCTGAGCATTCAAGAATGAAACAGAACTGGAATTATCAACAATAATTGGCAAAGGCGTTTTTACTGTTTTCAGCGTATTTTTAGTTATTATTGGATTAATCAACAACAACAATAAGCCAAAAAGAGACATAAAACGTAAAAAAGCCAAAAACAAACTAACTTTCGATTTGCTTTTGGCTTTATATAAATATTGGTAAAATGATAAACTACCGGCTACTACTAAAGAAAGTACTATTAATAAAATGGTAGTTTTAGTCATTCTTTTTTATTTTAAATGATATATTGAATTGTATTCTTTCATCATTTATAATTTATAATTTTTAAGTAAGCATTCCACCGCAAACATTCATAACTTGTCCGGTTACGTAAGCGCTCATATCTGATGCAAAGAAAAGACATGCATTAGCAACGTCTTCAGTAGTTCCGCCTCGTTTCAACGGAATTCCGTCTCTCCATCCTTTCACAACGTCTTCGTTTAATTTGGCTGTCATTTCAGTTTCTATGAATCCTGGCGCAATTGCATTACAACGAATATTACGAGAACCTAATTCAAGTGCTATAGATTTTGTAAATCCGATAACTCCAGCTTTAGAGGCAGCATAATTAGTCTGACCCGCATTACCCTTCACTCCTACTACAGAACTCATATTGATTATAGAACCTGAACGTTGTTTTAAAAAAGTTCTTTGAATTGCTTTGGTCATATTAAAAACTGATTTCAAATTAACATCAATTACATTGTCGAAATCTTCTTCTGACATACGCATCAAAAGGTTGTCTTTAGTTATTCCGGCATTGTTTATTAGAATGTCAACAGTTCCAAATTCAGCCAAAACTGCATCTACGAAAGCTTGTGCCTGATTAAAATCGGCGGCATTTGACTGATATCCCTTAGCTTTAATACCAAGCGCATTTAATTCATTTTCAAGAGCTAAAGCCGATTCTACTGACGAGCTATAGGTAAATGCAACATTTGCACCGTGTTTTGCAAAAACTTCTGCAATTCCTTTTCCAATTCCACGGCTTGCGCCTGTAATTATGGCAACTTTTCCTTCTAGTAATTTCATATTATAATGATAAGTATGTTTATTATTTTGATGTACAAATATAGATTATTTAGGCGTTTAATGAAATTTGTAGTACAAAAAAAGCCTTACCGAGGTAAAGCTTTTAAATAGTATATTTTTATTTTTTTTGATAGCTGCTAAAATGCAACATTCCATTTTGGTAATCTTCCATTTTCATCCAGAAAGTTTTGTAAAACTTGTCCTTCTACGAATGTCGGTATTGCTTTTGTCTTCTCATTAAATGTTTCATACCAAACCACTTCCAATGTGCTGATCTCTTCGATTTTCATTTGTGCTGGCCAAGAATATTTTCTTCCTGTTTTTGCAAATTGATGTCCTTCTACAATTTTATCTTTCAATCCACCATTTTTAATTTTCAAAGTGCCATTATTTTGTACAGTTCCTGTAGAACCAACCATAATCAACTCTTTTTCATTACCTACAGAATAAACTAAAAACACTCCAGATCCTTCCGAAGCATTACAAACTTCTTCCAAACTATCGTCTGTAGTGAATGAAAATTGATTGCTAACTTTGAATTTTTTTAACTCTTTATACATATTATTTTATTTTTATTTGAATTGGCTTCGGCAAAAAAATACCCCACAAAATCGTGAGGCCCATTAGAAACCATTCGTTTATGTTTGCTCTTATTAGGATTAGGTCTGAAAAAACAGATCAATTTAATAAAGTGCAAAGATATTTCTTTAATTCAATTTATAATAAAAAAGCCTCACAAATTGTGAGGCTTTTAAAATATTTAATTTTAGACTGACTATCCTAAAACTTCTTTTACTTTTTTACCAATTTCAGCTGGAGAATCCACAACATGTATTCCACATTCTCTCATGATTTGTTTTTTCGCTTCAGCAGTATCATCAGACCCACCAACGATAGCTCCTGCATGTCCCATTGTACGTCCCGCTGGAGCAGTAACTCCGGCGATGAAACCTACAACTGGCTTACGGTTACCATCAGCTTTAATCCAATGAGCAGCATCAGCTTCTAATTGCCCACCAATTTCACCTATCATTACGATACATTCTGTTTCTGGGTCATTCATCAATAATTCAACTGCCTCTTTTGTAGTAGTACCGATAATTGGATCTCCGCCAATTCCAATTGCAGTAGTGATTCCTAATCCCTGCTTTACAACTTGATCAGCTGCTTCGTAAGTTAAAGTTCCTGATTTAGAAACAATTCCTACAGTCCCTTTTTTGAAAACAAAACCTGGCATAATACCAACTTTAGCTTCACCCGGAGTAATTATACCTGGACAGTTAGGACCTATTAATCTAGCGTTTCTTTCTTTAACATAATTATTTGCTTTAATCATGTCAGCAACAGGAATTCCTTCAGTAATTGCAATGATTACTTTTATTCCAGCATCTGCAGCTTCCATAATTGCATCAGCAGCAAAAGCTGGCGGTACAAAAATGATAGTAGTATCAGCTCCTGCTTGTTCTACAGCATCTTTTACAGTATTGAAAACGGGTCTGTCTAAGTGAGTTGTCCCACCTTTTCCTGGAGTTACACCACCAACAACGTTAGTACCGTACTCAATCATTTGAGAAGCATGGAAAGTCCCTTCACTTCCTGTAAACCCTTGAACAATTATTTTGGAATCTTTATTAACTAAAACACTCATGATATATATTTTATGTAGTTTTTAAAATTGTGATGCAAAAGTAAGGTTTTGTAAATTATTTTGAAGCTTTTTTTTGTCAAAATATATTAGGATAATTGACTCATTTGGTACCCTCTGAACAATTTATTGTCTTTAATTTGCCAAATTGTTATAAAATGTGCTAATAACATTTCTTCTCGTGGATTTTCGATTGTTTTTACAAAATGAGAGTAACGTACCGTAATTAAATCTTTTTCCGCAATAAGATGACTTATTCTAACTTTTGAGCGAACATATGCTTTACTTAAATCATTGGCTAAATTGATTAGTGAATCATAATTAAGCTGAATAAATCCTTTACTGCTATTCCATTCAACAATTACGTCCGGATGTAAAAAATCTTTCATCACTTCACTGTCAATTAGAGCATCAGATTTATAAAATTTCTGAACGATTTCTTTAGCAGACATAATTACTTTAGTTTATTTAAAATTTCTGGTATTTTTTTTATATTAGCCAGTTGTTTCAATTTTTCTCTCGATTCTTGAATTGGCGTACCAAAATAAGATTTACCACCTTCCACTGATTTTGTAACTCCCGTTTGCCCGAGAATGACTGCCTTCGTTCCTATTGTAATTCCGCTAGTGGTTCCTACCTGTCCCCAAATCGTAACTTCATCTTCAATAATTACACAACCTGCAATTCCGGTTTGTGAAGCAATCAAACATTTTTTTCCAATCACGGTATCATGCCCCACATGTACCTGATTGTCAATTTTTGTTCCTTCGCCAATGATGGTATCACCGGTAACTCCTTTGTCAATGGTGCAAAGCGCTCCAATCCCAACATTGTCTTTAATGATCACTCTTCCGCCTGAAAGTAATTGATCGTAACCTTCGGGACGTTTTTTATAATAAAAAGCATCGGCACCAAGAACCGTTCCTGCATGAATCATCACATTATCTCCAATTACAGTATAATCATAAATGGAAACATTGGAATGTATCAAACAGTTTTTCCCAATAACAACATGGTTTCCAATAAATGTATTAGGTTGTATTACAGTGCCAAAACCGATCGAAGCTGAAGCAGCTATTGAAACGTTTGAAAATTGAAAAGGCTTGAAATAAGTAGTCAATTTATTAAAATCCCTGAAAGGATCGTCAGAAATTAGTAATGCTTTTCCTTCCGGACACGCTACATTTTTATTTATTAAAACTATAGTTGCCGCTGAGTTTAACGCTTTGTCATAATACTTCGGATGATCAACAAAAACAATATCGCCAGATTCAACAACATGAATTTCATTCATTCCAGTTACTGGAAAATTTTTATCACCAACATATTCACAGTTGAGGATATTTGCGATTTTTTCTAAAGTGTAAACTTTTTGGAATTTCATAAATTTAGTGTTCAGCTTTCAATGTTCAGTATTCAGCTTGAATGGAAGCTGAATACTGAAAACTGTAATTTACTCTTTTACGCGTTCCATGTAAGAACCGGATGCAGTATCAATTTTAATTTTGTCTCCTTCATTGATAAACAAAGGAACATTTACAGTTGCACCAGTTTCAACAGTAGCTGATTTTGTAGCATTTGTCGCAGTATTTCCTTTGATTCCTGGCTCAGCATAAGTAACTTCAAGAACTACAGAAGCTGGCATATCTACTGAAAGCGGTAAATCTGTTTCAGTATTGATACTTACCATTACGTTTTCTCCTTCTTTCAATAATCCTGGTGAATCCAAAATATTTTTATTCAAAGAAATTTGCTCAAAAGTCTCCGTATTCATGAAATGAAATAAATCCCCTTCCGGATATAAAAACTGAAACTTATGGTTTTCTACTCTAACTTCTTCAATTTTATGTCCTGCAGAAAAAGTATTATCCAACACTTTTCCATTAGTTAAACTTCTTAGTTTTGTTCGAACAAAAGCAGGTCCTTTTCCTGGTTTTACATGAAGAAATTCTATAATTTTGTAAATATCATTGTTGTATTTAATACACAATCCGTTTTTAATGTCTGATGTAGATGCCATTATATTGTTTATTTTTATTAATACTTTTTATTTTTGTGATAACAGAAAAATAATTTTAGTAATTTCCTGAATACCCTTTCATTATTCCTCTTGACGAATTTCTGATAAAATCAATAATTTCATCTCTTTCTGGTGTTGCTTCCATTTCCCCTTCGATTATATCCAATGCCTGGGTTACATTATAATTTTTTTGATACAGAATTCTATAGATATCCTGAATTTCTCTGATTTTTTCGGATGTAAACCCACGTCTTCTCAATCCTACCGAATTAATTCCAACATAAGATAAAGGTTCTTTTGCCGCTTTTGTATACGGAGGAACATCTTTTCTTAGTAAAGAACCTCCAGATACCATGGCATGGTCACCAACACTAATAAACTGATGTACAGCCGAAAGACCACCAATAACAGCATAATTGCCAATGGACACATGTCCACCTAAAAGAACACCATTAACAATAATAGCATTATTGCCAACGTGACAATCGTGCGCAATATGCGCTGTTGCCATAATCAAGCAGTTATTTCCAATTACAGTTTGCCCCGAGGCAATGGTCCCTCTATTAATCGTAACACATTCTCTAATCGTACAATTGTCACCAATTATTGCTAAAGAATCTTCTCCACCAAATTTCAAATCTTGCGGAACTGCTGAGATTACCGCACCGGGAAATATATTACAGTTTTTCCCAATTCTTGCGCCTTCCATGATGGTAACATTCGAACCTATCCAAGTTCCGTCTCCAATAACAACATTATTGTGTATGGTAGTAAAAGGTTCTATAACAACATTTTTGGCGATTTTAGCGCCAGGATGAACATATGCTAGTGGTTGATTCATCTGCTTTTTTTTATTTTTTTAAATTAATTAGAATAAAAAAACTGTAAACCCATTTTTCAAAATGAATACTACAGTTTTTAATCTAAAATTATTGTTTTTTTGCAATTTGAGCCATCAGCTCTGCTTCTGCAACTAGTTTCCCATTTGCATAAGCATTTGCTTGCATATGACAAATCCCTCTTCTGATAGGCGTTATTAAATCACATTTAAAAATCAAAGTATCACCTGGTAATACTTTTTGCTTGAATTTGACATTGTCTATTTTCATAAAATAGGTCAAATAATTTTCAGGATCCGGAACCGTACTTAATACTAGAATCCCTCCTGTTTGTGCCATTGCCTCCACAATTAAAACACCTGGCATAACCGGAGCTTCCGGGAAATGTCCTACAAAGAAATTTTCATTCATTGTAACATTTTTCATACCCACAACATGACTTTCAGACATTTCGATAATTCTGTCAATCAATAAAAATGGAGGTCTGTGAGGAAGAACTGCCATAATTTTATGAATGTCCATTAAAGGCTCCTGATTTAAATCATAAACAGGAACATAATTTCTTTGTTCGATTTTTATGATTTTTGCCATTTTTTTTGCAAATTGAGTATTTACAAAATGACCCGGTTTATTGGCAATTACTTTACCTTGTATTCTTGTTCCAATTAAAGCTAAATCACCAACCACATCTAGTAGTTTATGTCTCGCAGCTTCATTTGGATAATGCAAAGTAAGGTTATCTAGAATACCGTTAGGTTTAACAGTTAATTCATCTTTTCCAAAAGCAACTTTTAAATTTTCCATTGTAGCTGCCGATATTTCTTTATCAACATATACGATAGCATTATTTAAATCGCCACCTTTTATCAAGCCATTTTCTAAAAGTGATTCTAATTCATGCAAAAAACTAAACGTTCTGGATTCAGATATCTCCGTTTTGAATTCTGAAATATTTTTCATGTTAGCATTTTGAGTTCCTAGAATTTTAGTTCCAAAATCCACCATTGCAGTAACTGAATAATGGTCACTGGGCATCACTAAAATCTCACTACCTGTTGCTTCATCAGTAAATGAAATAACTTCTTTTACCACGTATATATTTCTTTTGGCATTTTGCTCTTCGATTCCTGCTTTTTCAAGGGCTTCAACAAAATATTTTGACGAACCATCCATTATAGGAAGTTCTGACGCATTTAGTTCAATGATTACATTATCTAAATCGCAACCAATTAATGCCGCTAAAACATGTTCTGGTGTTTGAATTTTTACACCTAGTTTTTCCAAATTGGTTCCTCTTTGTGTATTTACAACATAATTTGCATCAGCTTCAATAATAGGGCTACCTTCCAGATCTGCTCGAACAAAAGTAAAACCATTGTTTACCGGAGCAGGTTTAAAAGTCATTTTAACTTCTTTTCCTGTGTGTAATCCAACTCCCGTTAATGAGATTTCTGTTTTGATGGTCTTCTGTTTAACCATTTTTTCCATTTTTTTGGTTTGATATTTGTTTTTTTAATTCTTCTATTTCTGCAACAATTTTAGGTAAATTCCTGAAGTGAACATACGATTTACTAAAATCATTGTATCCAAATGCAGGACTTCCTTGAAGGATTTCATCATCTTTTATATTCCTCCCTACACCAGACTGAGCCTGGATGCGGACATTATTACCAATAGTCAGATGTCCCGAGATTCCTACCTGACCACCAATCATTCCATTCTTGCCAATTTTTGTAGAACCCGCAACACCAGTTTGAGCGGCAATTACAGTATTCTCGCCAATTTCGACATTATGGGCAATCTGTATTTGATTGTCAAGCTTCACCCCTTTTCGTATAATTGTAGAACCCATTGTAGCCCTGTCAATTGTAGTACAAGAGCCTATATCAACATTATCTTCAATAATTACATTTCCTATTTGAGGAATCTTAGTATACGTTCCATCAGGATTTGGTGCAAAACCAAAACCATCGGCTCCTATAATAGCCCCGGAATGTATCGTGCAATTATTTCCAATAACAGTCTCTGAATAAATTTTTGCACCGGCAAAGAGTATCACATTGTCTCCTATTATTACATTATCACCAAGGAAACAATTTGGATATATTTTTACATTTTCACCTAGAACTACGTTCTGTCCTATGTAACTAAAACTGCCTAAATATAAATTAGCTCCAAATTTTACGTTCTCTCCAATAAACGAAGGCTGCTCTATCCCACTTTTATTTAATTTAACCTGATTGTAAAATTCCAATAATTTAGTAAAGGAGGCATAGGCATCATCAACTTTTATTAATGTAGTACTAAGCGGTGCATCGGAGATAAAAGTATTATTAACAATTGTTACAGAGGCTTTTGTAGAATAAATATAATTCTGGTATTTGGGATTTGATAAAAAAGTGAGTGATCCTTCAACACCCTCTTCTATTTTGGATAATCTAGAAACTTCAGCCATAGGATTCCCCACAACTTCTCCTTCTAATATTCCCGCTATTTGTTCTGCTGTAAATTTCATTGCGACAAAAATATAAAAAAATAGATTTTAAATGTTCATTTTATGCAAGTTGTTTTGGGAAACATATATAATACTTTGTAACCAATTTAGATAATGATTTTAAATTCAGCTGATCAGAAGATTCAATAACGTCCTCAATTGTTCTGTCTTTTTTCAAAATTCGTATCGGTTCGGCCTCTTTACTATACGCCTGGTTTTTTATTTTCCCTTTAAAAATAAAATAATTGGTCTCCAATAATGAAATATTGTTCTCCTGCGCGAAGCGTTCTTTCAAAGGTTGTAATTCTTCAATGTCAACTTTTTCGCTGGTTAATTTTATTTTTAATAAATCCCTGTTAATAATCATTTTACTCAATGATGACAAAATAAAATCGTCCTGTTTTTGCCAGGATTTCAAAGCACTGATGATATCAGAATCATCCAATTGAGAAAATAAGTCTAAATTTTCAGTATCAAAAGTCTCTAAGATAACTCTATTTTGCATAAAAAACAGCAATGGCTCACTACAAGGCAATTGAATTCCTTTTAATGTTAATTCTTTGGCCCGTTTTAAGACTTTTGTCAAAATTAATTCTGCCACCAAACTTGTTTTATGTAAATAGGCCTGCCAATACATTAAGCGTCTTGACATCAGAAATTTTTCTACAGAATAAATTCCTTTTTCTTCAATAACCAAGAAATCATCAACGACATTCATCATTTGGATCAGTCGCTCTGAATTTACATTTCCTTCTGCCACACCCGAATAAAAACTATCCCGCTTCAAATAATCCATTCGATCCATGTCCAATTGACTGGAAATCAATTGCAACATAAATTTTCTATCATATTCACCTTTAAAAATTTGAATCGCTAAACTCAACTGGCCTTCGAATTCCACATTCAGTTGATTCATAAACAACAATGATACTTCTTCGTGATGTACATCCTCAACGATGCTTTTTTCCATCGCATGTGAAAAGGGCCCATGCCCAATATCGTGTAATAAAATGGCAATATACAACGCGTTCTCTTCTTCTGGAGAAATAGAAACACCTTTAAAACGCAATACATCAACCGCTTTTTGCATCAAGTGCATACAGCCCAAAGCATGATGAAAACGAGTGTGATTTGCTCCCGGATAAACAAGATAAGACAGGCCCATTTGGGAAATACGTCTCAAACGCTGAAAATAGGAATGCTGGATTAAATCGTAAATTAAGGCGTTTGGGATGGTAATAAACCCATAAATGGGATCATTGAATATTTTTAGCTTATTGATTTGACTCACTATAACTTTATTTTTTGGTCAACAAATATAAGAAAATTTGACTTTAAAATAGAAACCGTTTGTTACGGCGATTTTGAATCCAGTAAAAACAGAGGTTTCAGTTCGTACAAATACTAAAAAAGGAGAGTTTTTAGCTCTCCTTTTATTCGTTTTATAGTTTTCTAATCCAGATGTTTCTAAATTGCGTTTTACAACCATGCTCTTGCAAAGCAATTACATCATCTCCATGTGGAGAAGGATAATTGTGTAAACCAATATAAAGTGTCAATCCGCTGATAGTTGCATTATTTTGAACTAGCACTCCATTATGCAACACCGTGATTCTTGCCGGTGCATCTATTCTTCCGTCAGCTTTGAAGCGTGGTGCAGTGTAAACAATATCGTACGTATTCCATTCTAAAGGAGCTTTCATTGCATTGACTAATGGCGGTACATCTTTATAGATACTTCCGGCTTGACCGTTGCTATAGGTTCTGTTATTATAGGAATCCAATACTTGGAGCTCGTATCTGTTCTGTAAAAATATACCACTGTTTCCTCTCCATTGTCCTCCATCAACCACCGCATCAGGTGCACTCCACTCGACATGTAATTGACAATCTCCAAATTGCATTTTTGTTTGAATCGCTCCTGAACCATCTACTACTTCCATATATTCCTTATCCACTATTTTCCAAGGTGCTGGCTTTGTAACATCTTTTTGGCTGACCCACTGGTCCAAGTTTTTACCGTCAAATAAAACAATGGCATCCGAAGGTGCATCTCCTGACTTTTTAGCCGGAGTGATTACTTTTATTTGCGGTTCCCAAATTTCAGTCATTTCAGGTTTCATAGGCATTGGAGACACCGCAGGAGGTGTATTCACATAATCATGTTGTGCCATGGCAACAGTCATTGAAAATAAGGCTATGCTCAAAAAATAGTTTCTAATTGTATGCGATTTCATAAATAATTTGGTTTGGTTTGATTAAAGTATAAATTTATGATAAAATCACTCCGTTTTACATTTCGAATAAAAAAATTTTTTTTCTTATACAAATGTCAAAATATAACCCAGTATAGAACTGCCCAAAATTATAAAAGCACTATTCATTTTTTGATAATTAAATACAATAAGCATACTTATAACTCCAATTAAAATGGTTTGCCAATCCCTAATTACATCAGTACCCATTTGAAAACAAATGGCAACAATTATAGCTATGGAAGCCACATTTACAGCATCAAGAAATACCGAAAATGGCTTTGAATTTCTCATTTTTTTTACTAGCAGATTAAGCAAGGCTACAAATAAAAAGGAAGGCAAAAATATTCCAATTGTAGCAACGACTGCTCCCGATAATCCATTCATTTGATACCCAATAAAAGTTACTGCTGAAAAAACGGGGCCAGGTGTAAATTGTCCCACTGCAATAGCATCAATTAATGTTGTTCTGGACAATAATCCTTTTGAAACCAATTCGGCATCGACAAAAGCAAATAGCACATAACCGCTGCCGTAGAGGACGGCCCCAATTTTTAAAACACCAGAAATAAATTCAAGTTTGTTGTTGTAACTCTGCTTTCGAAAGTGAAAGCAACAGTATTGAAATGAAACTATTGGGTGTACTTCTATTATTTGTTTGCGCAATCAATAAGGCAAAAATTCCTGCACCAAACATGATATAGATTTGATTGTAATTTAGAATTGCCAGGACTAAAGTGATCAATCCAATTATTCCAAGTTCGATTGTTTTTAAAGATTTCTTTGCAAGCGGAAAAATAACCATCAGTATTATTGCAATTAGGGCCGGTTTGATTCCATAAATAAAAGATTGTAATTCTGGAAGGTGCCCGTATTTTTTTATAAAGCCAGGCCAGACACCCTGTTATTAAAACCGCAGGAAACAGGAAACAAAATCCAGCAATAATTAAACCTTTCCACCCTGCTCTTTCATGCCCGATGTGAATAGCCATTTCGGTGCTGTTGGGTCCCGAAATTAAATTAGTGGCTCCAATTAAGTCCAGAAAATGCTGCTCACTGATCCACTTTTTTTTAACAACGACTTCTTCCTGCATCATTGCGATATGAACTGCAGGTCCCCCAAAACCGATTATTCCAAGCTTTAAAAAACAGTTTGGCAAGTTCTTTTAATCTATTCTCGTCCATTACATTTAGATTTCAGAAATATATAGGTTAAAAGACCCGCAATCGAACCTTTTACCTGTAGAATCATCCGGTTTGTTGATTATTAAGTTGATTTTCAATAACAGCTCTTAAGTCTTTTGATTTTCATCTCCCCATTGTCCAAGGGCGTTAATTAAAGGAATCAAAGATTTTCCAAAATCGGTCAGGCCGTATTCTACTTTTGGTGGTAATTGCGCGTAAATTATTTTGAGAACTAATTTGTGCTCTTCCAGTTGTTTCAATTGCATATTCAAAACCCTACGTGTTGCATCAGGAATTTTTCGCTGTAATTCGGAAGGCTTTATAAATCCTTCTGAAATGAAATAAAGCAATCTTATTATCCATTTTCCTTATAACACAATGGCTATAAGATCCAGACCGTAATTTAACGTTAAAGGAATTTTTCTTTCATACATAATGCAAATCTAATCACTTATTTAAAAATGTGCAATACGGATAAATTTATCCCTATAGGAATCGGTTTTCCCTAATTGCATAGCGACGAGTTATCAGCAAAAATAGCCTTGATAACAGGAGGAACAAAAGGAACTGGAAAAGCAATTGCCGAAAGATTAATAAAGGCTGGCGCCAGGGTTATTGTAACGGCCAGAAACAAACCTGAGGATATCAATCCTAACTTTCACTTTATTAAAGCAGATATAAGTGAGCCTGATGGGATAGAAAAAGTAATCAATAAAAGTAAAATTTGAAGGAGTTGATATTCTAATAAATAATCTTGGCGGTTCTGAAACGCCTGGAGGCGGCCTTGAAGTTTTGACAGATAAAGATTGGCAAGACACAATGAATACAAATTTACTGGCACCAGTGAGGATTGACAGAGGATTATTACCTTATATGCTTCGACAACAATCAGGTGTAATTATTCATATTGGCTCTATTCAGGCAAGAATGCCATTGTATTATCCGACGTTACCCTATGCTGCGGCACAAAAACCGCCTTAGTAAATTACAGTAAAAGCTTATCCAATGAAGTGGCTCCAAAAGGTGTGAGGATACTAACCGTCTCACCAGGATTTATTCAAACAAACGCTGCTGAAAGATTGGTAGAACGCCTAGCCGAAAGTTCGGGAAGCACTACTGAAGGTGCTTTACAGGGATTGATGGATTCTTTAGGCGGAATACCAATGGACAGACCAGCAAAGCCGGAAGAAGTTGCTGAATTCATTGGATTTCTAGTTTCGCCAAGAGCAAGCTATTTGTCAGGAGCAGAATATATTATTGACGGTGGAACAGTTCCTACGGTATAAATTTAAATTAAATAATAAATAGTAGAAAACAATAGCAAAGCCATTGCCCTTTATATTAAGGCATCTAATGGTAATAAAAAGCGCGACACTTTACACAAGTACATTTGCTAGTGAGGCTACTTATTTCGACGAAGGAAAGACCTGAGCAGGAGAAAATGAAATCAAAAAGTGGAAATGAAAACTTTATACTTTTTTTGAAATTTTATTGACTAAAAAACAAGGCTGAAATATAAGCTTCAGCCTTGCTTGTATGACTTACTTTTCGTAATTATTTAGTCCGTCGATAAAATTGCATATCCATAATTATCTGACCAGCCCGATTTTAATGGTAGCAGTTCTCTGGTATGGGCTTCTCTTCTCATCCCTACTTTTTCCAAAACATTTATAGACCCCATATTTCCCACCGCACAACCTGCTTCAATTCGATGAAGATTAAGTTCATGAAATCCAAAATGCAGCAGCTGTTTCAACGATTCTGTCGCATAGCCTTTATTCCAATAATTTTTGTGAAATTTAAACCAAACTTCGGCATTTTTATATTTTACTTTTCCCAAATTGATACCAACTAACCCTATAATTTGTTTTCCACTATTTAATTCAACTGCAAAAGTAAAATGGGCTGTAAGCTCTTTGTTATTTTCAAAAATCCATTTTTCCAATAGTATTTTTGTTTCTTCAATATGTTCTGGAATTCCTAATGTATTGAATTCATCCGTTTCTTTCAAAGAATACAATTCGTGAATATAATCCAAATCAAATGCTGCAATTGGTCTTAAGATTAACCGTTCTGTTTTGAGAATTATTTGGTTCATTTTTTATTTTTAACACTCATTTTTTAATGATTTTATCGTTTTCAAAAGTCTCTTACTATTCTAATTGGTCGTTTTTATCATAGCGAATTCAAGAATCGTTTTTCTGTTCATTTTTGAAATTTCCGACTTGCCAAAGTTGTCCTGTCTGAGGTAAAATAGCCACTCGCCTCCCATCAGTTTATTAATAAAAAGCCCCCTGGCTTTCACTTTCCCATTTTTGAAAAAATAGGTCAATTTGTCCCCAAGTTACTCGTGGGACTTTTGTCCGTTTGCAAAGTACTTTTTATGCATATTAATTTTATTCAGGTCTTTATTTTGAGAATTGCATCACCAATATTTAGCGGCACATAGGAAATATTCGAGCGCCTTATCGGAATTGCCATTACACTTCGAAAATTAAAAATAGTATCAATTAGTTACTCCTCATCTTCGTCTGTTTCTGACTCTTTCCTGATTTTAGTATCGGTATTAAAAAATGTAGTCACATCTTTTTTATCCCTCTGATTCTTTTTGATCAAATATAGAATTAAAACAATTGCGCAAAACAAAACTATTGCTATAATAATCCAATTTATTTCCATTTTTTCAGTAAAGTTACATGAATATAAAAAACAATTAAATTTTTGAATGCTGTAAAATAAAAAAATTTAACGCTATCAAACTGAACGACAAATTCAAACAATTGGATAGCTTTGTTGAGGGGATCTATTCTTTCTTGTCAAACTATAATTAAAGTAATAACGCAAATGACAATCTATACATTCCATTTATTAAAATAGTTACTTCCCAAAAGAATAATTCATGAATATTCATTTGCCCATTATTAACAAAACAAAATTAACAAATAGTTAGGATAACCATAAAGTGGCTAAATCGTAATCATTCGAAGTACTCACTATCGCAGTGCTTGAGGAATGAAAATGATATTCTTTCCATATTTCATTAAAATGAAAGACACAACATCGAGCTTGGCCTGGGCAGCGTTTACAGAGAATGTGTCGCGCTGAGAAACAAGTTCAGAACAAAAAAATCTTATCTTTGATTAGTAATACGAGTAACTATTGCGCGAAAAATTATCATAATATTAGCAACTAACCGTTGCAAAAAGCAGTAAATTGGCACTTTCAATTACAACCTTTGAATACTTGTTAATAGGACTTATGGATAAAATAAAAATACTTTGGGTGGATGATGAAATCGACCTTTTAAAGCCCCACATATTATTTCTTGAAAAGAAAAATTACGAAGTTACGACCTGTAATAACGGCCGTGATGCGGTTGATATTTTTGAGGAAAATAATTTTGACATTGTTTTTCTGGACGAAAATATGCCCGGAATGAGCGGTCTGGAAACGCTTTCGGAGATGAAAGAAAAAAAATCTTCGGTTCCCATGATTATGATTACCAAAAGTGAGGAAGAATACATCATGGAGGAAGCAATTGGATCTAAAATTGCGGATTATTTGATAAAACCTGTGAATCCAAATCAGATTTTGTTGACCTTGAAGAAAAACCTAGATAATTCCCGATTGATTTCGCAAAAAACAACTTTGGATTATCAGAAGGAATTTAGAAAAATCACCATGGAAATGGCGATGGTAAACTCTTATGAAGACTGGATTGAATTGTATAAAAAATTGATTTTCTGGGAGCTGGAACTTGAAAACATCGACGATCAAAGTATGGTGGAAATTCTGGAATCTCAAAAAACGGAAGCAAATTCGCAATTTGGAAAATTCATAGAACGCAATTACGAGGATTGGTTTAAGCCAAAAGCTGATAAACCGGTTCAATCACATACTTTATTCAAGGAATTAGTAGTTCCTGAAATTCTAAAAAAAGACAAACCTGTTTTATTTGTGGTGATTGACAACTTGCGTTACGACCAATGGAAGGCCTTTGAAAGTGTCGTGGGGAATTATTACAAACTGGAAAAAGAAGTTCCCTATTACGCTATTTTACCGACCGCTACGCAATACGCGAGAAATGCAATTTTCTCCGGTTTGACACCGCTTGAGATGGAAAAACAGTTTCCACAGTATTGGAAAAATGATCCGGAAGAAGGTGGAAAAAACTTGTATGAAGCAGAGTTCTTATCGGCACAACTAAAACGCTTGGGATTAAATATTAAAGAAGATTATTTTAAAATTACCAATTTGGCCGGTGGCAAGAAGTTAGTTGAAGGTTTTAAATCTTTAAAAGCCAACGACTTAGTTACCATAGTTTACAATTTTGTAGACATGCTTTCGCACGCCAAAACAGAAATGGATGTCGTAAAAGAACTTGCCTCAGATGATAAAGCATATCGCTCGCTGACGTTAAGTTGGTTTAAAAACTCTCCTTTGTTGGAAATTATTCAGCAAGCGCAAAAATTAGGTTTCAAGTTAATTTTAACTACTGACCACGGGACCATAAACGTAAAAAACCCATCGAAAGTCGTGGGTGATAAGAATACCAGTTTGAATTTACGCTACAAAACGGGGCGTAGTTTGACCTACGAACATAAAGATGTTTATGCAGTGAAAGAACCAAAAAATATAGGTTTACCAACGATAAATATGAGTAGTTCTTATATTTTTGCAAAAAATGATTTGTTTTTGGCTTACGTCAATAATTATAATCACTATGTAAGTTATTACAAAAATACGTATCAGCATGGTGGAATTTCATTGGAAGAAATGATTATTCCTTTTTTAGTTTTTAATCCAAAATAAAAAAGTGATCCGTTTGCAGTGTTTGATTTGCAAAAAGCCAATAGAACCGAACATTTCAAACTGATCATTGAATACTCAAATTATGAATGTTATTTTTTCTTTAGACCAACTCGAAGAAGTTGCACAAAAAATCATAGCCCAAAACCCAAAAAAAGTGATTCTTTTTCATGGAGAAATGGGTGTTGGAAAGACTACTTTAATCAAACAATTATGTAAAACTCTTGGAGTTACAGGCGCTACAAGCAGCCCAACTTTCTCTTTAGTTAACGAATATCAGACCATTGACAACCAAATTGTTTATCATTTTGATTTTTATAGATTAAATCATGAAGTTGAAGCGTTGGACATGGGCGTTGATGATTATTTGTACTCCGGAAATTGGTGTTTTATAGAATGGGCGGAGAAGATTCCTAATTTGATTCCAGAAGCACATTCTGTGATCACCATTACCTTACTACCTGATGGAAAACGTTCTTTAGAATTAAAATAAAAGGCATGAGTTTAGAAAATACAGTTGAAATTATTCCTTTTACCACAACTTTAAAGGAACCTATAAAAACCTTAAATATAGAATGGCTTGAGAAATATTTCAAGGTGGAGCCCAAAGATGAAATCGTATTATCAAATCCCCAAGCAGAAATTATCGACAAAGGAGGACTGATTTTTTATGCAAAATATAACGATCAAATCATTGGTACGGTTTCTTTGATAAAAATCAATGAAACCACATTTGAATTGAGCAAAATGGCAGTTACGCATAGTGTTCAGGGAATGGGAATAGGAAAAAAAATGATGGTTCATTGTATTGCCGTTGCCGAACAGAAAGGCATCAAAAAGCTTATTTTATATTCGAACAGAAAATTACTGCCGGCGATTCATTTGTATGAAAAATTTGATTTTGTAGAGATCCCTTTAGAAGAAGGCATTTACAAAAGAGCCGATATTAAAATGGAAAGAATCATCCATTAATTTAAAGTTTACACTTCAATATGCTTTCCAGCAGTTCAATTGTCTTTTTTTAAAACTTTTTCCGTAAATTGTACCCTAAATTTTACAGCGCTAATGTCAATAACAATAACACCATTTACTAAGCAACAATTATTACCTCAAGAAGAAAAACTTGAGATAAGAAGACGAAAAAGCGAGCTTTTTATTGGGATCCCAAAGGAAACCAGCTACCAAGAACGCCGTATTTGCCTGACTCCTGATGCTGTAAACACATTGACTTATCATGGCCACCAGGTAATGATTGAGGCTGGTGCAGGTGAAAGTTCCAGTTATTCAGACAAGGAATATTTTGAAGCGGGAGCGGAAATCACTAGTGATACCAAAAAAGTATTTAGTTGCCCGATGATATTAAAAGTGGAGCCCGCTACCCTGGCCGAAATTGAAATGATGGATCCTGAGTCGATTCTGATATCAGCAATACAATTGAAAACCAGGAAAAAAAACTACTTTGAGGCATTAACCAAAAAGAAAATCACAGCACTTGCATTTGAATATATTAAAGATGAAGACGGAACCTATCCAGCTGTCAAATCATTGAGCGAAATTGCAGGAACCGCCTCAATTTTAATTGCGGCCGAGTTAATGATTACCAATGAATTTGGAAAAGGATTATTATTCGGAAATATTACTGGCGTTCCTCCTACTGAAGTTGTTATTTTGGGCGCAGGAACCGTTGGCGAGTTTGCCGCTAAAACCGCTATCGGTTTAGGAGCAACTGTTAAAGTATTTGATAATTCCATTACCAAACTCCGTCGATTGCAAAACAACCTGAATCAACGTGTTTTTACTTCTACCATTCAACCCAAATCTTTACTAAAAGCATTGAGACGATGTGACGTAGCTATTGGCGCCATGAGAGGAATGGAGCGTTGTCCTGTCGTAGTTACAGAAACGATGGTCGAATACATGAAAAAGGGAGCGGTCATCGTAGATGTAAGCATTGATACCGGAGGCTGTTTTGAGACTTCCGAAGTGACTTCACATGAAAAACCAACCTTTATAAAGAATAATGTACTGCACTATTGCGTACCCAACATCCCCTCCCGCTATTCAAAAACGGCTTCACTATCCATTAGTAACATCATCACTCCCTATTTGTTGCAAATTGCTGAAGATGGCGGAATTGAAAGTGCTTTGCGATGCAATAAAGGATTGAAAAATGGAGTTTATCTGTATCACGGAATCCTGACAAATAAAGCAATTGGCGATTGGTTTGACATCCCTGTTAACGACATCAATTTAATTGTTTTTTAAGTAAACTTTCTTTTACCTTTGCCAAAAAATTAAAACATGAAATTCGCACATCGTTTTGCTTACTATCTTATTGGTTTAATATTAGGACTATTTTTTGTAGCTGCTATTTTTAGTGGAAAAGATACACGTTGCAATTATTTTCCAAATGCAAGAGTATTGAATGATTTAAGAAATAAACCTTTTGATTATTCGGATAAGGCTTCCCAAATATTAGCTAAAAAATGGATTGATACCATTGACATAAAAAACACGTTGCAATACGGTGATGTCGATTTTGACAAAAGCAATATTGAACTTAAAAAAGGAAAATTATATACTATTGAAGGCAAAACAACCAAAAACGAAGAAATTACATTAAAAGTAATCAACTATTCGGATAAAGCAGTTTTGGAAGATATTATTAAAAAAGAAAAATAAGCGAAACGTGATTTTTGAATATTTGAATTGCTTACATCCATTTAATCGGGTCTATGCCGTTTTCTTTCAAGTAGTCATTTGTTTTGCTAAAATGTTTATTTCCAAACCACTTCCCCTGATTCGCACTCATTGGTGACGGATGGCCGGATTCTAATACCAAATGTTTGTTTCGGTCAATTTTGAGCCCTTTTTTATGGGCAAAATTACCCCAAAGTAAAAAGACTACATGCTCTTTTTCCTCGGAAATTTTTCGAATAACAGCATCGGTAAAAATATTCCATTTTAAATGTTTATGACTGTTTGGATTGCCTTCCCTTACGGTCAGCGATGCATTCAAAAGCAAAACACCCTGTTTCGCCCATATTTCTAAATTACCAGAAGCGAGCATAAAAACAGTCCCTAAATCATTACTCATTTCGCGAAAAATATTACGTAAAGAAGGGGGGATTCTGACACCGTCATTTACCGAAAAACACAGACCATTGGCCTCCCCTTTTCCATGATATGGATCTTGCCCAATAATAACCACTTTTACATCCTTAAAACTGCAATAGTTAAAAGCGGCAAAAATCAATTCTTTTGGAGGATAACACGTATGCTTTTTACATTCTTCTCCAACGGTTTTTATTAAATCCTGAAAATAGGGTTTCTGAATTTCGTCTGATAAAATGGATTGCCATTGATGATTAAGATTGATCTGCATGCTATTCAAATTTGCTTAGTGCAGTTGTCAAATAAGAATATAGTCCCATCAAAAAGTTATAAGATACTTCTTTAAACTCAACAAAGAAATCAACATCATTATCAGCTTTTTCAAGTCCTTTATCATAGGAACCAAACAAAGCAATCATTACAACGCTACAATTATCTTTCAGGAATTGCTTTTCTGTTTGCAAAGTATTGATCATTTCGTTTTTTTTCATTGAACAAATATAAAAATTAATTGTTTTAGATTAATACAACTTAACAAGTTTGTAACTTTGTGGAAAATTTCTATTTATTAAATGATATCCATCACCGAAAAAACATTACAAGATTTACAATTCCCAACCGTTCTCGATACCATTTCGACGATTTGTAATACTGATATTGGAAAACAAAAAGCATTAGAAATAACTCCGTTTAAAGACAGGGAAACCTTGATGCATGCATTAATGCAAACATCTGAGTATGTTTCCTCTTTTCAGAATAATAATGCCATTCCTAATCATGGCTTTGATGCCATAACGCATGAAATTAAATTCCTGGCTATTGAAGACAGTTTTCTTGAAGTGGGTAGTTTTAGAAAAATCGCCACTATTTCATCAACTGCAAATTTTCTGTTGAATTTCCTGAAAAAATTCGAAGATTACTACCCTAACTTAAACACAAGGGCTGCACAAGTAGAATTTACTAAAGAAATCATCACAATGGTCGATGAAGTAGTCGACAAATATGGTGAAATAAAAGACAATGCCTCTGCTGATTTATTGGATATTCGCAGGAATATGAATCTGGTTCGTGGCAAAGTCAATCAAAGCTTTGGGACAGCTTTGACGCAATATAATGCACTCGGCTATTTAGATGACATTAAAGAAAGTTTCGTTCAAAACAGAAGAGTTTTAGCTGTTCTCGCGATGTACCGTCGTAAAGTAAAAGGATCGATTCTGGGTAGCTCTAAAACCGGAAGTATAGCGTATATCGAACCCGAAACCACACTCAAATATTCTCGCGAACTAAGCAATTTAGAATACGAGGAAAAAGAGGAGATCACCCGAATACTAAAGCAGTTATCGAATAAAATACGTCCTTTTTTACCACTGCTCATTCACTACCAGGATTTTTTAAGTGATATTGATGTAATTGCTGCCAAGGCAAAATACGCTAATAAAATAAATGGAATTTTACCGACAATCACTGAGGAACGTCGACTCTATTTTAGAGATGCCTACCACCCTATTTTGTATTTGAATAACAAACAGAAAAATGAAATTACGCATCCACAGACTATTGAACTATCTCAGGAAAGTAGAATCATCGTAATTTCAGGTCCCAATGCAGGAGGAAAAACCATCTCATTAAAAACCGTTGGATTGCTTCAATTGATGTTGCAATCTGGAATGTTAATTCCTGTACACGAACGTAGTGAAACATTTTTATTCGATCGTATTTTAACCGATATTGGAGACAATCAATCTATTGAAAATCACTTAAGTACCTATAGCTACCGATTAAAGAACATGAACTACTTTTTAAAGAAGTGCAATAAAAAAACGATGTTCCTGATTGACGAATTTGGTACCGGTTCTGATCCGGAATTAGGGGGTGCCCTGGCCGAAATTTTCCTAGAAGAGTTTTATCATCGGGAAGCTTTCGGGATTATTACAACGCATTATTCGAATTTAAAAATTCTAGCTAATGAATTGCCTTGTGCAACCAATGCCAACATGCTTTTCGACGAAAAAACATTAGAACCTTTGTACAAATTGGTTTTGGGACAAGCGGGAAGTTCTTTTACTTTTGAAGTAGCTTTAAAAAACGGAATTCCATTTAGTTTAATAAACCGTGCAAAAAAGAAAATCGAAGTCGGAAAAGTGCGCTTCGATAAAACGATTGCTACCCTTCAGAAAGAACGGTCTAAGATGGAAAAAACTTCACAAACGCTAAAAGAAGAGGAAACAAAAGCACGTGAAGAAGGCAAGAAAATGGAAAACATTAATGTAAAAATTAAACAAAAACTGGAAAGCTATCAGGAATTATATGACAGCAATCAGAAAACGATTTATATTGGTCAAAAAATAGAAGATATAGCAGAGAAATATTTTAATAACAAAAATAAAAAAGACCTGATTGGTGAATTTTTGAAAATTATTGAAATTGAAAACTCCAAACGCAAAAAAGCCACTCCAAAAGAGGCCATAGCTATTATTGAGAAGAAAAAAGAAGTGATACAGGAAATCACGGTTCATGTAGAAGAAATCCGCAAAGAAAAGAAAGAAAAGAAACTAAAACCTGTAATTATAAAACCAAAGACAATCTTAAAAGTAGGCGATCGGGTTCGGATGCTCGACGGAAAATCAGTAGGAAGCATCGATAAAATTGAAAAAAATAAAGCAGTGGTGAACTATGGCATATTTACTTCTAAAGTAAGTTTAGAGGATTTGGAATTCGTAGAGGCGGGTAAGAAGTAAATTTCTGTCTTCAATTTACAGTTTGCAAAGGAAGGGCCTCAGTCCGTTTACTAATTTTAAATGTTGAACCCTAAATTTTAAATCATGCCTAAGATTCCTAAAGACAAAAAAATTATCCTCTTCGATGGTGTTTGTAATCTTTGCCATTCGGCTGTACAATTTGTCATTAAACACGATAAAAATGATATTTTTAGGTTTGTGTCTCTACAATCTAATTTGGGTCAGGAAATTACAAAACACATTGGAATCGATACCAAAAACATTGACAGTATCATTTTATACCAACCTGGGATTGCCTATTATTATAAATCGGAAGCCGTAATCAAAATTGCTGCAAGTCTAGGAGGAATTTATTATTTTGGAACTTTATTTTCCCTTTTCGCTACTTCCTTTAATAATCGCATCTATGATTATATCGCTAAAAACCGCTACAAATGGTTTGGAAAAAAGGAAAGCTGTATGATTCCCACTAGGGAACTAAAAGCTAAATTTCTAGAATAGAATTAATTATAATAATTATCATCCGTACTTTTAACAGTAATGCTATATTTGACCGACTTAAAATTGGAGTTATGAAAGACAGATCCCTTTTTTCTTGTGATAACGGATCATCTATAATGATTGTCATGTTCGGTTTGATAATAAGTAGCATTAGTTGCCGCTATTTTAATTATGATGAATGCTGATCATAAGAAATACTATCTAAAAAATGAGGATATCTTTAAATTTAGACATCCTCTTATTGATATTAACTATTCTGAAGGATATTAACTTCTAATTAATTTTCTGTATTTCAATCGTTTTGGAGTTAAATCACCACCCAAACGTTTTTTCTTATTCTCTTCATAATCAGAGAAACCACCTTCAAAATAATATACTTCAGAGTTTCCTTCGAAAGCTAGAATGTGCGTACAAATTCTGTCCAAGAACCATCTGTCGTGAGAAATTACTACCGCACAGCCAGCAAAGTTTTCCAAGCCTTCTTCTAATGCACGAAGGGTATTAATGTCCAAATCATTCGTTGGCTCATCCAGTAAAAGCACGTTTCCTTCTTCTTTTAGTGTCATCGCAAGATGCAAACGGTTTCTTTCTCCTCCTGAAAGCATAGAAACTTTCTTGTTTTGTTCACCTCCACCAAAATTAAATCTTGACAAATAGGCTCTTGAATTTACTTGCTTTCCTCCCATCATAATCATTTCCTGACCGTCAGCAAAGTTTTCCCAAATCGATTTATCGGGATTTATGTTAGAGTGTGCTTGATCTACGTAAGCAATTTTTACGGTATCACCAATTAAAAACTCGCCTGCATCTGGCTTTTCTTCACCCATAATCATTTTAAAAATTGTTGATTTACCCGCACCATTTGGTCCGATAATCCCAACAATCCCTGCTTGTGGCAACGTAAAATTTAAATTATCATATAGCAGTTTATCGCCATATGCTTTAGCAACATTTTTCGCTTCAATTACATTCGTTCCTAAACGTGGACCATTTGGAATATAAATTTCCAAATTCTCATCCAATTGTTTTTGATCTTCATTCAATAATTTATCATAGTTCTGCAAACGCGCTTTTTGCTTAGTTTGACGGCCTTTGGCACCTTGACGAACCCAGTCCAACTCACGTTCAAGTGTTTTTCTGCGTTTTGAAGCTACTTTTTCTTCTAGCGCCATACGACTTGATTTCTGATCTAGCCAGGAAGAATAGTTCCCTTTCCAAGGAATTCCCTCACCTCTGTCCAATTCCAAAATCCAACCTGCTACATTATCTAAAAAGTATCTATCGTGCGTTACTGCAATTACGGTTCCGGCGTATTGCGCTAAATGTTGCTCCAACCACAGTACACTTTCTGCATCCAAGTGATTTGTAGGCTCATCAAGAAGTAATACGTCAGGTTGTTGCAACAACAAACGACATAAAGCTACTCTACGACGCTCTCCACCAGATAAATTTCTAATTGGAGTATCACCTTCTGGAGTACGTAAAGCATCCATAGCAATTTCTAATTTAGTATCGATTTCCCAAGCACCTAATGCATCAATTTTATCTTGCAAAAGCGCTTGACGATCCATCAATTGCTCCATTTTATCCGCATTTTCATATACTTCAGGCAAACCGAAACTATCATTGATTTGGTTAAATTCATCCAAAACTGCCATTGTTTCAGCAACTCCTTCTCTTACAATTTCAATAACTGTTTTATCATCATCCAAATGTGGTTCTTGCTCTAAATATCCCACAGTATAACCTGGTGCAAACACGACGTCACCCTGATAGTTTTTATCAACACCTGCAATAATTTTTAATAAAGAAGATTTTCCGGAGCCATTTAAACCCAAAATACCTATTTTAGCTCCATAAAAAAAACTTAAATAAATATTTTTTAACACCTGCTTATCACTGCTTGAATACGTTTTACTCAATTTCGACATTGAGAATATCACTTTTTTATCGTCTGCCATTCTTTTTAATTTAAAATTTAAAATTCAACATTTAAAATAACTATTAAAGCCTGCCCTTAAGCGAACTAAAAACCCATGCGTTAGCCAGAAAGCCAACACCTACGGCTGCAAATCCCCAACCTGCTACATCATCATATCTGAAAGCGCCTAACGCAATAAGCAATAAACCCATTACAATCATTATTAAAGTAGCCCAACCTAAGATAGTATTTTTATTCATTCCCATATTTAGGTAAATTATATTTAGAGCTGCAAATATCGGTAATTTTAGTCGCTAATTAAATATTTTGTACAGCATTTCTCTTAACAAATCAGATTGTGACATCGCATTGACACCAACGCCTTTACTTTTTACATCAATATCTCTTAAAGCACCAATAATTTGACTCACTTTTTTCATTGGATAATTTTTTAAAGCAACATCATATTCTTTCAAAAAGAAAGGATTCACACCTAATACTGCTGCTACATTTTTTGGATTTTTGTCTTTCAATCCGTGGTATTTCAATAATTGTATAAAAAATCCAAAAACCAGACTCGTAGTAACCACCATTGGATTGTCTTTTGGATTTTGGGCGAAATTTTCGGCAATGGTATATGCTTTTAATTGATTGCGTTCCCCCAATGCTTTTCGCAATTCAAATACATTAAAATCTTTACTGAAACCAATATTCTCCTCTATATGCTTTGGAGTTATTGTACTACCGGTGGGCAGGATAATCTGTAACTTTTCAAGTTCGTTGTTAATTTTGCTTAAATCCGTTCCAAGAAATTCTACTAACATAGCACTTGCCTTTGGTTCTATGGCATATTTCTTTCCTGATAAAACACGTTTAATCCAGTCTCCCACTTGATTTTCATACAATTTTTTACTTTCGTAAACGATACCGTTCTTTGCTAATAACTTAGTAAGTTTTTTTCGTTTATCCAACGTTTTATATTTGTAACAAAAAACCAAAACAGTTGAAAGCATTGGATTCTCAGCATAACTATCCAACTTATCAATCGTCCGAATCAAATCTTGCGCTTCTTTTACAATCACCACTTGGCGCTCCGCCATCATTGGATACCTTTTAGCGGTCGAAATAATATCTTCTATTGAAACATCTCTTCCATATAAAATGGTTTGATTAAAGCCTTTTTCCTCTTCGCTTAATACTTTTTCTTCAATATAATCAGACAGTTTATCAATATAATACGGTTCTTCCCCCATCAAAAAATAGATGGGTTTGATGTTGCCGCTTTTTATATCATTTACAATTTTTATAACCTCGTCCATTTCTTTTTGTTTAAAAGTTTGAAGTTCAAAGTTTGTTTCTAGTGAAACTTTACACTTTAAATTTTAAACTTATTTAATACTTTTGCCTTATGCAAAAACTAAATTTTCAACTTTATAACTTTCGGTTCAAAAATAACGAAAATAAAGTCTCCATATTTGATGAAATCAGGAAAAAATTTATCATTCTTACCCCAGAAGAATGGGTCCGTCAGCATGTAGTCCAGTTTTTACTGGAAGAAAAAAAATACCCAAAATCATTGATAAATGTAGAAAAAGTCTTAAAAGTCAACGGCTTACGCAAAAGATATGATGTTGTCGTTTTCAATCCTGATGGTTCTATTTTCATTTTAATCGAATGTAAAGCTCCTGAAATAAAAATTGCACAAGCGACTTTCGACCAAATAGCTCGTTACAATATGACGATGCACGCCCAATTTTTGATGGTGACCAACGGATTGAATCATTACTTTTGTCAAATGGATTTTGAAAATGAAAAATATCAGTTTTTACCCGAATTACCAATGTATGAAATCCAATAATCAAACGATCTAAATGAAAATAGCTGTTGTCATACTCAATTGGAACGGAGTACAATTATTAGAAAATTTTTTGCCTTCGGTACTGCAATATTCATCCGAAGCTACTATATATATTGCAGATAATGCGTCAACAGATGATTCTATTTCATTTGTACTGGCTAATTTTCCTTCCGTGAAAATCGTGAAAAATGAAAGTAATTTAGGTTTTGCCGGTGGTTATAATGAAGCATTAAAACATATTGATGCGCAGATTTACGCTTTGGTAAATTCCGATGTTGAAGTCACTGAAAATTGGTTACAGCCCATCCATAAAACTTTCGAAAACGAACCGGAAACAGCCATTATCCAACCTAAAATATTAGATTTTAAACGTAAAGAATATTTCGAATATGCTGGTGCAGCGGGAGGTTTTATAGATCAATACGGTTATCCTTACTGTCGTGGACGTATTTTTGAGACTTTAGAAAAGGATAACGGACAATACAATGACAACTGTGAAATATTCTGGGCTTCTGGAGCCTGTTTCTTTATACGAAGCTCGGTTTATAAGGAATTACAAGGTTTTGATGCCGATTTTTTTGCCCATCAGGAAGAAATTGATTTATGTTGGCGTGCAATCAATAAAGGATTTAAAATAAAATACAATTCAAAATCTGTTGTTTATCACGTTGGAGGAGCCACTTTAAAACAAGGAAATCCAAAGAAAACATATTTGAATTTTAGAAACTCTTTATTGATGTTGACAAAAAATTTACCTAATGATAAATTGTACTGGATTCTGTTTTGCAGAATGATCCTGGATGGAATTGCCGGAGTGCATTTTCTTTTACAAGGAAAATCCAATCATTTTTTAGCAATAATAAAAGCGCATGGTTCATTTTACAGCTTGTTTTCAAGTAATTTAAAAAAAAGAGATGAATTTCAAACTGAAAAATACTACAATACAAAAAGTATCGTTTACTCCTATTACATTAACAGTGGCAAGGTTTTTGTTAAATAATTTTAACATTAATTTATGTATAATTTCTAACTTTTAAAAACTAAATTTACAAATCAAATCTTAAAAAAAAATTTATGAGAAAAATAGTAATTGCCTTATCAGTATTAGTACTTTTAACTTCTTGTGTTTCTAAAAAGAAATACACCGCTTTAGAAGCTAGAAACAAAGAAACCCAAGATTTATTGAATTCTGCTACTGTAAAATTAAATTCTTGCTTAGAAGAAAAAGCGGGACTTTCAGCAACGGTAGCCGGTTTAAAAGAGCACAATCAAACACTGATCAATACGTCTAAAGACATGACGGTATTGACCACTAAAGGGGCTGAAAATATTGAGAAAGCTTTAGAATCTATCAAAGAAAAAGATTTGAAAATCAGCAGAATGCAAGATGCCTTAACTAAAAAAGACAGTGTTACACTTGCTGTTGTTACAAGTTTAAAAAGTGCTGTTGGCATTTCTGACCCGGATATCGAAATAAATGTTGAAAAAGGAGTTGTATTTATATCTATTGCAGACAAATTGTTGTTTAAAACTGGAAGTTATGATGTAACCGACAGAGCAAAAGGTGTTTTGGCTAAAGTAGCTAAAGTAGTTAATGACAAACCTGATTTTGAATGTATGGTTGAAGGACATACTGATAACGTTCCTTATAATGGTTCAGGTATTTTATTGGACAACTGGGATTTAAGTGTGAAACGTTCGACGTCTATCATTCGTGTATTGACGAATCAATTAGGTGTTAAACCAGAACAACTAATTGCAGCGGGAAGAAGTTCTTACGTTCCTTTAGTTGCTAATGATTCAGCTGAAAACAGAGCACGCAACAGAAGAACTCGCATCGTTGTTTTACCTAAAATCGATCAATTCTACGATATGATTGAAAAAGAAATGAAAAAACAAAAACAATAATCATTTCAGATTGCAAATTGCAGAAATAAAAAAAACGTCTTGAAGATCAAGACGTTTTTTTATGCTTTTTTTTTAGGATGTTGTTTAACATTCTTAATCTCAAATCAAAACAATCGCTTAAAGAATATCCAAGCTTCCTTTACCTTCTCTGACTACTATCGGTTCATCACCAGACAAATCTATAATGGTAGATCCCATATTGTCGCCATACCCCCCATCAATAACCAGGTCAACTAGATTTTGCCATTTCTCGAAAATGAGCTCTGGATCAGTTGTATATTCTATGACATCATCATCATCATGAATCGACGTAGAAACAATTGGATTACCTAATTGGCGTACAATTTCCAGTGCAATGGAATTATCGGGAACCCGAATTCCCACTGTCGTTTTCTTTTTGAATTCTTTAGGTAAGTTAGTATTTCCCGGTAAAATAAAAGTATATGGTCCTGGCAAAGCTCTTTTTAATAGTTTAAAAGTAGGTGTATCAATTTGTTTCACATAATCGGATAAATTACTCAAATCGTGACAAACAAAGGAAAAATTAGCCTTTTCGAGCTTAATTCCTTTTATCTTGGCGACACGCTCTAGCGCTTTCGTATTGGTGATATCACATCCCAATCCATATACGGTATCCGTTGGATAAATCACTAAACCGCCATCTTTTAAAACCTTAACTACTTTGGCAATTGCTGCTTCGCTTGGTTTGTCCGGGTATATTTTTATAAATTGAGCCATTTTTTTTTAAATTTTAGATTTCAGAAAACAGATAAAAGACAACCTATGATTATCCAATAATATCCAATTTTGCAAATCGCAATAACAATTTCTTTATTCCGCCTACTTCAAATTTTATTTCGGCTTTTTTATCAGCTCCCACTCCTTCCAGGTTGATAACTTGTCCCTTTCCAAAGCGTTCATGCATAACCATATTCCCTGCAATAAGTTTATTATCAAATAAATTAGCACTTCCAGCCGAAGAACTACCTGCAGATACTGGTTTTAATTTTCTAATATTTATATCCGATTTAGGTTCGTTATCGGTACTGTTTTTTGGAGGTGTACTTCCTATTGGTTTTGCCAGACGCAATTTAGATTTATCTACATCCCCAAAAATATCACTGTCAATCATAGGCTTATAACGGTAATTATTTTCAGGAGGTGTCATATATTCTAAATACTGACTGTCGATTTCCTCAATAAAACGCGAAGGTTCGCTTTCCGTTAATTTCCCCCAACGATATCGCGATTGTGCGTATGTCAAATAGGCCTGATGTTCGGCTCTTGTCAAAGCTACATAAAATAAGCGACGTTCTTCTTCCAGTTCGCTTCTCGTACTCATACTCATGGCACTTGGAAATAAATCTTCTTCCATTCCTACCACAAAAACATGAGGGAATTCCAATCCTTTAGCTAAGTGAATCGTCATTAAGGCTACACGATCCTCATCACTGGTATCTTTATCTAAATCCGTTGCCAAAGCCACATCCTCCATAAACTCAGATAAAGCACCTCGAGCGCCGTCAACTTCTTTTTGTCCTTCGGTAAAATCCTTAATACCGTTTAATAATTCCTCAATATTCTGAATTTTAGCCATCCCCTCAGGAGTCGCATCTTTCTTTAATTCTTGAACCAATCCCGTTTTTTTAGCAACATGATCTGTGATATAAAAGGCATCTTGGTTTTCATTTATTGCTTGAAAACTTTGAATCATGGTAACAAAATCAAGCAGTTTTTGTTTGGTTCCCGAATTCAGTTTTAAATCAATTCGCTCAATATTCTGCATCACTTCAAAAATGGAACGTTTGTAATGATTGGCGGCAATGGTTAATTTTTCTATAGTTGTATTCCCAATTCCACGCGCAGGATAATTGATTACCCGGACTAGTGCTTCTTCATCTTTTGGATTGATAACCAATCGCAAATAGCATAGTACATCCTTAACTTCTTTTCTTTGATAAAATGAAAGTCCTCCATAAATTCGGTAAGGGATATCTCTTTTTCTCAATGCATCTTCCATAGCACGAGATTGTGCGTTAGTACGGTACAAAATAGCGAATGCGCCATTATGCAACTGATTCTGCATTTTTTCTTCCCAGATAGTACTTGCTACAAATCGGCCTTCCTCGTTATCTGTTAAACTGCGATGCACTTTTATTTTTGGGCCAAAATCATTAGCCGTCCAAACTATTTTATCAAGCTTGACTTTATTTTTATCGATGATAGTGTTGGCTGCTTCAACAATATTTTTTGTCGAACGGTAATTTTGTTCCAATCGAAAGGTTTTCACACCTTCATAATCTTTTTGGAAATTCAGGATATTATTGATGTTTGCCCCGCGAAATGCATAGATACTTTGTGCATCATCCCCTACTACACAGATGTTCTGAAATTTATCAGACAACGCTCTAACAATCAAATATTGAGAGTGATTCGTATCCTGGTACTCATCGACCAGTATGTAACGGAAACGGTTTTGATATTTAGCCAATACTTCTGGGAAACGAGTCAGCAGTTCATTAGTTTTCAATAACAAATCATCAAAATCCATTGCTCCTGCTTTAAAACATCGGTCTACGTAATTCTGATAAATTTCCCCCATTCGAGGTTTTTTAGACATGGCATCGGCTTCTTGCAAATCAAGATCGTTGAAATAGGCTTTTACCGTAATCAAACTATTTTTGAAATTGGAAATCCTGCTTAAAACCTGTTTTGGTTTGTATACATCTCTGTCCAATTGCATTTCTTTGATAATTCCTGAAATTGCACGCAGTGAATCTTGAGAATCATAAATAGTAAAATTCGAAGGATAGCCTAAATGCTCCGCTTCTGAACGAAGAATTCGCGCAAAAACAGAGTGAAAGGTTCCCATCCAAAGATTTTTGGCCTCACCAGCACCTACAATATCAGAGATACGTTTTTTCATTTCTCGAGCTGCTTTATTGGTAAAAGTCAGAGACAAAATACTAAACGCATCCACTCCCTGATGCATCAAATAAGCAATTCTAATAGTCAACACCCGCGTTTTCCCAGAACCTGCTCCTGCAATAATTATCATAGGACCGTCTTTTTGTAGAACGGGTTCGCGTTGCGCTTCGTTAAGTTGATCAATATATTTATGCATGGAAATTTTTAAATTATATTATGCAAAAATAGCGATTTTGAATGAGGTTTTAAGTACCAAAAAACAAGAATTGACTATTTCGTTCCGCTATTATTTTTAACAGGACATTCTGTATTTATTATTTAAAAAAAACATCGTAGGCAAAGCGGATTAAAGTCCCAATTACAACCACCAAAAAGAAAATTCGAATAAAACTATTTCCTTTATGGATCGCTAATTTTGCTCCAATCCACCCTCCAAAAGCATTACTAACTGCCATTGGTATTGCTACTCCCCAAATAATTTTGCCCTTCAAAATAAACAGACAAATGGAACCAAAGTTAGTGGAGAGATTCACCATTTTAGCATTTGCGGACGCATGTAAAAAATCAAATCCCATAATTGCAATAAAAGCAACCACCAAAAAACTACCCGTTCCGGGACCAATAAATCCATCATACAATCCCACTATAAAACTAATTCCTATAGCATTTAACAGCTGTGTTCTTGGAGAATGAGTTTTTTCGATATGTTGCCCAAAATTCTTCTTTGCATAGGTATAAATAACTAAAAAGGAAAGTACAACCAGCAATAATGGCTTCATAAAATCATTACTCACATACGTTAACAATGTAGAACCTAAAAATGCTGAAGGAAAAGCCAAAAGCATCATAATCGCTAGCAATTTCCAGTTCATATCGACCTTTTTAAGATATTGATAGGCAGCAAAAGAAGTACCGCTAAAAGCAGGAACTTTTAGGGTTCCAATAACTGTTGAAACTGGCAAATTAGGTAATAATATTAACCCCATAGGCGTTTGTATCAGGCCACCGCCACCTACAATAGCGTCTATAAATCCTGCGGCAAAAGCGGCTAGGCAAAGTAAAACCAATACATAAGTTTCCATGCTAATAATCAATATTAAAAATTCCAGTATAAATTGTAAAAATACCATTCGAATTGATTTATTGCTAATTAAATCAAGTTGATTTATAATCAAAAAAGTATATTTTTGCCTTTATAAATTTTACAAAAAAAAAATGGAGTCAATACAAATCATAGGATTACTAAGTTATACTTTACCATCAATTGTCACAGGGGCTGTGGCCTATTATTTTTTTGATCTTCATACCAAAAACGAGGAAGGAAGACGCCGTTATTTATTAAACAAAGAAGCCCAGAAAAACGCATTACCTTTGCGTTTGCAAGCATTTGAGCGTATGACGTTGTATATGGAACGCATCAATCCCACAAAATTATTGATTCGTATTGCTCCTGTTTCGCAAGATAAAAACGATTACGAAAATCTTATAATTGCACAAATCGAACAGGAATTTGAACATAATTTGACGCAACAAATTTATATGTCTGATGAATGTTGGACCATTATTGTGACAGCTAAAAATGCCACAATTCAAATGATTCGTAAAGCCAATATGAGTGATCGTGTGGATAGCGCTGATAAATTGCGTGAAGTGCTTTTGAATGATTTAATGGAAAAACAATCGCCAAGCAATGCAGCTTTGGCTTATATCAAAAATGAAGTAGGGCAATTGTGGTAAAATTATTTCGCATATCGCTTCTAAAAATGCCACAGATTCATCGATTTTTATAAAAATCAGTAAATTGGCGGCAAAAATAATAGAATCATTTTATCTGATTTAAGCTATTCCTTCAATAGCCGATTCAATTGAAATTGATCAGTTCCATTTAAATTCGGCAGAATTCTTTCGAAAGCAACCCTCATTTCCCTTCTTTTTAGCAGTTTTCTGATGTTGTCTCTTCCAAATTTCGAAAATTGCCACATATGATGCGTTGTTGCTTTAACCAAATTTCCCAATACTTCATCGTTGATTATATTAAAAGCAAGCAGTTTTTCTAAAGCATCTTGACGAATGATTGCTTCATAATTAGATGATGAATAATTAATCAATTCCGCTATTAATGGTTCTTTATTTGTTGAATAATTTGCTGTCGATAATGCTAAAGACAACCATAACGTTCGCAGATTATAATCACTAAAACCGATCCAACCTTTTGATTTATCCAAATATCGAGCGCGTTGTTCGGGAAAATTATTCCATAAATTATATAACGCTATTTCTTGTGTTTGATACGATTTATCATCGAGTAAAGTTTCATATTGCATCCTAAAACTTTCCGGAATTTCATTTAGTGTCTCCGCAACCGCTTGACGAACTTGTATGTTTTTGGTTTCCAAAGCCAAGCCTAAAAGGTTAGATTTATCTTCAAATTTTTGTTCTTTTAATTGATTTATTATCGCTTCTTTTACGAAAAAATAAACATTCGATTGTACTGTTTTAGTAAAAAACTCTTCTTTCTCAGACAAAGGTTTATTTCTTAATTTCTCCACTTCAAATAATACCTGAATAGCCCTATTTTTATACAATAAAATGTTAGCTTCTTGTAAATTAAAACCAGTTGTTTCAAGCCATACTTTACTAAAATTACTCAAATCATAATCAGATACTTTTTTTATTTCAGCAAAGAAATCCTGTGTATTTACCGTTTGAAACGAATGTTTTTTCAAATAGCATTGTACTGCTTTTTTAAAAGCCTTATCTCCTATAGTTTCATGTAAGACATGCAACGCCCAAGCACCTTTTTGATAGAACGTCAACGAACTGGCTTTGGCATTCAAAACAGGAATTGTATCGGTTCTGCAAGCGTATTTTAATTGTTGCGCTGATTCATATAATTTAGAATAAAAATAATCTTCACCATAGATTTCCTTTTCGGCCAATAAGGCATAGTAGGTTGCAAAACCTTCCTGAAGCCAATGGTGTTTACTGGTTTCGGCAGTAACTAAATTGCCAAACCACTGGTGCGCCAATTCATGCGCATTGACATTGGTATAACTTCTGTCTTCATGACCAATCGCATCAACTACATAACGAGTGGAGAATAAAGTTGCCGATGTATTTTCCATCCCTGCATACAAAAAATCGCGAACGGGAGCCTGTTTATATATTTCCCAGGGATACTTCACTCCTATTGCCTTTTCTAGAAAATCAAATATTTGTTTCGAATAACGATAAGTTGGTTCCAATTTAGCTCCATCTTTGGATTCATAGTACATTTCTAAAGGAATTCCCGAATTGGATAGTTGCGTTTCTTTTTCAAATTTTCCGATGGCAAGCATTAATAGATAAGAACTCATCGGTTTTTGCATGTTAAATCTCCAATACGTCATCGAATTTTTATTCACTTTGCTTTTTAAAATTCCGTTAGAAATTACCTGGTATTTAGAATCAATAACCACTTCTAAATTAAAAATCATTTTTTCCTTTACATCATCAAAACTCGGAAACCAATGACTTGTATATTTCCCTTGTCCCTGAGTCCAAATTTGCAAATTATCTTTTTCTTCCGAACCAACAAAATACAGCGCTTGTTTCGGCTGGGCAACATAATTAAAACTAATGCTATTTGCCCCTTTCTTAAAAGGTGAAATCAATAGAATTTGTTTTCCATTAGTAGAAAATTGAATTTCTTTCTGATTCAATTCTACCTCGGTAAAATCCATGTTTTGCGCATCGATTTTAATGGTATCTGTTGGTTTCAAAACATCAAACCAATAACTAACTGCTCCTCTAATAGATTTATCTTTAGTATTAATTGTTATTTGTCCATAAACCGATTTAAAATCTACGGATTGTGCTTGTTGACCGAATGCTATTGTGGATAATAAGAGGAACAGGTATTTCATTATTGTAAAAATTATAACTGAGATTTCCAAAGTTACAAAGGATTACCAAACTAATAGTACAATTTTTGTAAGTTTACCCCTGGAAAAACCTCAAGAAAATCACTTTGAAAAAAAAAGCCCTATTTAATTGGAGCAGCGGAAAAGATTCTGCTCTTGCCTTATACAAAACAGCACAAAATTCTGAATTCGAAATTAGCTGTTTGCTTACGAGCGTAAACCAACAATTCCAACGCATTTCGATGCATGGTGTTCGGGTAGAATTATTGGTACAACAAGCCAAAAGCATTGGATTACCGCTTGAAATCATGCAAATTCCCGAAATGCCCACGATGGAGGTCTACGAAAGTGTGATGAGCAAAACATTGGCAAAACTAAAAGACCAAGGCATTACACATTCTATTTTTGGAGATATATTTCTGGAAGATTTGCGTAAATACCGTGAAGACAAATTAGCTGAAATAGGTTTCGAGGGCGTTTTCCCGCTTTGGAAAATTCCAACACATGATTTGATTCAGGAATTTATTAGCTTAGGTTTTAAAACGATTGTTGTTTGTGTCAATGAACGTTTTTTGGATAAAAGCTTTGTAGGTCGTGTTATTGATCAGGAGTTCATTAATGATCTACCAGAAAATGTAGATGTCTGCGGTGAAAACGGTGAATTTCATACCTTTACTTTTGATGGCCCGATTTTCTCTCAACCCATTGATTTCGAAATTGGCGAAGTTGTTTACAGAAAATACGAAAAGCAAAAAGATGAAGATTCATCGGATACCGCTTGCGATACGAGTGCTTCCGATGCGTTTGATTTCGGTTTTTGGTACTGCGATTTAATAGTTAAATGATTTTTAATAAAAAACTCCGAAGTCATAAGACAACGGAGTTTTGTTTTTTGGGATAGCCCTAAAGAAAGGTCTAATCCAATTTTGGCAAATTAAAACTATCAAAAACACTTTTTTCTTTCATAAGTGATTCAATATCATTTGACTTCCTCGGTGCTTCTCCGGATAAGTTAACAGGTCCATTAGCTGTAATTAAGATATCGTCTTCAATTCGTACGGCAATTCCCCACCATTTTTTATCACAATCGCTTCCCTTTGGGATATAAATTCCGGGTTCAACCGTGAGTACCATATTTTCTTCAAAATTATTATACAAACCTGGATCATGAACATCCAGACCGATGTGATGTGAAGTCCCATGCGGAAAATATTTTCGTGATTCATCCGTTGTTTTAGTAATTCCTAATTTAATTAAACCATCGCTGATTATTTTACGTGCCGCAACATCGGGAGCACTGATACTGTTTCCTATTTTAGCAGTAGCAATCCCAGCTTCTTGGGCATCGTAGACTAAATCATAAATTAGCTTTTGCTCTGTAGAGAATTTTCCATTGGCTGGAATAGTCCGGGTTACATCGGCGCTATAGCCATGATATTCTGCCCCTAAATCCATCAGTACCAAATCATTTTCTACTTTCATTTTGCTGTTTTCAATATAATGCAGCACACAACCATTATTGCCTGCTCCTACTATCGAAGGGTACCCCTCGAACTCACTACCATACTTTTTATACACAAACTCATGTACGCCTTGTATTTCAGTTTCAGACATTCCAGGATGCATTGCTTTCATTATTTCACGTTGTCCCATAGCCGAAATCCGAACCGCTTTGGTAAGCAAAACCATTTCTTCCTTGGATTTTTTCTCACGCAAACTAGCCATGAAAGTTGTAATTGATTTAGTATCTACAGCTGCTTTTTTTGAAGTAATGCTTTTTTTAGTATTAATCTCATTTTGCAAATTAGAATCTACTTGTTTTTCTGTTTTCACATCATATCCAATTTGAGTTTTAAAAGCTTCCATTAATTTGTATAAGTCGGCTTTATCTCGCTTTGAATTTCTGATGTCCCCTTCAAATTCCTTAAACAGCACAGTATTATAACTTCCGTAATCAATTCCGGAATTCAGAAACTCTTTCCCATTTAGCGCCACCTCAAAACCTAACTCCTTTTTAGCGCCTTCTGTTCCCAAACGTATTCCTGTCCACTGCTCCGCCTTTGGATTTTTTTCCTGAACGTAAAGCATTTCGTTATAGGTTTTTCCGTCTTTGTCCGTTTGATCATTCGAAAAAACAATCAAAACACAATTGGGTTCTTTGTATCCTGTTAAATAATAAAAATCAGGATCCTGATGGTATACATAATCGACATCATTAGCTCGGTTCCGAACAGGATTACCAAAAAACACTGCGACACTATTACTGGGCATTTTTTTACGCAAAGCCTCTCTTCGATCTTTGTGAAATTGAGCCGACAAGTAATCGTTTGGAGTTCCATTTTGAGCAATTGAAATACAAACAAACAGTACTGTGAGGATAAAAGAAAATCTAAAAGTCATCTATTTACGGGTTAGGGTTTTAAATGGTGCAGTAACACTTCTGCATTGGTAATTGGAAGTAAATATAAATCATTTCATGTTTATTATATAACTTTTTTATGCAGAATTGTTTATAATTTTAGGGTCAAACTAAAAAAAAAGCACACAAAAGTCAAAAAAACTTCGAGTACTCTTTTCCAAAAGTGCCACATAATCCTAGAATTAACCCTAACCAAATCTTATGAAAAATGTTCCAAAATGCACTTATAATTTACTTTTTCTGTATTCCAATCCTGGCCCATCGCAGTTTTTCCAAGTATTGGATAAGGTAGTATTTTCTATTATATAAAGCTTCTCTTTTAGATTTCCATAACAGCTACCTATAATCTCGCTGTCATTGGGATATGTCAATTCCAAATAAATTCCGTCCGGATGATTTGAAGCAGTATAGGTTCCGGAAATGGTCGTTTTAATCGCATTTCTTTCTCTCGATTTTGTAAATGTCCGTCAGTATTCAACAAATAAAATTCGTGCCACTCCATTGCTGTACCGGTAGTTTCTGAGTTAGAAAGAGTACCCGACATTTTAACCAAAGTCCATTTTCCGTAATAACCGGTACTATGCGTTGCTACAGCATCCTTTGAACAGGAATTAAAAAAAGAAAGAAAAACAAGAATAGCAAAATGTTTCATCTATCATTTTTTAAAGATACTATGTAGATGATAACAGGTTTAAAAGGTTGCGTCCAATTATAATTAATTACTTTTTTTAATGCTAAAATAAAGCAGTCCGAATTAATATCAATAGCAGCTGCCTTTTTTAGCCTTATCGTTCTCCAAACATTTTCAGCAACTGTGTCACCGTATTCCAATTCCTAATGGTTGCTGTTACATTCAGTTTTTTTTCAATGTATTTTTGATCAAATCGCGTCTTTCCGGCACCGACAGCATATTTAATGTAAATTCTGCTCGCATCGATACTGGCTTCATCCGGTTTAAATTGACTAATTTTTAAATCATTGATGCTCTCGCTTCGCAAGGCTGTAGAAATGAAAGCCACGTATAATTTTTTATGATCGATAGCTGCCTCCTTCAAAAAAGGATTGTTTTTAAAACACGCTTCTAAATCTGCTGAACCGATAACTACAATAGGGACTTCATGACCAAAAACTTTGAAAATTTCCTGCTTGATTTGAAATCCTACTTTAGAGGCATTTTCTTCTTCTGTATCTACAAAAACATTCCCTGATTGTATATAGGTTTGCACATTTTGAAAACCAACAGCTTCCAAAGTCGTTTTCAAAGCCTCCATTTTTATCATATTGTGACCGGAAACATTGATGCCGCGAAGCAGGGCGAGATGAGTTGTCATTTTTAAGCGTTTTATTAGTTCAAAGATATTGCGTTTGAAACGGAATTCACAATTTAATTAACAGGGATCATTCTACAGTAAAACTTCGAAGCAAACTTTGAAGAACTTACGAACCGTTTTACTAAAAAGCGACCTTATTCAAAAACTAAACGAGGCGATTTTTATAGTTTTTTTAATCTCTTGTATGATTGCCGCTTGTTGCCAATGCCAGCCATAAATAACTTGATTATCAAATTCGTACTTTTACAACAACTTTTTTTACTTTAGAAATACGTTCCGCTTTTACACAAGGTCGATGAAGATCATCAGGAAAGAATAGGGTAAACATTCCCTCTTCTACTCTAATTAAGGAGGTTTCTCCTTCAAAAAAAGAATAATCTTTTTCTTCATCAGTAACTATTATTTTTTGATTGTTTTTAGTCGTAACTCCCATTAATTCAACACCTTTTATAACATATTGAATATCTATATGCTTAATATGCCCTTCTAATTTACAATCGTTAACTTCTTTTGTATCATATTCCTGCACAATTGCAAAAACATCATCATTGTCTATCTGATATTTCCCAGACTCCATTTGGGCTAAATTGGTGTTGTTAATAAATTCAAATCCTTTAGCAATCCTTTCGCTAAGGTTCTCGTAAAGCTTATAATTTTCAATTTTATCAAGTACCATTTTATATTTTTTATTGTTATCAAAATCAATTCAACTTTCCTAAATACGACTGCTAAAGTAAGCATACTTTTTCAGGTTATTATTAATCTTTATTTTATAAACCCTTTTTCGTTTTTCATGAAAAGCCTAGCGATGAATTGTCGTTTTTAAACTTTTTATTTTTTTTAAGAACTACTTGACTCTACATCATCTGAATTTATAGGTTTCATTATTTTTTCGAGCATGCAGGTCAGTACTCGTTGAAAGCATAAACAGTAAGATGATTAAACTTTGTTTCATTTTGATTTTATAATTAAAAAACACTTCTGAAATACGCTAATTTTCTTACGTAAATTTAAATTTTCCTGTTTCCAAATTTCCAAACAAAAAACTATCTTCGCAGTATGCAGCAAAACCTCCTACTAACTCCCATCGAATACCTAAAAGGCGTTGGTCCCAATCGGGGCGAATTACTTCGTAAGGAATTGGGAATTCATAAGTATGGAGATTTGGTTAATTTTTTCCCAAATCGGTATATTGACAGGACCCGCTATTATAAGATTAATGAGCTGCAAAACAATAGTGCCGAAGTTCAGATTATTGGTAAAATCATCAATATCAAAACTGTTGAATTTGGCAGAAACCAAAAACGGTTGGTAGCGACTTTTGTGGATGATACCGGACAAATGGAACTCGTTTGGTTTCAAGGTCACAAATGGATTCGGGAAAGTTTAAAGCTCAATGAAATCTGCGTGATTTTCGGAAAATGTACTTCTTTTGGTAATGCGTTCAATATGGCGCATCCGGAAATTGAGTTGATGAGCGAACACGAACAAAGTTTACGTTCAGCGATGCAACCCGTTTATCCTTCGACAGAAACCTTAACGAATCGCGGGATTTCGAATCGGGTGATTAATAAACTGATGCAACAATTATTTCTGGAAACTCAGGCTTTATTCACGGAAACCTTACCCCATTATTTGATTAACGAATTGAAACTGATTCCTAAAAAAGCAGCTTTGTTCAATATTCATTTTCCAAAAAGTGCTGAAGTCCTGACAAAAGCCAAATTCCGATTAATCTTCGAAGAATTGTTCTTTATCCAATTGCAATTGATTACGAAAAATCTGATTCGAAAACATAAAATAAAAGGGCATCCATTTATAACAGTGGGCGACTATTTCAATGCTTTTTATCAAAATCATTTGCCTTTTGAACTCACAAACGCTCAAAAAAGAGTAATCAAAGAAATAAGAACGGATATGGGCAGCAACGCCCAAATGAACCGACTATTGCAAGGTGATGTAGGTTCCGGAAAGACAATTGTGGCTTTTATGAGTATGCTTTTGGCACTCGATAATGGCTTTCAAGCTTGTTTGATGGCACCCACTGAAATTCTGGCCAATCAGCATTTCATTGGCTTATCAGAATTGGCAAAAACCTTAAACATCAACATCCGAATATTGACGGGCTCCACCAAAATAGCTGCACGCAGAATTATTCATGAAGAACTGGAAACCGGTACATTACATATTCTTATAGGAACACATGCTTTATTAGAAGACAAAGTAAAATTTAAGAATTTAGGCTTGGCAGTGATTGATGAACAACACCGTTTCGGCGTAGAACAACGTTCTAAATTGTGGAAGAAAAATACGATTCCCCCACACGTTTTGGTGATGACTGCCACTCCTATTCCTAGAACTTTAGCAATGAGTTTGTATGGCGACTTAGACATTTCCGTGATTGATGAATTGCCACCGGGACGAAAACCCATTCAAACTGTACACCGTTTTGACAGCAACCGATTGAAAGTTTGGAAATTCTTGCGGGATGAAATCGCTTTGGGTCGCCAAATCTATATTGTGTATCCGTTAATTCAGGAATCGGAGAAAATGGATTTCAAAGATTTGATGGATGGTTACGAAAGTATTTCCCGTGATTTTCCACTACCGCAATATTCTATTTCAATCTTACACGGAAAAATGAAACCCGCGGATAAAGATGCCGAAATGAAGCGCTTTTCAGAAGGAAAAACAAATATAATGGTGGCAACAACAGTAATTGAAGTCGGTGTGAATGTTCCTAACGCCAGTGTCATGATCATTGAAAGCGCCGAACGTTTTGGATTGTCCCAATTGCATCAGCTTCGTGGTCGTGTGGGCCGTGGTGCAGAGCAAAGCTATTGCATTCTGATGACGAGCCACAAATTGAGTTCCGATAGTAAAACCCGAATGGAAACGATGGTTCAAACTAATGATGGTTTCGAAATTGCTGAAGTCGATTTGAAGCTTCGTGGCCCGGGAGATTTAATGGGAACGCTACAAAGCGGGGTACTCAACCTTCAAATTGCAGATTTAGTAAGAGACAGGGATACTTTGGCATTAGCCAGAAACTATGTTTTGAAATTATTAAAAGACGATGCAGGAATGCAAAAACCGGAGCATGCTGCATTGAGAGCCATTTTTATCGAAATGACTAAAAAGAAAAATATTTGGAATTACATTAGTTAAACTATTATTTGTCCTATTTTTTTAATGCTGAAAGTAATTCAGGTTCATTTACTATTTAGTGGAAACTCAGGTACCTTATCATCAATTCGGTTTTAAATTATAAATTCAGCTTCATTGAATTAATTTTCCTAAAAACAGTATTTTTTTCAATTATTGATTAAACCATTTCATTTTTTATAAGTCCTATGATGAATCGCAAAATGGATCTGTTTTTTGAAATTTGTGAACTCTTAAATTTCACAATATTAATATTTGTATGTACAAACGTTAAATAAAAATTAACAAATCGGCTAATCCCAATTCTATATCCTAAATTTGTCTTTTAACTATAATTATTAAGACTTTATACTCTGAATATGAAAATAAAATACCTTGTTTATACCTTATTGCTTGTCGGAATTGGTGGTTTTATTGCCTATCGCATTTCAACAAACATTTCCAAGAATGATGATTCAAAAGATAAAAATGGGAAAGATAAAACCATGAACGTAAGCGGAATTGTTGCCAAACCGCAAACTTTCGACAATAATCTGTCGCTTTCAGGATCTATTGAAGCAAATGAACAAGTGGAAATTCGAAGTGAAGTTTCCGGTATCGTAGAAAGCATCTATTTTCAGGAAGGGAGTAATGTCAACAAAGGTCAGGTACTTTTCAAAGTAAATGATCTAGAATTAAGAGCGCAATTAAGACAAATGGCTACTAAAGAAGGTTTAGCCTCAGAAAATGAAAGAAGAGCCAAACTTTTACTGCAAAAAGAAGCCATAAGTCAGGAAGAATATGATATAGCAAGAGCTGATTTGAAAACGGCACAAGCGCAAAGCCAATTGATTAAAGCGCAAATCGCAAAAACATCCGTAAGAGCACCATTTTCAGGAAAAATAGGATTGCGTTCCATTTCACCGGGAACTTATATTACTCCAACAATTTTAGTAGCGAAATTAGTTAATACGGGCAAATTGAAAATCACTTTTTCGATTCCGGAAAAATACGCTAATCAGGTAAAATCAAATACAGTGTTAACTTTTACAGTTTCTGGATCAGATGATAAATATACTGCCAAAGTTTATGCAATCGAACCTGAGGTTGCAGTTGCAACCAGAACCTTACAAGTTCGCGCTATTGCCGAAAACAGAGATGGAAAATTATTACCCGGTACTTTTGCCAATGTTGAATTGCCATTGGACATTATTAAAGATGCAATCGTAGTTCCTACTGAAGCAATTATTCCGGTACAAAATGGGAAGAAAATTTTTATTTCCAGTAATGGTCAGGCCAAAGAAGTTATGGTGGAAACTGCCACGCGAACGGACGCCACAATTCTGGTACTTTCAGGTTTAAAAGCCGGTGATACCGTTATAACAACTGGCGTAATGTCTTTAAAAGACGAAACTCCTGTGAAGGTGAAAGTTAAATAGATTTCAGAAATAAGATTTCATGAAGCCAATCTGAAATCTAGTATCTAAAATCCGAACATAGCCAGAGGCGTAAACTGGCGATGCAATCAAAAATCTAAAATCTAAATGAGTTTATCTACTACAAGTATAAGAAGACCGGTTTTAACTATTGTTATCAATTTAGCAATCGTCTTGTTTGGAATTATTGGTTACAGTTTTCTTGGGGTAAGAGAATTTCCTTCGATTGATCCGGCACAAATTTCGATTCGTACCAATTATGCCGGAGCAAATTCAGATATCATTGAATCCCAAATTACCGAGCCGCTTGAAAAAGCGATTAATTCCATAGATGGAATTCGAAATGTAACTTCATCAAGTATTCAGGGAAGCAGCAATATTACGGTTGAATTTAATTTGAACAAAAACCTGGAAGAAGCAGCTAACGACGTGCGTGATAAAGTTTCTCAAGCCGTTCGTAGTTTGCCGCAAGATATTGATGCCCCACCGGTAGTTTCAAAAGCGGATGCCAATGGTGAAGCTATTATTTCAATGACAGTTCAAAGTGATACCCGAAATGCGCTTGAACTGAGTGACTATGCTGAAAACGTAATTTCACAACGACTGGAAACCATTCCTGGTGTAAGTGGTGTTCAAATTTGGGGACAAAAAAAATACGCTATGCGTTTGTGGATTGACCCTGTGAAATTAGCTTCTTATGGTTGCACGGTCTCGGAAGTTAGAGATGCGCTGAATAAACAAAATGTAGAGCTGCCTTCGGGTAAATTGACAGGAAATAATACCGAACTTACAGTAAAAACTGTAGGAAATTTATCCACTCCTGAAGAATTTAACAATATCATTATTCGTTCCGTAGGAGAAAAAACAGTTCGATTTAGCGACGTTGGTTCAGCTACATTAGGGCCTGAAAATATTGAAACCAAAATGACCCAATCCGGAACACCATTAGTGGGTGTTGCAATTGTACCGCTTCCAGGGGCTAATTATTTAGATATTTCAAAGGAATTTTACAAAGAATTTGAAGTTTTAAAAAAGGATTTACCGAAAGACATGCATTTAAATATTGCGCTGGACACCACTGTTTTCGTTAAAAAATCAGTTGTTGAAGTGGCAGAAACTTTGGGGATTTCAATAATTCTGGTGATTTTAATTATTTATTTATTTTTCAGGGATTGGGCAATCGCCTTTAGACCATTAATCGATATTCCTGTTTCGCTAATTGCGACTTTCTTTATTATGTGGCTTTTTGGCTTTTCGATAAATGTACTGACCTTACTGGCCATTGTTTTGGCAACGGGTTTAGTTGTTGATGACGGAATTGTAGTCACCGAGAATATTTACAAAAAAGTGGAGGAAGGAATGTCGCCAATTGAAGCAGCAATAAAAGGCTCGAACGAAATCTTTTTTGCGGTAATATCCATTTCCATAACCTTGGCAGCTGTATTTCTTCCCGTTATTTTCCTCGAGGGGTTCGTCGGGCGGTTGTTTAGGGAATTCGGTGTCGTAATTGGGGCTGCAGTATTGATCTCGGCTTTTGTTTCGTTGACATTAACACCAATGTTAAATGCCTACTTGATGAAAGGCGGTGAACAAAAAAAATCAAAATTTTATGTTTTAACGGAACCTTATTTTCAGAAGCTAAACACCAAGTATGCTGATGCTTTGCAACGATTTATGAAAAAGAAATGGTTGAGTTTCCCCATACTGATAGCCTGTTTCGGATTGATCTATTTATTTTTTAATTTAATCCAAAAAGAAACGGCACCCTATGATGACCGAAGCGGTTTAATGATGAGTATAACCGCACCCGAAGGGGCGTCGTATGAATATACAGACCGATTTATGCAGGAACTTTCTCAATTAATCGATGATTCTATTCCTGAAAAAAAGGTAGCTCTAATTATTACTTCACCCGGGTTTGGTGCATCAACAGTAAATAGTGGTAGAATTAGAGTTTCTTTGACTGAACCAAATGAAAGAAAACGTTCCCAAAAAGAGATCGCTGAAAAATTGACCGAATTAACTAAAAAATATCCAGAAGCAAAAACTTCAGTGATCGAGCAACCCACAATAGCAGTAAACAGACGTGGTGGCCTGCCGATTCAATACATAATTCAGGCGCCAAACTTTGAGAAATTAAGAGAAAAAATTCCATTGTTTATGGATGAAGCTGCAAAAAATGAAACGTTTGCAATTACTGATGTGAATCTGAAATTCAATAAACCAGAAATCAATGTAACCATTAATCGCGAGAAAGCGGAAAGCTTGGGGATTTCAGTTATTGATATTGCTCAAACCTTGCAACTTTCGTTAAGTGGTCAACGTTTTGGTTACTTTATGAGAAATGGAAAGCAATACCAGGTCATTGGACAATTTGATCAAAAGGACCGTTCCAAACCATTGGATCTAACGTCTATGTTTGTCAAAAATAATAAAGGCGAATTAATCCAAATGGATAATGTCGTAACGATTGAGGAACAAAGTAACCCACCGCAATTGTATCATAATAATCGATATATGTCGGCAACAGTTTCTGCAGGTCTCGCTCCCGGCAAAAGTATCAGCGATGGAATTGACGCCATGAATGAGATAAAAGCCAAAGTTTTGGACGATACATTTACTACCGATCTGGGTGGAGAATCCAGAGATTTTGTTGAAAGTAGCTCGAATACTTCTTTCGCATTTGGATTAGCTTTATTACTGATATTTTTGATTTTAGCAGCCCAATTTGAAAGCTTCATTGATCCGTTTATTATCATTTTAACAGTCCCAATGGCAGTTGCCGGAGCATTATTCTCCTTATGGTTATTTGATCAGACCTGGAATATTTTTAGTCAGATTGGAACTGTAATGTTAATTGGTTTGGTAACCAAAAATGGAATTCTGATTGTCGAATTTGCAAATCAGCTACGAGAACAGGGCAAATCTAAAATTGATGCTATTTTAGAAGCTTCAGAAGCTAGACTTCGTCCAATTTTAATGACCAGTTTGGCCATTTCATTAGGTGCGTTACCAATTGCTATGTCGCTTGGAGCTGCCTCAACAAGCAGAATCGGAATGGGAGTTGTAATTGTTGGCGGAACCATTTTCTCTTTGGTTTTAACATTATTCGTTATTCCGGCAATGTATTTAATGTGGTCAAAAGCAAGAAAGCATTATCCTGAATTCGATCATATTGAAGAATATGAAAAAGAAGTAAAATAACGTAGTCCCTTTTTCATTTATTTCAAAAAACTTAAATGAACTCAACTGCCTTATCGGTTTTAAAACACTTAAGATAGCTCAGTTCATATAAAAAACAAATACTTTTTTAATTCTTAGTCAAATGATTTTTTTGTTTACAGGAATTTAATACTAAAAAGATATTGCCTTATGATGCACACTAAAATACTATGTAGAAGTTTAATTTTGTTACTCTTTTGTATTATCAAAACCAATGCTCAAGAAGTTTTAACCGTGGAAGATGCCGTAAAAATTGCATTGGAAAACAATTACGAAATCAAAATTGCGTCGAACAATATATTAATAGACAAAACCAACGTAAGTTCCGGAAATGCTGGAATGTTGCCAAAAGCCACAGCTACAATTACTGACAATAACGGTATTCAAAACATTTCACAAACGAGATCAGACGGAACTGTTAACAAACTTGATAATGCCAAAAATAACAGTTTGACTTATGGTGTGGGTTTAGATTGGACTGTCTTTGACGGATTCAAAATGTTTGCAAAAATGGACCAATTAAAAGAGTTACAAAAATTAGGTGAAGCACAGTTAAAACTGACTATAATAACAAAAATAAGTGATGTCAATGCAACCTATTTTGACTTGGTGCAACAACAGCAGCAATTGGCTGCTTTAGACTCTACCATCGTTATTTCAAATCAACGACTGACTTTGGCACAAAACAGATTTACCATTGGTAAAGCATCAAAACTGGAAGTTTTAAATGCGCAGGTAGATTTAAATACAGACAAAGTTACTTTCCTGAGACAAAAAGAATTATTTGCCAATACTAAAATTCTATTGAATCAAATACTTGCCAGAGATGCTAAAATTGATTTTAAAGTGGTCGATGCAATTGTTGTCGACAACAAATTAGTACTTACGGAATTAAGCGCTTTGGCAGAAAAGCAAAACCCACAATTAGAGAGCCAAATTATTAATAAAAGGGTTTCTGAATTGCAATTGAAACAAATAAAAGCGGCGCGTTATCCAACAGTAAAACTAAATACCGGTTATAATTTTTCTGAAAGTCAATCCAGTCTTGGTTTTACGACACAATCTTCTGCCAGGGGATTAAATTATGGTTTTAGTGCTTCATTGAATTTATTTGATGGATTTGCTCAAAACCGGAATGAGAAAATTAGCCAGATTCAAATTGATAATTCAAAAATAGCTATTGACCAACAAAACCTTGCCTTGCATTCTGAATTGGCTATTTCTTATCAAACCTATTTGACCAATTTAGAATTGATCGCTTTAGAAGAAAAAAATGAAGCTATTGCTAAACAAAATCTAAATATTACGCTGGATAAATTTAGAATTGGAACCATAACTACTCTAGAATTCAGAACAGCACAATTGAATTATGTTAATGCGAAAGTACGTTACAGTAATGCTCAGTTTCAAGCAAAATTATCAGAAATAGCATTAAAAGAATTGGCTGGTAATCTTAGTTTTTAATTTAAATTTGCAGCAAATTTTAGCTAAAATGATTTCATACAATACAAAAGACTGGTTTACTTTTATCTTTCGTTTTCATAAAGCGGATACCTTTAGAACATTATTTCCAATAATGCTGGCTATTGGAGCCTATTCCGGAATTATAGGTTATTTAGAAGTTGAATATTGGCAATTATCAGACAACAGTTACGTGAAGAACATTACCATAATGCACGGAATGCTTGGTTTTGTAATTTCATTATTGTTAGTTTTTAGAACCAATACTGCCTATGACCGCTGGTGGGAAGGACGTAAAATGTGGGGATCTTTAGTCAATAACAGCCGGAATTTTGCCATCAAATTGTCCGTAATCCTGCAGGATGAAAAAGACCGCAATTATTTTCGAAAAATGATCCCCTGTTATGCCTCAATTTTGCATAAACATTTGAATGATAGCGACACCAGTAAACAATTATTTGATGATGTGGATTTAGAAATTGACCATCACAAACATAAACCCAATCAGATAGCAAAAATGTTATTTCAAAAAATCAATGATTTATATATTTCAAAAAAAATAACGGGTGATCAATTGATTATTTTAAATGCCGAAGTACTGTCCTTCACTGAAATTTGCGGGGCATGTGAAAGAATCAAAAACACACCTATTCCCTATTCTTACAGTGCTTTTATCAAAAAATTCATCTTCTTTTATGTGATGACATTGCCTTTTGGCTATTCTTTCAGTCTTGGTTATTATGTGGCGCCGGTTGTGGTTTTTATCTTTTATGTCTTGGCCAGTCTTGAGTTAATTGCTGAGGAAATTGAAGATCCTTTTGGAACTGATGAAAATGATTTGCCAACTCATAAAATTGCCCAAAACATAAAAAAACATGTAGAGGAATTACTTTAAAATTTGTTAAAGAGTGTTCCTGTTCTGGTTATTTTCATTAAATTTAAACTTTATCTTTCTTAAGTTTAAAACTATGAATACTAATCGTGTCTTTCTAAATCCACCGCATTTATCAAACGAAAAATCGTTAAAAACATTAGTTGAAAACAGAACCGTTTATTCCTTAAACCACTGTGAATTAAATCTTTTTGAAACTTACGAATCTTCTTCGTTAGTTCCTCTGAAGTTTAATGATTTAGTGGTGACAAGCATGTTAAGAGGCAAAAAAATAATGCATCTTTTTGATGACCCGGGTTTTGATTATCTGCCAGGTGAAACTGTTGTGATTCCTTCCAATGTGGAAATGAAAATTGACTTTCCTGAAGCTACAAAAACCAATCCAACGCAGTGTTTGGCTTTGGCAATAGATCAAACTAAAATTACCGATACATTACAATTCTTAAACGAGCGATATCCAAAAGAAGGCAATTCCCAATTCTGGCAGTTAAATTACCAGAATTATTTCTTCTATAATAATGTGGAACTCGCTGCAACCATCAATAAGCTGATTAAAGAATGCATGAGCACCTCGATAACAAAAGATGTTTTATCCGATTTGACTTTGCAGGAATTATTGATTCGAATTATCCAAACACAAACCGCAAAAGCTATTGACGATGGTATGTTTACGGATGCGAAAAATCCTGTTACCGAAGTGGCAGCATTCATCCGACTGAATTTGAAGGAAAACATCAGCATGAAGCATTTGAGCGAAAAAGCATGCATGAGTACTACTTCTTTCTACCGACTTTTCAAAAGAGAATTAGGCATGAGTCCGATAGAATTTGTAATAAGCGAGAAAATAAGATGCGCCAAACAATTACTCAAAGACCCTACGATACAAATCAATGAAGTTTGCTATTTGTCCGGATTTGAAGATTCCAATTATTTTATTCGTTTGTTTAAAAAACACGAAGGAATCACTCCAAAACAATACCAATTATTATACGTAGTAAACTAAATTATTCAATGAATTTCAGAGGCTCAAGCGATTGCTCCTCTTCGGATGTGAAAATCCTATATTCAATTCGGAATGTTTTTTTTAGTGGTGTTTCCAAAGAAAACCCTCCTACTCCAAAAGCATCAATTACATCCAACGTAAAATGAGCGTGTTTCCAATATTCGAATAAATCCTTGTCAACCCAAAATTCAGTATTTTCGATTGTGCCAAGACAAACATCTCCCATTCTCTGATAGAATCCACCTTTTTCAAAACATTGGGGCTGTGTACCTTCGCAACATCCTCCTGCCTGGTAAAACATTAAATCACCGTGCTTTTTTTGCAAAGATTTAATTAATTCTATTGCTTTTTCTGTTGCTTTAATTCTTTTTGTCATCTTCTTTCATTTAAAATAAAACCTGACAAATGATTGAAATCTGTCAGGTTTACCATTAACCAATAATCTTTAATCTACTAAAAGAAACCTAATTTTTTTTTATCGTATGAAATCAGCATATTTTTTGTCTGACGATAATGTCCAAGCATCATTTTATGATTTTCACGACCAATCCCTGATTGTTTATAACCTCCAAAAGGAGCTCCAGCTGGATAGGAATGGTATTGATTAATCCAAACACGGCCTGCTTGAATAGCTCTTGGAACCTGATAAATTTCATGTGCATCACGCGTCCAGACTCCAGCTCCTAAACCATACATCGAATCGTTAGCAATGGCAATAGCTTCTTCTGTAGTTTTGAAAGTGGTAACTGCCAGAACAGGTCCGAAGATTTCTTCTTGAAAAATACGCATCTTATTATTCCCTTTGAAAAGAGTTGGTTTGATATAATATCCTCCTGAAAGATCTCCATTCAAGTGGTTTTCTTCACCACCAAGTAGCACTTCTGCACCTTCCTCTTTTCCTAATTTAATATAGGTAAGGATTTTTTCTTTTTGAACCAAGGAAGTCTGCGCTCCCATCATCGTTGTTCTGTCCAACGGATTTCCCAATTTGATAGCTGCTGTTCTTTCAATTACCTTGCCAATAAATTTTTCATATATAGCTTCGTGAACCAATAATCTGGAAGGACAGGTACAAATTTCTCCTTGATTTAAGGCAAACATAACCGCACCTTCAACCGCTTTATCAAAAAAATCATCGTCAGCGTCTCCCACAGATTTCAGGAAAATATTTGGAGATTTCCCACCCAGTTCCAGCGTCACAGGAATAATATTTTCGGTGGCATATTGCATCACTAAGCGACCCGTCGGTGTAGAACCTGTAAAGGCAGCTTTTGATACTTTTTTGTTGGTCACCAAAGCTCTTCCAAGCTCAGCACCAAAACCATTAACAATATTGATAACTCCCGGAGGAAGGACATCGCCAATCAACTCCATCAATACCAAAATGGAAATTGGCGTGCTTTCCGCTGGTTTTAAAACTACTGTATTTCCTGCGGCCAACGCCGGAGCTAATTTCCATACAGCCATTAAAATTGGAAAATTCCAGGGAATAATTTGTGCAATTACTCCCAAAGGTTCGCTTAAAGCGATAGAAACCGTTTGTGAATCCAGTTCCGCAATTGAACTTTCCTCAGCACGAATTACACCAGCAAAATATCTGAAATGGTCTATCGCCAAAGGAATGTCTGCAGCGAGAGTTTCACGAATCGCTTTTCCATTATCTATGGTTTCAACTGTGGCGATATACTCCAGATTATCTTCGATAACCTGCGCAATTTTATTCAATACCATACTGCGTTCTGTAACTGATGTTTTTCCCCATGTTTGAAAAGCTTCGTGCGCCTTATCAACAGCCAGATCAATATCAACTTTAGTTGAATGGGCTGCTCTTGTAAATACTTTTCCATCAATTGGAGAAACAACATCAAAATATTGTCCACCAATTGGCGCGACAAATTTTCCTCCTATATAATTATCATACGTTGCCTTAAATTCAGGTCTTTTTGCAATGTTATCCATGTCGTTATCTATTTTGTTTTATCAAAAATAGTTTCATATTCATCATTAGAATAGCACAATTCATTCAACCAGTAGCATTAAATTTTCATATCTTCTTTTTTAACGTTATTTTATTCTTTTATTCGTATATATTTATGTTTAATAATGCACAATCATTATTTCAAATGTTCCTGAAATGTGGCAAATCAGTTATAAAAAACCAAAAAAATTGTTTCTTACTCCAACCTGCAATCCTTATATTTGCATTCTTATTAAAATTGACAGATGAAAATATCTTACAACTGGTTAAAACAATTCATTAAAATAGACTGGAAATCCGAAGAAACAGCAGCATTGTTAACAGATTTAGGTCTGGAAGTAGAAATTGTTGAAAAATATCAATCGGTAAAAGGCGGATTAGAAGGCATTGTTGTAGGCCATGTTCTTACTTGCGTCCAACACCCCGATGCTGATAGATTAAAAATAACCACAGTAGATCTGGGCAATGGTGTTCCTGTACAAATTGTATGTGGCGCCAGTAATGTTGCTGCGGGACAAAAAGTTCCAGTTGCTACAATTGGCACTACTTTATATGATAAAGAAGGCATTGCTTTTTCAATAAAAAAAGGAAAAATACGTGGACAGGAAAGTAATGGAATGATTTGCGCTGAAGACGAGTTAGGTCTTGGCGAAAGCCATGACGGGATTATGGTATTGGACGATGCTTTAGTAGCAGGTACCGCTGCCGCTACAGTTTTCAAGATTGAAAATGATGAAGTTTTTGAAATTGGGTTGACACCTAACCGTGCTGACGCAATGAGTCATCTGGGAACTGCACGTGACTTGAGAGCAGGAATGTTGCAAAGTGGTGTTAATGTTGAATTGATTACACCTTCAGTAAGTAATTTTAGAGTCGATAAAAGAATACTGAAGATTGATATTGACGTAAAAGAGGCAAAACTTGCTCCTAGATATTGTGGAGTTACCATTTCTGGAATTACTGTAAAACCATCGCCGGCTTGGCTGCAAAACAGACTGAAAGCAATTGGATTGAATCCGAAAAATAATATTGTTGATGTTACCAATTATGTTTTACATGAATTAGGTCAACCGCTACATGCTTTTGATGCGTCAAAAATCAATGGAAAAATAATTGTAAAAACACTTGCTGCCGGTACTAAATTCACAACCCTGGATGATGTTGAAAGAACATTGCATGAGGAAGATTTAATGATTTGCGATGAAAAAGGGCCACTCTGCATCGCTGGGGTTTTTGGTGGAAAAAAATCAGGAGTTTCTGAGCATACTAATTCTATTTTCTTAGAAAGCGCTTATTTTAATCCTGTAAGCATCCGTAAAACTGCTAAAAGACATCAGTTAAATACTGATGCTTCGTTTCGTTTTGAAAGAGGAATCGATCCAACCATTACTGAATATGCGCTGAAACGTGCAGCTTTATTGATTCAGGAAGTAGCCGGAGGCGAAATTACATCCGATGTAATTGATGTATATCCAAAGAAAATTGAGGATTTTACCGTGTTTTTAAATTTCAGTAAAGTCGCCAAAATTATTGGGCAGGAATTATCAAAAGATACTATTAAGAAAATATTGGTTTCATTAGATATCAAAGTAAACAGCGTTTCTGATGCTGGATTGGGTTTAACAATTCCTGCTTATCGCGTTGATGTACAAAGAGAAATCGATGTTATTGAGGAAATCTTGAGAGTTTATGGGTACAACAACATTAATTTCTCTAAGAAACTAAATGCTACAGTTGCTAATTCACCTAGAAATGAAGATTATAAAATACAAAATACGATTGCCACACAATTGAATTCACAAGGATTTCATGAAATGATGGCTAATTCATTGACTACGGCATCTTATGAGCAGCTTTCTAATGTATTGAATCCAGAACATAATGTGACGATGCTTAATCCATTGAGCACTGATTTAGCAACGATGCGTCAATCATTATTATTTTCAGGATTAGAAGCCGTCTCCTATAATATCAATCGTAAAAACGCTGATTTAAAATTATTCGAATTTGGAAAATCGTATCATAATTTTCCTTCTGGCTATGAAGAGCAAAAACACTTAACGTTATTTCTTTCTGGAAATCGAAATCAAGAAAACTGGACTAATCCTCAAAAAACTTCTGATTTCTTTTTATTCAAAGGATATGTAAATGGCATACTTTCGAGATTAGGCCTTCAAAAAACACAAAATTTACCAGTGATTTCTGATGTGTTTTCTGAAGGGATTGCAATTGGATTTGGTCAAGATACAATCGTAGAATTAGGTGTGGTAAAAAAATCAATATTGAAACATTTTGGAATTAAACAAGAAGTGTTTTTTGCTGATTTTAACTGGGCTTTGATTCTGAAATTGATTTCTACTAAAATAAAATATATTGAGATTCCTAAATATCCAGAGGTTCGCAGAGATTTAGCTTTACTAATTGACCAAAACGTAACCTACGACAGTATTTATACCATTGCACGTCAAACGGAGAAATCACTGTTAAAAGATATTAATTTATTTGATGTTTACGAAGGTCAAAACCTTCCGGAAGGTAAAAAATCATATGCCTTGAGCTTTACCATTCAGGATAATTCAAAAACATTGACTGATGCTCAAATTGATAAAATCATGAGCAAATTGCAAAAGAATTTTGAAACAGAGCTTGGAGCAAGTTTAAGATAATCAATTATTATAAAAATTAAAAATCCCAATTCTGAATCAGAATTGGGATTTTTTTTTACAAAAAAATTTTGCAATTATAAACAGGACTTTTTCAATTAACAAAATCAAACCTCTTTTTGAAAAAAATTATTGTTTTGGCAACACTACTGCATCAATTACATGAATCACACCATTTGATTGGTTCACATCCGCAATTGTAACTTTAGCTTTGTTCTTATTTTCATCCGAAATATACAAATTTTTCCCTTTCATCCATGCTGTCAAAGTTCCGCCACTTACTGTTTTTAGTATTGCTTTTCCTTTACCCATTTTGATCGCTTTTGTGATATCAGAAGTATTCATTTTTCCCCCTATCACATGATAGGCAAGAATTGTCTGTAACATTTTTAAATTTTCAGGTTTTAGTAATGTTTCAACAGTTCCTTTTGGTAATTTATCAAACGCTGCATTTGTTAGAGCAAAAACAGTGAACGGGCCTTTACTTTGCAAAGTCTCTACTAGACCAGCCACTTTAACTGCCGCAACTAATGTAGTATGATCTTTAGAATTTACTGCATTTTCAATAATATTTCTTGTCGGATACATAGCTGCTCCGCCAACCATAACACTTTTTTGAGCGAAAGAAGTCGCTCCAAATACTAATGCAAAAAATGCAATCGATACAAATTTTCTAGTTTTCATAAAATCTATTTTTTTAAGTTATATAAATAGATTTACACAGTTAGTTCCCTTTTGGTTAAAAAAAATTTAAACTATTTTTTAAATCACTGATTTTTAAAAACAGATAATGGTAAAATAAATTCATCCGACGAACCATTTTAGTAGCTATGTTTTCAGATAAACATACATTTGATTAGTCAATATATCCTTACTTTTATATTTTTAAATTAAAAGTAAAATGGATAAAAATTCTAAAGAGCATAGTAAGAATACCAATGGTTCACATCATATTATCCAAAGCCTACTTGTTAATGTAGTCATTGTAATTTCTAAAGCATTTGCTGCTTTCATGACCGGTTCCGGAGCTATGTTAGCCGAAACAATCCATTCATCAGCTGATTGCGCCAATCAATTACTATTATTATTAGGTGTTAAGCAAGCAAAACGGCCAGCCGATGACCAGCATCCATTTGGCTATGGTAAATCCGTTTATTTCTGGTCATTTATGGTTGCCATGCTATTGTTTTCTATTGGAGGAATGTTCTCTATTTATGAAGGAATCCACAAATACAACAGGCCCGAACCTATACATGAAATAGCTTGGGGGGTTGGCATTTTGTTATTTGCCATTGCTTTAGAAGGTTATGCAACGTATTCCAATTGTATTGAACTAAATAAGAGAAAAGGAGACAATGGCTTTTTTACTTATTTGCGCAGCACAAAGGATAGTGATCTTATTGTTGTATTTGGAGAAAATTCCGCAGCTGTTTTAGGACTGGTTTTAGCATTAATTGCTTTATTAGTTTCTTATTATACGGGAGATAGCCGGTATGATGCAATAGGTTCTCTTGCTATTGGAGTAGTTTTAATCTTGATGGCAATTTTCCTTGCTGTTGAAGTAAAGTCATTATTAATTGGCGAAAGTGCTGATCCTATTATATTGGATACAATTAAATTCATAACAGAAAATAATCCTAAGATTATTGAAGTCTTGAATTGCAGAACTATTCAACAGGGCCCTGGTGAAGTCTTAGTTTGTGTAAAAATAAAATGCAGTCCGGATCTTACTACGCAATCCATAAGTCAATTGATCAATAATTTTGAACAAGAAATCCGTACCACTCATCCTGAAGTAAAGTGGCTTTATGTAGAACCTGATTTTCAGGAATGGAAAAATGATTTGTAAAAATGGAAAACACTAAATTCTTCGGAATAAAGGATTGCTCAATTATAAGTCTAAAAAAAGCCTCACATTACTGTGAGGCTTTTACTATTTAGAAAGCTTCAAGAAATTATTTTTTCTCTGACTTTTCCATTTTAGCTTTCAATGCAGCTAACATATCATTGTTATCACCTAAAGTCGCAGCTGGTGCATTTGTAGATGAAGACGAAGTTGAAGTATTTTCAGTAGCTGTTTTCACATTTTTCTCTTCTTCTTCACGGAAGATAGCAGTGTGAGATGCAACTACTCTTTTGAATTCTTTGTTGAATTCAATCACTTTGAAATCAGCTGATTCTCCTTTTTTCAATTTCTTACCGTCTTCTTTTTCAAGGTGACGTGTAGGAATGAAAGCAACGATATCATCACCAAATTCTACAGTAGCTCCTTTGTCAACGATTTCAGAAATTTCACCTGTGTGGATAGTTCCAACTGCGAAAGAATCTTCGTATTGATCCCAAGGATTAGCAGTAGTTTGTTTGTGACCTAAAGATAATTTACGTCCTTCAACATCTAATTCTAATACTACTACGTCAAGTTTTTCACCAACGTTTACAAATTCAGATGGGTGTTTGATTTTCTTAGTCCAAGATAAGTCAGAGATGTAAATCAATCCGTCAATTCCTTCTTCCAATTCTACAAAAATTCCAAAGTTTGTAAAGTTTCTAACGATACCTGTATGTTTAGAACCTACTGGGTATTTAGCAGTGATATCAGTCCAAGGATCTTGAGACAATTGTTTGATTCCTAATGACATTTTACGGTCATCTCTATCTAAAGTTAAGATAACAGCTTCAACAACATCACCAACTTTTACGAAATCTTGAGCAGAACGTAAATGAGTAGACCAAGACATTTCAGAAACGTGGATCAAACCTTCAACACCTTCAGCAACTTCGATAAAAGCACCGTAATCAGCGATTACTACTACTTTACCTTTTACTTTGTCTCCAATTGCTAATTTAGCATCAAGAGCATCCCAAGGGTGAGCGTTTAATTGTTTCAATCCTAATTGAATTCTTGTTTTCTCATCATCGAAATCAAGGATTACAACATTTAATTTTTGGTCTAATTCCAACACTTCACTTGGGTGGTTAATTCTACTCCAAGAAAGGTCAGTAATGTGAATTAATCCATCAACACCACCTAAGTCAATAAACACACCATAAGAAGTAATGTTTTTAACAACACCTTCTAATACTTGTCCTTTTTGTAATTGACCGATGATCTCTTTTTTCTGGATTTCAATATCCGCTTCAATAAGCGCTTTATGAGAAACAACAACATTTTTGAATTCGTGGTTAATTTTTACCACTTTGAATTCCATCATTTTGTTTACATATACATCATAGTCTCTAATTGGTTTAACATCAATTTGAGATCCTGGTAAGAAAGCTTCAATTCCGAAAACGTCAACGATCATACCACCTTTAGTTCTGCATTTTACAAAACCATTAACGATTTCTCCTGTTTCGTTAGCCGAAATAACTCTATCCCATGATTTGATAGTACGTGCTTTTCTGTGAGACAATACCAATTGACCTGTTTTATCCTCACGGATGTCAATTAACACTTCAACAGTATCACCTACTTTTAAGCTTGGGTTGTAACGGAATTCGTTTAATGAAATAACACCTTCCGATTTTGCATTGATATCAACGATAACGTCTCTATCTGTAATTCTAACAACTACACCATCTACAACTTCTTCTTGATCAGTAGCGATAAATGTTTTTGAAACTAGTTCTTCGAATTCTAATAAGTTTTTTTCATCAACAGCATCAATACCTTCTTCGAAATTGTGCCAGTTAAAATTTGCTAAAAACTCTTCTTGTGATTTTACTTGTTCAGACATGCTGATTAAAAATTTGTATTCTGTATTCTCTCGAGTTTCTTAATGTGATAGAAAACAACAGAAGTTGTTTGTATAATTAGTTGAACCCTAAAGGAAACTCTTATTCACCAAAAGGACTGCAAAGGTAACACATTTATCTTAAACTGCAAAATTTTACAGACAAGATAATAGATTGATAATCAAGAGATACTTAACTATTTTCTTGGAGGTAACAGTTCCCTCTCTCTCTCTCTCTCTCTCTCTCTCTCTCTCTCTCTCTCTCTCTCTCTCTCTCTCTCTCTCTCTCTTATGGCTCCGTTATGCTTCAAGAATACCAGCTCCATTGAGGCTTACTAGGTTTCATAGTGATTTTTAGCAATAAAAAACCCGCCTCCATTTTGAAACGAGACGGGTTTGATCTATGCAAAAAATCCTTTAATGACTGAATTTTTCCAATGCTTTTGCGTCATGATTGTATTTAAAAACAAACGGAAAAACAAGAGCCAGAACCAAAGCATAACTGGCAAAAGTCATCCAAATATGAAACCAATCTTTACCCCCATCTGCAAGCGTAAAATATTTTTGGATTATATAGCCGCTAGTAAAACTGCCTATTAATGCTCCAAAACCATTGACCATCATCATAAATAATCCCTGAGCACTTCCTCTAATTTTTGAATCTGTCTGTGTTTCCACAAACAAAGAACCCGAAATATTAAAAAAGTCAAATGCCATTCCGTAAACAATACAAGACATAATTATCATCCACAATCCATCAGAAGGATTTCCAAAAGCAAACAATCCAAAACGTAAAACCCAAGCCAGCATACTGAATAACATCACATATTTAATCCCTAATTTTCTAAGAAAAAATGGAATCGCCAATATAAACAGTGTTTCTGAAACTTGCGAAATCGACATGATTATAGCTGGATATTTAACTGCAATTGTGTTTTTATACGCAGCTACGCCCGCAAAATCATGAATATACGTATCTCCATAAGCATTAGTCAATTGCAAGGCAGCACCCAATAACATTGAAAAAACAAAGAAAACAGCAAATTTTCTTTGTTTAAATAATTCAAAAGCATTTAAACCCAAAGCATTCGTGAAGGAAGTGGTCTTCTCCCCTTTACACATTGGAGGACATTTTGGAAGTGTAAAGGCATAAATCCCCAATAAAAATGAAACAATTCCTGCGATATAAAATTGATTGGACGAAGTCTCATTATGTGTTAAACTTACCACCCAAAGTGCAGCAATAAAACCTATAGTTCCCCAGATTCTAATGGGTGGATAATCCTTTACAACATCAAAATCTTTTGCAATTAAAGCATTGTATGCGACAGTGATCGATAATGAAATCGTGGGCATATAGAAAAACATATTCACCAGCATCACCCAAAAAAAAGTGATTGGATTATCTACTTGAGGCAGGTAAAATAAAGCGGCAGCACCCAAAAAATGAAGCAATCCATATAATCTTTCAGCATTTATTAATCGATCTGAAATAATCCCTGTTAAAGCCGGCATAAAAACAGAAGAAATACCCATTGTCGAAAATATGATTCCAAACTCGGTTCCAGACCAATGTTTGTTATTAAACCAATAAGCTCCAATAGTAAGTAACCAAGAACCCCAAATAAAAAATTGTAGGAAGTTCATTAATACCAACCTGTTTTTAATTCCCATAAGATGAATTGTTTTTTATTTTTAAAATCAACAAGGCGTAAATCTAATATTAAAAAAGAGATCTACAAAAAATTAAACCGCTTTAACAACTTCATCGACCAAATCCAGAACAACTTTAAATTGTTCTTCACGAGTGAGGTGGGAATTATCGATTTCAATAGCATCTTCAGCCATCACCAAAGGCGAATCTTTTCGGTGCGTATCAATATAATCGCGTTCTTCTACATTTTTTAATACCTCTTCATACGTAACTGGATCTCCTTTTTCCTGTAATTCATCAAAACGTCTTTGTGCCCGGGTTTCTGCACCTGCGGTCATAAAAATTTTAAGTTCGGCATCTGGAAAAACTACGGTTCCGATATCCCTACCGTCCATAACAATACCTTTGTCCTTACCCATTTCTTTTTGCTGCTCCACTAATTTGGCACGAACTTCAGATATTTCAGCCACCTTGCTTACAAAATTTGAAACTTCGATAGTTCTGATTTCTTTTTCAACATTCACATCATTCAAATACATTTCAGCAAAACCCAAATCAACGTTAAATTTGAATTGTAATTTTATATTTGGCAAACGGTTAATTAATGCTTGTTTATCAAAAAAATCTGCTTTTATGTATCCGTTTTGCATCGTAAAAAATGCAACAGCACGATACATTGCCCCCGTATCAACATATACATATCCCAAGCGATTTGCAAGTTGCTTGGCTAAAGTACTTTTTCCTGTAGACGAAAATCCGTCAATTGCTATGGTAATTTTTTTATCCAAAATAATATTATTGTAAGTTAATAGTTAAACCAAATAAGCTCGTATTCCCCGCTAAAGTATATCGTGAATACGAATAATTAAATTTTAATTTATTGAATTTCAGACCAAAACCAGCCGAAACTCCCGAAAAATTACGCTGTTCCAAAAGTCGTAATTCTTCTGCTCTTCGAAAATTATACCCCAATCGAATATTAAACGATTTTTTAGGAAAAAGCTCTACTCCCATAATTACATGACGGAAAGCATTATTTATTACTGACACTTTTTCATCTGTAGAACTTCCATCTATTGAAGATTCGGCTCTTTCAGGATTAGAAAAAGCAATATTCCATTGCTGTAAATTTTCAAGTGTAAGATGCCAGCGAATGGGCACATTTTCCAATTCTTGTGAAACGCCTGCACTAATTTCTAGTGGTAATTTTTCGTTTACACCATTATATGTAGTAAATTGAGTTCCAATATTTCGTATTGCCAAGCCCCAGTTAACATCGTTTTTCTCATCAATAAAAAGAGCGCCAATATCAATCGCACCACCAAAGGAACTATAACTTTCTAAAGTGGAGGAAATCAATTTTGCATTAGCTCCTAAATGAATGGTCGTATTGGGAATAGCATAGGCATAACCAAAAGAAAGCGCAATTTCACTTCCTGTAAATGAAGCTGTAGACTGGCCATTCTCATCATAACCATCAAAATTGCCATAATTGACATAATTGATACCGGCCTGAAAAGTTTGTAAATGCCTGTCATAGGTGTACGCATAAGAAGCTGTTCCATAGGTTACTTCCCTGTAATAACTTCCGTAATTCAAAGCCAGGTGGTTGCCCATTTCAGGATTCAATGTTGCCGGATTAAAATTGACCTGATTTACATCATCGTCATAAATTGTAACCGTTTTTCCTCCTAAAGCAGCTTGTCTTGGCGCCGTAACCAAATTCAAAAACTGATAGGTATACTTTCCTCCTATCTGACTGTAAGACACAGCACAAACGGATAAGAAAGAAAATAATAAAAGTTTTTTCAACATGCTTTAAATTCCTATTTATCTATGGTAAAACGCAAACGCGAAGATAAAATTATAATATAATATATTTACCGGTTTCTCCGCTAAGTTTCGAGAAAAATACTAAATAAAATAAAAAATCCATCCTGAAATTTCGAGGGCACTGAAAAAATCCCCTACGAAAAATACTACGAGAAATAACCTGGTGCAAATACAAATAAACGCTCTGAGAATTGCTTATTTGACACAAAAAAATTTAGGTATGCAAATATGACAAAGAAAAAAGGGCTTGTACACACATAATTAATTGTACAAGCCCTTTATTTATCATGAGTTTTTCAATGCCCTCGAAATTTCACAACGAAACTTAAATGAATAAGTGTCATCTTGAAATTTCCAGATGGATGTGTATAAATAAAAAAAATGATTCCTTACAATACCTTTGCGTTCTTGACTTTCTGATCGGTCAAAGCAAATTTAAGTACTTCGCTCATTTCTTTAACATAATGAAAGGTCAGACCTTCAAGATATTCAGGTTTTATTTCATCAATATCACTTTTATTTTCGTGACATAGGATAATTTCTTTAATATTAGCTCTCTTCGCAGCCAAAATCTTCTCTTTTATTCCGCCAACAGGTAAAACTTTTCCACGCAAAGTAATTTCTCCTGTCATCGCCAAGTTTTTCTTAACTCTCTTTTGGGTAAAGAGCGAAACTAATGATGTTAACATTGCAATTCCCGCACTAGGACCATCTTTTGGAGTTGCCCCTTCCGGAACGTGTAAGTGAATATTGTATTTGGAAAGTATCTCCGAATCCAATCCTACAAGTTTTGCATTTGCCTTAATGTATTCTAGAGCAATTGTCGCCGATTCTTTCATTACCGTACCTAAATTCCCGGTAATCGTCATCGTTCCCTTTCCGGGAGAAAGTAACGATTCAATAAAAAGAATATCGCCTCCAACAGAAGTCCAGGCCAAACCGGTTACCACACCGGCAACATCATTGTTTTCATACTTGTCTCTTTCCAATCTCGGAACACCCAGTGTTTTTATAATATCTTCGTCAGTAACTTTTTTGTTATATTCTTCTTCCATTGCAACAGATTTTGCTGCATTACGGATTACCTGAGCAATTTTAGCTTCCAAACCACGAACTCCGGATTCACGAGTATATCCTTCTACTATTTTTTCTAATTGTTTTTTTCCAATCGTTAAATCCTTAGTTGTTAAACCATGTTCTTTCAATTGTCTTGGAAATAAATGCTGACGTGCAATTTCTACCTTTTCTTCAATTGTGTAGCCGGACATTTTGATGATTTCCATTCTGTCTTTCAACGCAGGTTGAATCGCAGCCATATTATTGGATGTAGCAATAAACATTACTTTTGACAGATCATATCCCATTTCCAGGAAATTATCATAAAAAGAATTATTTTGTTCTGGATCTAAAACTTCCAATAATGCCGAAGAGGGATCGCCTTGATTACTATTGGATAATTTATCGATTTCATCCAAAACAAATACAGGATTCGAAGTTCCCGCCTTTTTCAAACTTTGGATAATTCTTCCTGGCATTGCACCAATATACGTTTTTCTATGTCCACGAATCTCCGCTTCATCACGTAAACCACCCAATGAAATTCTAACATATTTTCTACCCAATGCTTCTGCGATAGATCTTCCTATAGAGGTCTTTCCAACTCCAGGAGGTCCTGTCAAACAAATTATCGGTGATTTCATATCATTTCGCAATTTTAAAACTGCCAAATGCTCTATCATTCTTTTCTTAACATCTTCAAGACCAAAGTGGTCTCTGTCAAGAATTTTCTGTGCTCTTTTTAAATCAAAATTATCTTCGGAATATTCATTCCAAGGCAATTCTAAAAACAACTCTAAATAGTTTCTTTGAATTCCAAAATCTGGCGCTTGAGGATTCATCCGACGCATTTTAGACAATTCTTTTTCGAAATGTTTTTTAGTTTTTTCGTCCCATTTTTTGGTCAAAGACTTCTGCAACATTTCATCCATTTCCTCCTCCTGTGAAACACCACCCAATTCTTCTTGGATCGTTTTCATTTGCTGATGAAGGAAATATTCTCGTTGTTGCTGGTCTAAATCGAAACGAACTTTTGATTGAATATCATTTTTCAATTCCAATTTTTGCAACTCCACATTCATATAACGCAACGTATCTAAAGCTCTTACTTTAAGCTCGTTAACGGCTAGCAAATCTTGTTTTTCTTTAACCGTTAAGTTCATATTAGAAGTAACAAAATTGATTAAAAAAGATTGGCTTTCAATATTTTTAATCGCAAAAGTAGCTTCACTGGGGATGTTGGGACTTTCTTTTATAATTTGAATCGCTAATTCTTTGATAGAATCAAGAATTGCTATAAACTCTGTATCATGTTTTCCTGGTCTTTTTTCAGGAACTTCTTTTATTTTTGCCGTTATATACGGGCTTTCGGCAATTACAGAATCTATTTCAAATCGCTTTTTTCCTTGAAGTATCACTGTAATATTCCCATCAGGCATTTTTAAAACCCTTAAAATTCGAGCAACTGTGCCTATACTATGAATATCTTCGGGAGTTGGATCTTCGTCCTGTTCGTTTTTTTGAGCTACAACACCAATGATTTTCCCTGCTGCATTGGCATCATTGATTAACTTTATTGATTTATCACGTCCTGCAGTAATTGGAATAACAACTCCTGGAAATAAAACCATATTACGCAATGGTAAAATAGGCAAAGAATCTGGCAATGCTTCATTATTCATTTCCTCCTCATCTTCAGGAGTCAATAAAGGTATTAAATCGGCTTCAGAATCAAATTCTTGAAGTGACAGATTGTCAATAGTAAGTATTTTATGATTTGACATATATTATTTAAGTCTTTTTGTCATTAAAAATTTTAATTTGTCAAGCAAATATAAGGTATCATAGCAGTAATTATAAATAAAATCGATGTATGACATGATTACTAAGCTTGACACTAAAAGAGTCAATCATTATGCCAAAGTGAAAGTAAAATCGATTACATCTTCTTACAAATAAAGAAAAATTTTAAAAACTATAATTAAGAAAACAGCTATTTTTTAAAGTATAAAAAATGGAAAGCATTATTGTTTATTTTATCCATTTAGAGCACTGTTTTTAGGTACTCTTTTCAACAAAATGACACCTGTTATAAAAAACACTCCTAAAAAAACTATTGCAAAACGTGGACTTCCGGTAATTTGATCTATAATCCCATAAATCAGCATTCCGAAAACAATCCCAATTTTTTCGGAAACGTCGTAAAAACTAAAAAAGGAAGCGGTGTCCTCTGTTTCTGGTAATAATTTAGAATACGTTGAACGCGACAAAGCCTGAATTCCGCCCATTACGAGTCCTACTAACCCCGCCATAATATAAAAATGTATTGGTAATGTTATAAAATAAGCTGCAGCACATAATACCACCCAAAAGCAATTGATTACAATCAGCGTAGGAATATTTCCGAATTTCTCTGAAGCTTTTGAGGTTAAAACCGCACCAACAATGGCTACTAACTGGATTAATAGAATGCAAATAATTAAACCCATTGTGCTTTCACTTTTCGATGCCCAACTAATTTCTTGTGCTCCAAAATAAGTAGCAATAAGCATAACAGTCTGGACAGCCATACTATAAACAAAAAAGCTAACAAGGTATTTTTTTAAGGCACTGTTTTCTTCCAATAAATGCCATACTTTTTTTAATTCTCTAAATCCATTAAAAACTAAAGCTTTAGTCACTTTGCGTTCTTCATTTCTGCTTCCTTTTGGTAAATAATAGTATGTATATTGACTAAAAACAATCCACCAGACCCCTACCATTATAAAAGAATACCGCATAGCTTTCATAGCTGCTTCTCCCTTAGTTCCTGCAATGCCAAAAATGTCTGGCATCATGATCATCGCTAAATTGACAATCAACAATATAACACTTCCTATGTAGCCATAGGAATATCCTTTAGCACTGGTTTCATCTTGTTGCTCAATAAAAGCAATATCTGGTAAATAGGAATTGTAAAACACTAAACTTCCCCAAAAACCTATTAAACCAAAAAAATAAAATAATAAACTGATATAAATACTATCTAAACTGAACCAGTACAATCCCACACAGGATAAAGCTCCTAAGTAGCAAAAGAATTTCATGAAAGATTTTTTATTACCTACATAATCTGATATGCCTGACAACAAAGGAGAAATTAATGCGACTACTAAAAATGCAAAAGCAGTAACAAAACTAATCAATGCAGAATTTTTAACACTAAAACCAAAAACTGATATATAATGATTGCTGTTTGAAAATAATGCTTCATAAAAAATTGGAAAGACTGCCGACGTAATCACTAATGGATAAACTGAATTTGCCCAATCATAAAAAGCCCAAGCGTTTAATAATTTTTTACTTCCTTTTGGTAAATCTGCCATGTTTCTTTTTTTTATGCTGCGAATTTATTTATTTTTTGTTTAGGTTGATCTAAAATGTAACTAATTCGACATTAATAAATCATTAATCATTCATAATGAAGTATTTATAATTACAACTAAAATTAAAAAGGCTATTCTCGTTTGTACGGGAATAACCTTTTTTATACTTCGTTACCTGTTATACTAATGAATAATCAACCTTACGTTCTTATCTGTAAATAACTCCAACTTTAGCAGCTAAAGCTTTCGCTTCCGGAATCAATGCTTTTAAATTTGCAATTCTGGTAGCATCAGATGGATGCGTACTTAAAAATTCTGGTGGTGATTGTCCTGCAGATTGCGCTGCCATTCTTTGCCAAAAGATTACAGCATCATCTGGATTATACCCAGCAATTGCCATAAGCGTAAGTCCAATTTTATCAGCTTCACTTTCATGACTTCTACTAAATGGAAGCATTACTCCTACTTGAGATCCTAGCCCGTAATATTGTTGCCACATTTGTTGTTTTTCTGCACTTTGACTACCAGTAGCCACTGCAACTCCTACAGCACCTAATTGCTGCAATTGAGCAGCACTCATTCGTTGCGCCCCGTGATTTGCTAATGCGTGTGAAACTTCGTGTCCCATTACGGTAGCTAAACCTGCATCGTCTTTTGTTATTGGCAATATCCCCGAATAAACAACAATTTTACCTCCTGGCATGCACCAGGCATTAACTTCTTTATTATCAATTAATTTATATTCCCAACGGTAATCATTCAAATATTGTGATTGTCCTAAATAGGTTAAATATTTTTCTGCGGCGGCTTTGATTCGCATACCAACCGTTTCTACTCGTCTGGCATCAGCTGTTCCGACAATAACTTTATTTTCTTTCAAAAAAGTTCCATATTGCTGAAAAGAAGATGGAAACAACTCACTGTTAGAAACAAAATTCAGGCTTTTTTTCCCCGTAAGCGGATTTGTAGCACAAGAATAAAGTAATCCTGCCGCAAAAATTCCTAGTAATAAGTTCTTTTTCATAATTTTAATATTTAATTTTAATACAAAAATACAACTATCTATGAATTATTTATTTACATAATTAAATCAAAATGTATCAACTTCTTTGTTATTCACCAAGCAGATGTAACTCTGCAAACTCCTTATCAACAATTAAATAGCTTTCCTTTTCGAAAATTGTTTTGTCAAATAAAACTTTTACATTGTCAATTTCAATTTCTTTAACCTTAAATGGCAACCCAACCAGAGTTATTTTATACTTCGAATAATTGGTGTCAAATTTTCCTTCTTTATGCAACTGGATAATTAGTTCTTTTGCCTTACCGTTGGTTTGGAATGACAGCAAGCTATACCTTCCTTTTTTATAATCGTAACCATCTTGAGCATCCTCATAAACCACTGACTTTTCTTTCCCTTCTTTGTAGTAAATATCTAATGTTAACTCGTCAAATTCAAGTTCTCCAACATACTGTTGGACAGGGTATTTTGGAATGATTGCACCCGCTTTCACAAACAGTGGAATCTGGTCGAATTTAGTATCTACCCAAATTTCTTTTCCTCCTTTAACTTCTTCATTTGTCCAATAGTTATACCACTTTCCGCGAGGAATATACATCCTTCTACCTAAAGAATTAGGTTCTAAAATAGGACAAACTAAAATTTGGTTTCCAAAAACAAATTCGTCATTTCTATAATGTGTCTGAATATCTTCCTGATCATAATATACCAGTGGTTTTAACATGGGAATTCCCTCTTCAATGTATTGCCAAAACATGGTATACAAATAGGGCAATAATTGATACCGCAAGCTGACGAACTTTCTGGTAATATCAATCACTTCTTCGTCAAATGCCCATGGCTCCTGATCGCCATGATCACCGGAAGAATGTGTTCTGCAAAAAGGATGAAAAACCCCTAATTGAATCCAGCGTGCATATAATTCTCCCGAAGGCTGCTCCGCAAATCCTCCAATATCAGACCCGGTGAAACCCATTCCTGAAATAGACATGCGTTGCACCTGAATGTTTGCAATCCATAAATGTTCCCAGGTCGCAACATTATCCCCAGTCCAAGACGATGTGTATCGTTGCGCTCCTGCATAGGCTGATCTTGTAATAACAAAAGGCCTTTTGGGATAAGCAAATCTTTTTACTCCATGATACGTTGCTCTTGCCATTTGCGTACCATAAATATTATGCGCTTTTCTATGACTACATGGATTTCCATCGTAATCATGTCGTACATCCATAGGAAATGTTTTATTTGGAACCTCCATAACGGCTGGCTCGTTCATATCATTCCACACTCCTTTTACACCTATGTCCGAAACTAATTCTTTAAATAATCCTGCCCACCATTCTCTAACGGCAGGATTTGTATAATCTGGAAAATTGCATTCTCCAGGCCATACTTTTCCTTTCATATAAGGGCCATCAGCCCTTTTGCAGAAATAGTCGTTTTTTAATGCTTCCCTATATATAGCATATTCTTTATCAATTTTTATTCCCGGATCAATAATTACAACAGTTTTGAAACCATCCTCAGCTAATTCTGCAACCATTCTTTTTGGGTCAGGAAAATATTCTTTATTCCAAGTGAAACATCGAAAACCTTCCATATAATCAATATCCAAGTACAATGCATCACATGGAATTTTCAATTCCCTAAATTTAGCTGCTACTTCTTTTAAATTACTTTCCGGATAGTAACTCCATTTGCATTGGTGGTATCCAAGTGCCCAAAGTGGTGGCAATTCCGGTTTACCGGTCAACTCAGTAAATGTGGTAACAACATCCTGCATTTGCGGTCCATAAATGAAATAATAATTCATTTCTCCACCTTCTGCCCAATAGCTGGCTACGTTTCTTCTTTCGTGACAAAAATCAAAATAAGTTCTAAAAGTATTGTCAAAGAAAATTCCATAGGATTTTTTATTATGCAATCCGATATAAAACGGAACCACTTTGTATAATGGCTCCTGGTCTTTTTGAAAAGCATATTGATCAGTAGCAAAATTTTCCAGTCTTTTTCCTTTCAAATTCAATTGGGTAGCTTTGTCGCCAAGTCCGTAAAAGCATTCCCCATCTTTTGAAGACTTACTCATTTTTACGATATTACCGCCATATTCATAGCTTTCTTCCCAGTGAAAACCCAATTCATCTTCTAAAATCAGATGGTCTTTCAAATCAAAAATAGACAATCTCATATCTGTCTTTTGAATTCGACATTGGACTTTACTGGTTTTAATCTGATAATAATCTTCCACTTCAGAAACCTCAAGAAAATTATATCCATGCGAATGGCTTTTGTCAATAGCATACGAAAAATCGTTACTAAAATATCCTTTTGTGGTAAATCTAAAACGTATTAAACTATCTCTTAATACAGTTACTTTTAATATTACACTATTATCAGTATGAAAAGATACAGAATCTACTTCATGTTCAAAAGCAACTATTTTTGTGGGATATAAATCCCCTTTATATTCTAATTCTGTATTTGTAATCATATGCTGTGGTATTTATTTTGCAAGATTTTTGCAACTCAAACTTACAAAAATACTTTGTAAACAGTTACATATCTTAGGTTTATTCACGAAAACGTTATAATTTTCAGGCATACCAATACCAACCACATCACTAATTGTTCCCCTATTAAATGAAACTATTAATGATGTAATTTGATACTATTAAGTGAAAATTTATTTATAAAATTTTGAAAGCAGTTACACTTAAAGGAGGCAAAAGTAATTCTGTAGAATAATCTCTTCCGTCATAAGGCATCGCTTCAATTGTTAATTTTTTAGAATTGGAAACGCCGCTTCCTCCATAATATGCAGCGTCACTATTAAATATTTCGGTTAATTTACCTTTTCTCGGTAAACCAATGCGATAATTAGGACGAACTATTTGAGTATAATTACAAACTACAATCACATCTTCTTTTGGGTTATTTCCTTTTCGAATGAAAGACATTACTGCATTTTGATGATCCGAATAATTAATCCATTCGAATCCTTCCGGACTAAATTGTTTTTCATATAATGCAGGTTGCGTTTTATACAATTTATTGAGATCGGTAATCAATTTTTTCACGCCTTCATGGAACGGATATTGCAATAAATGCCAATCTAAACTTCCTTCGAAATTCCATTCATTACTTTGTCCAAATTCACTTCCCATGAACAACAATTTGGTTCCGGGATGCATGAACATATACCCATACAACAACCTTAAATTTGCAAATTTTTGCCATTCATCACCTGGCATTCTTCCTGCAATTGATTTTTTTCCGTACACCACCTCGTCATGGGAAAGTGGCAACATAAAATTTTCAGAAAAAGTATAGGTCATCGAAAAAGTCAAATCGTTTTGATGGTATTTTCTATACACGGTATCTTTTTGGAAATATTCCAAAGTATCGTGCATCCATCCCATCATCCACTTCATTCCGAAACCTAAACCACCAACTGATGTTGGTCTTGAAACCATGGGAAAAGAAGTGCTTTCCTCGGCAATGGTTTGAACTCCTTCATAATTGAGATAAACGGCTTCATTAAATTCCTTTAAGAAACTTATGGTATCAAGATTTTCTCTGCCTCCATAGATATTGGGTTCCCATTCTCCATCATTTCTGGAATAATCCAAATATAACATAGAAGCCACGGCATCAACACGCAAGGCATCTGCATGATAATGTTGCAGCCAGAATAATGCATTACTAATCAGGAAGGAACGAACTTCATTTCGACCATAATTGAACACCAAACTTTTCCAATCCGGATGATAGCCTTTTCTACGGTCAGGATGTTCAAAAAGATTTGATCCATCAAAAAATCCTAAACCATGCGCATCATCAGGAAAATGAGAAGGTACCCAGTCCAGAATTACTCCAATTCCCGCTTCGTGCAGTTTATCAACCAAAACCATAAAATCCTGCGGTTTCCCAAAACGAGAAGTAGGAGCAAAATAGCCTACTAATTGGTAACCCCAGGAGGGATCGTATGGGTACTCCATTATAGGCATAAACTCTACATGAGTAAAGCCTGTTTCTTTTACATAATTTACTAAATCTTCAGCAAATTCGAGATAAGTCAAAAAACGGTTTTCTTCAGCATGACGCTTCCAGGAACCTAAATGCACTTCATAAACTGAATAGGGCTTGTCCAAACCATTATGATTTTGACGTGTTTCCATCCAGTTATTATCATTCCATTTATAATCTAAATCCCAAACTACCGAAGCGGTATGAGGCGGTGTTTCACAGTAAAAAGCAAAGGGATCCGCTTTTTCAGTGACAATTCCATTATTATTGGATTGTATTTTATATTTATAGGTTGCCCCTTTTTTAATATTTGGAATAAATCCTTCCCAAATACCTGATGAATCCCAACGCACATGTAACAAATGTTCGCCTTGCGTCCAAAAATTGAAATCCCCGACCACAGATACCGAATGAGCTGTAGGGGCCCATACGGCAAAATAAACACCATCCGCCCCATCAACTGTTATTAGATGTGCACCTAGTTTTTCGTAGAGTCGGAAATGTTTCCCAGCTTTAAATAAATCGATATCAAAATCTGTAAAAAGGGAATGCGAGATAACTTTACTCATATAACAATTGTATAATTCCATTTTTATAAAAAAAATAGAATATTAGTTTAAGAAAAAACAGTTTTTAAATTTACTTTATGATATAATTATCAGGTATAACTGCTCCTTTTTTAATGACAACAATTCCGTCTTTGATCGCATATAATTCATTAGAAAAATCCTCTAAGTGACTGCCTCCATTGATGTAAACATCATTACCAATTCTGCAATTTTTATCCACAAGAGCATTGTTTATGAAACATCTTTCCCCAATCCCTATTAATTGTTTATTGTTTTTAATGTCTTCATTCATATCATCAATATTCTGATAGAAATCATTCCCCATAACATAACAATTTTGAATGATGGTTCCCTCACCTATTCTGGATCGAATACCAATTACGGAGTGGTTTATTTCTTTGGCATTCAAAATACAACCTTCGGAAATTAAGGATTTATCAACAGTTGTTTTTTGGAATTTAGATGGGGGCAACAATCTTGGTCTTGTGTAAATTTTGTTATCATTATCGAATAAATTAAATTTAGGTAAATCTTCAGTTAATCCAATATTAGCCTCAAAAAAGGAATCAATATTACCAATGTCAGTCCAGTACCCTTCATATTGGTAACTTAATATTTTTTTATTCCCAACCGCTTGTGGAATAATTTCTTTGCCAAAATCTTTTGTTTCTTTATTGGACATGATCTCTACCAACAATTTTTTGTTGAATATATAGATTCCCATCGAAGCCAAATAATGTTTTCCTTCGCTCTTCATTTGCTCACTCACATCTGATTTCCAGTTTGGTAGTAATTCCTTTGCAGGTTTTTCAATGAAAGATTCAATACAACTTTCAGCGTTTGTTTTTAGAATTCCAAATTCAGGAGCGTCTTTCGCATTTACGGGCAAGGTAGCGATCGTAATATCGGCATCCCTTTGAATATGCTCCTCCAGCATTGCATTGAAATCCATCTGATACAGTTGATCTCCGGAAAGTATCAATGCATAATCAAAATCATGATTCAAGAAATGGGGCATACACTGTCTTACGGCATCTGCAGTTCCCTGAAACCAGGTTGGATTATCGGGAGTTTGTTCCGCGGCGAGAATATCAACAAAAGCATGGCTAAAAATACTAAAATTATAAGTGTTTTTAATGTGCGCATTTAAAGAAGCCGAATTGAATTGGGTCAATACAAACATTCTGTAAATATCTGAATTCATACAATTTGAAATGGGAATATCGACCAATCTATATTTACCTCCTATTGGCACAGCTGGTTTAGATCTTGTTTCTGTCAATGGGTATAATCTGGATCCCTGTCCTCCACCTAAAATAATCGCAATAACATTTTTCTTTTTAGCTTTCATTTCTTCTTAATTATTAAATTGTACATTTCTATATATTCCTGACAGACTCTTTCCCAGGAATGATCCGTGCTCATTCCTATTTTTCTAATTTTATTTAAATGTTTTTTATCGTTATATAAATCCACTGCTCTTTGAATCGAATAACAAATATCTCCTACTGTTGCCTGATCATGACAAATGCCATTTCCATCATCTCCAAAATCAATAACGGTATCTTTTAATCCTCCTGTCCTTCTTACAATAGGAATTGTTCCATATCGCAACGAATACATTTGGTTTAAACCACAGGGTTCAACTCTTGAAGGCATTAATAAAAAATCAGATCCTGCATAAATTAAATGAGCCAATTCTTCATTATATCCTATAAAAGTATTGTAGTTACCTTGATAATCCGCTAATAAACTATTCAGCTGATTTTCTATAGACGAATTTCCCGAACCTAAAATTAAAATATTAATTTGTTTATAATTTTCAGCCAATGCCAGTGCTGCAGCATGTGGTAATAAATCTCCTCCTTTTTCTTCCAATAATCTTCCAATAAAACTAAAAAGTGGTTTTGTTGGATCTAAATTAAAGAGGTTGCATAATTTTTCTTTATTTTCCTGTTTTCCATTTTCGAAATTTTTAATTGAATAGTTTTTCTCAAGCATTGCATCTTTGGCCGGATCCCAAACTTCGATATCAATTCCATTCAAAATTCCTCTCGATTTATAGCGTACCAGATTAAACAAAGATTCTAATCCGTTAGCTGAATAATTTATTTCATTTAAATAATTTGGAGAAACCGTTGTCACCGCCCAGGCACACTTAATTCCTACGGCGAGTGAATTAATACACTTATCCCATTCCAAAACATTCACATGAGCCAAATCAAACTCGGGTAAATAGTGTAACTTATCAAAACCAAACTGTCCCTGATACAAACCATTATGAATAGTAATCATAGATGGCGTATTTCGCAATTTTTCATATTTATCACAATACAACATCATAAAAGGAACCACACCAGTGTGATGATCATGGCAATTGATAACGTCCGGAACATCTTCTCTTCCAATTATCCAATCTAAAGTCGCAATTTGGAATGATAAAAATCGCTCAATATCATCTTCATAGCCATAGACTTCTTTTCTATCAAATAATTCTGGAATTTCTACCAAATACAATTCAAACCCCAGCTTATCCGTTTTTTCTTTCAGAATACTAAAAGGAAAATTAAAACTTCCCAGTTTTACATGCCCCCAATGCACACATTCAAATTCATTTTCATTTCTGAACTTTGAATCATAACATGGCATTACAACTCTTACATGATGCCCTGCATTATTTTGATATTTTGGCAATGCGCCTACAACATCGGCTAAACCGCCTACTTTTGCTACCGGGTAACATTCTGCACTGATATGAAATATTTCCATTTATGAAATTTTGTTGTTTGTCAGTTAATTATAATCCTATTCACGTATTTTTTTAAACAATTCTAAATATTTTATTATTTCTCTCTTTTATGTTAATCTCAATAAAAACTTTATAAAAAATACTACTTTTATGTTTTCTAAATTTAGTAAAAAAAATTTAACATAATAACCCGCACGAAAATTTATTGAAATGACAAAAAAAACTTCTATTCATACACAATCATTGAAAATTCCTAAGATTATCTTATTAACTAGTAAATTAATCTCTTTTATTTCGCCAAAACTAATTACATTATTTGCTGCCAAACTGTTTACTACCCCCATAAAACATAAAATTCCAAAAAGAGAATTGGAAATGGATCAGAACAGTATACAAAAATCAGTCAAGATTCCTGGAATTGGTAAAGAGGTCGTTTTATATCAATATGGAAAAAGTGAAAAGAAAATCTTATTAGTCCACGGTTGGTCAGGACGTGGGACACAATTATTCAAAATAGCTGACGAGTTACTAAAAGCTGGATATTCCACGATTAGTTTTGATGCGCCCGCACATGGAAAATCACCTGGAAAAAATACTATTATGGTTGATTTTATTGCTGCAATTTTAGAAATTGACAGGCAATTTGGTCCTTTCGAAGCCGCAATAGGTCATTCATTAGGAGGAATGTCAGTTTTGAATGCTATCAAAAAAGGATTAAAAGTAAGTCATGCAGTTGTTATTGGCAGTGGCGATGTCGTGCAGGATATCATGGACGATTTTGTGGCAAAATTAGAATTAAAACCAACTATAAGTACTCGTTTGCGCTTGCATTTTGAAAAAAAATATAAAGAAGACATGAACAGTTATTCTGCTTATTTAGCCGCAAAAGAAACCACTATCCCAGTCTTAGTTATTCATGACAATAATGATCCCGAAGTTCCGGTAACAGCAGCAAAACACATTCACAAATACCTGAAAAATGGAGCGTTATTTCTAACTGATGGATTAGGGCATCGAAAAATTCTTGGCAATCATACAGTAATTGAAAAAACAATTCAATTCATTCAAAACAAATAAATGTGCTACAACGTTATACAAAAAGAACAAAAAAATAAAATCATGAAATATCCTATCGAAAAAACAGAACAAGAATGGAAGGAACAATTAGGAGAGGAGCGCTATCGAATTCTGCGTCAAAAAGGAACTGAATATCCTCATACCGGAACTTATAATTTACACTATGAAAAAGGAACGTATTGCTGCGGCGCCTGCGGAGAACCTTTGTTTAAAAGTAATTCCAAGTTTGATGCGCATTGCGGTTGGCCTTCATTTGACGAATCGATTCCTGGTAAAGTAACATATATTTCAGATGTTACACATGGCATGAAACGAACTGAAATTGTATGTGCTAATTGCGGTAGCCACCTCGGACATGTATTTGATGACGGGCCTACCAAAACGGGACAACGTTATTGCGTGAATTCATTATCAGTGGACTTTAAAGAGTAATACTATGGATTTATTTGGAAACTCAAATGATTGGGCTAAAAAATTAGAACCCATTCTCACAAAATACAAAGGAAGAAAACATCCATTAGACCATCACAATTTGTACCAGCTTTTAGTGATGGTGGTATTGTCAGCTCAAGACTCTGATGCGCATATAAATAAGATTGCTCCTGCTTTATTTGAAGCGTATCCCAATATGGAAAGTTTGGCCGTATCAAATCGGGATGCATTAATTCCTTATATCTCCACCGTCAGAAATTTTGGCAATAAGGCGAAATGGTTATTGGAAATTGCGCAAACCATCCAAAAAGACGAAAATATTCCGTTCACGATGGAAGACTTGGTTGCTCTAAAAGGTATTGGAAGAAAATCTGCCAATGTAATAATGCGTGAAGCAAAAATTCCTGCGGAGGGAATTATAGCCGATTTACATGTTATTCGCGTTGCTCCCAGAATTGGAATAATCACAGAAACTAAAGACGGAATTAAAGCCGAAAAACAACTCATGCAAGCGCTGCCAAGAGAAATTTGGGGAGAAATTGGGATGGCAATTTCGTTTCTGGGAAGAGAAATTTGTCGACCAACTCCTAAATGCCCGGAATGTCCGATTAATAAGATTTGCAACTATTATCGAGAACATTATCTATAATACTTGACACGACCATCCCAAAAAAGGTCAGATCCGGCTATTCGTTTCAAGTCCTCCCCCCGTTGAGTTACAGATTGAACAGGGGTGTGGGTTTTTCAATACTATTTCTTGTCTATCAAAATATTACACAAGTAAAATCCTATTCAAGTAGATGAATAGGATTTAAAAAAAGACAACAAGATACGGTCCCACATAACTGTGCATTGTCAAAACTATTTTTTTAAAGGACCTATAAGATTAAAAACTACATAGATTCTAATCTGTCCTTATTACAACTCTTAGCAACACTTATCTCTGCCACCCACCTGGTGACCAACGATAGCCACGTCGCGTTTTATTCCAATGACCTTGTTTATAGTAATGACCTTGCCGTGGCACCGTCCAATAACCCTCCCTACGATCATAAGAGCGTGTTCTATTATTCCAATACCAACTACCTTCTATCCAAATATAGTTTGCACCGGGACGTGCTGGTATGTAAACTTCATGATATGCAGGTTCTACGGAGACATAACCTGCTGAACAGGAATTAAACAGTGATACAATTCCCACCAAACTTATCAAATAAATTAATTTTTTCATGATCTTGACTTTAAATAAATTAAATGCTTTAAGTTTTTACTTTATTCTCTAGTGATGCTTCATTTTCAAAATCCATAATACATAGTATTGTTAATGTAAGTGCTTTTTTTGCCAAAAAAATAGAGGCCCAATCAGTACATTATTAAAGAAATAAACCATTTGATTCCATCTTCTTAAAAAATAATCATCAGGCAAATTTTTAAAGAACAAATTTCCTTTTTACTGTGATCTTAGATCCCCAGATATACTAATTAACCAATCTTTAATAACTAGTAGCAAGCTGTTATAGGATTTAAATAAAGGAATTAACGTTGCTGTTTACCTTATTAATCATTTCGTTTCTGTTTCATTTCTCTTTGCTTCGATGTGGATCATTCCTTTGTTCTCGCATTTGTTGCTGTCTGGCTTGTGGCTCTTTAGTCTGCTGTTGCATTTGCTGCCCTTTAGCTTGTTGCTGTCTAAACTGCTGTTCTTTAACTTGTTGCTCTTTTACCTGCTGTTCTCTAGCTTGTTGTCTAACCGGCGCATTACGCTGTTCTTGCGTAGGTTGCTTCCTCACTGGCTGATCGTTACGTTGCTGCTGATTTTCTTTCTGTGGCTGACTTCTAACATTTCTTTGCGCAGCGGGTTTCAGATCTTTCAATCGCATGACTTTAGACGGGGCTGGTTCTTTTGCCGCAGACCTGCGTTTTTCCACCTTCGGTCTGTATATTCCTAGTTCTCTGCTATTCAAACTCTGTCCTGGTCTATTTCTTTCCTTTAAAGTTATCGGAGAAAGTGTTGCTCCGGTTCGTCTTCTCACATCATTTCTATCAGGTCCCGCATTGTATCTTACCTGCGTTGAATTGTCCCGCTTAATATTATTTATCACTTTGGAATTATTAATGATTGTAGCGTTTCTAGATGAAGGAATATAATAATTATAAATGTTTGGTCTTCCAAAATCCCTATCTCTTACAAATATCCACTGATTGTAAGGCAACCGATAACCATTACTATAAGCAATACTAATGCTAATACCGGGCCCTATTGGGGCCCACCCGTAATATCCTTCCGAAACCCTCCAAGTGACCCATCCCGGACCCCAGTCATAACCAGGGACCCATATCCATCCATAATAAGGGTCATAAAACCAGCGGCCATAGTGAAATGGTGCCCAGCCCCATGAATAATCAGATACCCAGGTCCAGCCTACGTTGGTGAAAACCCAATGACCGTTAGTGCCATAAGGAATAAACGCACCAGATACCTTAGGAACCCAAACATATCCATACTCTGGATTATTGATCCAATATCCATGTGGGCTTAAATCATCATAAAAAAGTTGGAAACTAATGGATACCTGCGCACTTATTTTTTGAGGAACCATCAAGGTAATTAAATTGGTAGCGAGGAACAGAATGAAAATTTTTGCTGTTGTTTTCATAACCGTATCGTTTTATTTATTTTGATTTGAAATCACAACTAAAACACTAACGTATTAAAGATAAGTATTTTACAGTCAAAAATTGTTAAATAATTTTTAAAATAGAGAGCCATAATTTATTGTCCTAAAAAAAGTTTTACGCAAAAAAAAAACCCCATCAAGTAAATGATGAGGATTCTTTAAAGAAAGGCGACGACATACTCTCCCACATAACTGCAGTACCATCTGCGCAGGCGGGCTTAACTACTCTGTTCGGGATG
>NZ_JBLVPW010000016.1:0-125529 GCF_048286715.1 Flavobacterium kochi
GCCACAGAAATAGTATTTCAAAAAAATGAAGTACGAAATCTAGAAGAACAAGAAAAAATGGGGACGTATTTTATACGGACAAGTTTAAAAACGACAGACGAAGAAACACTTTGGACGATATATAATACGATAAGAGAAATTGAAGGCACATTCAGGTGCCTGAAATCCGATCTTGATTTGAGACCAATTTATCATAAAAACGATGATGCTTCAATGGCACATCTTCATCTTGGAATCCTTGCATATTGGCTAGTAAACACCATACGGCATCAATTAAAAAAAGAAAAAATAAATTGTGATTGGAGAGAAATCGTTCGCATTGCAAATGTTCAAAAAGTGGTTTACAGCTCAGCCCACAATAAAAAAGACAATCTGATAGAAATCAAAAAATGTAGCGAACCAAGCGATAAATTGCTACACATTTATAAAGTCTTAAAATTGAAATATTATCCGTTTACTAAAAAGTCTGTAGTACACAAACTGGAAATAAAAAAAAGTGAATCACTTATAGACAGTGGCAGTTCGGGCTAAAGACCTGCAACTTGGGTTAAAGTTTGGAGCTCTGCGGAGAATCTTTTAAACCTGGCTTATTGTCACAATATTGCAAATAGCGCCCGTTTTTAATCAATTTTTGTCGCGGTAATTTTATCGTGACAACGAATAGGCAGTACAAAGTGCAAACAAAAAATTTAAAAATGATCCTATTGCTGAGTATTGTTGTATCAGGCATGGGACTAATCCTGTTTTCTCAAATCTAAAAATCCATATAAAAAGTATGATTTAAAACGATATATATGGGTTATTGCTAGGTTAGGTGGGTAGAAAGGGCTATCTCTCTGAAAGAAAACCTGGCATTACAACTTTTTGGATTGGTCTTCAAAAATTTTCCAATTATGCAAGGTTGAATACTCTTCAGAGATGTGTCCAGACGATAGGCACTTCTACTCTCTTTTATTCCGGTCTTAATTGACCATTTCTTCATTGATGATTTAGGAATTGGCATTTATAAAGTCTTTATCCGTACTGTCAATTGTGTCTTAAAGTGACTATTTCTGGGATTTATAGCATAAAGCTAAACTACTTTTGCGGGTCTAGTTTTGAATCATTATTCCCAAACCTAATTTTTTTGAAAAAAGAACTCATGAGTATCTATAACAGCAGTCCTTCCCATCTGAACTAAATTCCCCGTGTTTTTTAAAAATATGCCTAGAGTTTTTTCATTATAAATCAATTTCATTTCCGAAGAATAATCTGTAACTAAATACATATCTCCTTCTAACTTAAAAAAAGTAATTTCTGATTTACCTTTTGCTTTTATTCCTTTATTAACGACAACACCATTAGTTAATACATCCTTTAGAACTGTCTCATTTTTTTCTTTTGAAGCTACTTTTGCATAGGCTAACATCATATTCATCCATTCGGCACTATCAATCAAGTACCAACTTACTTTGTTAAAGTCAATGCCTTGATCGCTAATCCAACCGTAGCTAGTAAAAGCGAGTAATACTTGCTTTTCACCATCAAGAACTGGATTATCTGTTGGACTAAATTCTTGTATTTTAAAAGAAATAACAGACGTTGATGACATATCTTTTGTTTTTTTGCCATTAAAGTCAAGTGTTTTTAATGAAAAACTATTTAACTCAGGATGATTGGCTAAAACCCATTGTGTAGCAGTCAATTCTGCTCTTTCTTTCATATCCTCAACGGCAGCAATTCCTGCTCCTATGGCTAAAAGACCAGTGCCGACTGCAACTGCTGCCGCAGCACCATTACTTTGCGCTTTTGATTGTTTGGGAGCTAATAATGCAATAATAATTAAAACAATAGTCAATTTTTTCATTTAGTAGTAAGATTTGGATTAATAATATATAAATGTAATCTATCGATATTCATTTGCTTTACGGCTTCCCATAAAAGGATTGTTTATTTTGAATATGCATAATCTGACTAACAAAAAAAATAGAGTTAGTCGGGAATAATAATTCATTTTAATTTTCAACGAGATTCTTTATTGCTTCACTAACTTTTTCTGAACAATTTTACCATAGCCTTCCTAAGTAATAGTCATATTTGAATGACCTAGTAATTCTGAAACAATTTCCATTGAAATATCATTGGTAAAGCAAAACACTAGATTCGAATATCTTCCTAGCGGTGTGGGCGTGCAAATTATAAAATTCACCTAAATGTCCGGCAAATTTTACTATGGTATTCCTCAGGCCTCCATAGCACTGTTAATTGGGGCTTTTAATTTAAACTGAATTTTCCAGAGCTATTTTTTTTAAATCATCCATAAAATGGTTCGAAAATTGTCCCATCAGGGTCACAAAAAAGGATAGAACTTTTCATAAAGTTTCTATCTTTTTTTTCTATTTTATTTTCAATCCAAATTGAAAATTACTAAATAATAGGATCAATACGAAAACCTGTGGGGAAGCATTTTTTTTTACTTACCAATATTGCAGTAAATCATAATCTTTACACAAAAACTGATGTTTTGGTTCACAGAAGGTTATCTTTATGAAAATATAAAAATATGTCAGATAAAAACAAAAAGTCGTTCGGAGTTTGGATGGATTCACAGAACGCAACAATCGTAGGAAAAGAAAATATTGATAATGGAGAATTTGTTATACTCGGACATGTAAAAAATGCAGGACCAGATAATAATTCGAATGAAAAAACTTCAAACAATCAAGAAATTAGCTTAACGCACAAATTTTTTAAAGAGATTGCAAGTAAGATGCCTAACATTGATCAAATTCATATAACCGGAACGGGACAAATCCAAGAACAGTTTATCAATTTTTTAACTGAAAGTCCACAATATAAAAACGCAGTATCAACTGAAAGTACGTCTAATAAAATGGATGATGAAAATCTTGTAGCATACATTACGAAATATTTTAATTAGATATTTTCAAAAATCGTAATATTATTAAGACCTTAGATTATTTTTTAAGGTCTTTTTTTTAAGATCAATATTCCAGCACTTATAATTAGAATATTTTGGATCAACTATTACCTATCTTATTTAGATTTATATAACGTATGCAAATTGACAACTAGGTTAAGTAAAACTTTTTTACAAGACTCTGCCATCCCAAATATAATCCTCTTGTTCTAGTAAAATAACTTTGGAAGAGAATAAGCGATGATTTGTGTTTATTACATAATTACTTTCTTGTGGAATTAATGCTGATGGTATTTTTAAAAACTAAGGTTTCTTTTTCTTGATACCATTTTGATCCTAGTTCTTAAAGAACGCTATAAGCAGCAGCCTTTCTCCAATCGCTAGGCAAATTACTTTCCCTGACTTCTTTTATTAATCCTGCTTCATCTGCAATAGAAATAACCATAAGCTTATAGGTATTGTGATTTCTATTGCTGCCCTATGAACGACAAGCGCAAGTGTTGATAACGAACGACTGCAACCTGTATAAATTACATATTCATTTTCCTTATTCCATCTGTTTTCTGTTCCTGATGCAGTCAATTTTTTCGAATATTTAGCGCTACTTATTCTATATACATTCATAGTCTAAATGTTATCGCCAAATTCTATAGCAGTTAGACGATCGTCAATTATTTTAATTCCTGTGATTGTCCCTAAATAATCTTTAGGGGCTTTATTATATAAATAAAATTGGGAGAAATTAACCATTTATCAAAATTCTCACTTGTCGCAAAAACTTCCTCTCCATGTTGATATAATGCAAGTAACAAAACAACATGTTCTTTGAGCAACTCTTATGATGATCAGTGTATTTATTGCTGCATATAGTATAAAAAAATCTTTTCAATTGGAGAAAGTTAATTAAAGGTACTATGATATCGGATGTAAATGATATTTAGATTTAAATGAATTATAATAAATTTGACTTAAACGTTATCTACATCTAAAAACGATGAAATTCTAGTGGTAAACTTCTATTAACAGATTCTTTATCCCAGCAAAAGGGCACCAGAAAATAAAAGGCAATAAGAAGCCACTGAAGAGACAAAAGATCTCATATTATTTCCCCAAACCGTATTATTGCAAAAAACCACTCCTAATGTAAGAGTGGTTTTTGCAATAGTATGGAAATACTAAAAAACGGATAATACAACTTTCACCACATCGTCAAAAACTTCCTTTTCAGTTTCGCCAGAACGAGCTAAAACTCTTATACCCGAGTAATTATTAAATATAAATCGAGCTAATAATCGCGCATCATTTGATGTCGAAATTTGACCTAAATCCTGTCCCCTTTTAACGGCCATATAAAAAACATCTTCTATACTTTTTCTGTTTTCATTTACTATTTTTGCAATTTCCTTATCGTGCATCGCCAATTCAACAGTTGTATTAACTACAAAACATCCTTTGGTAATCTTATCCTGAAGACTTTCAATAATTGCTTGTGCAAAGATTTGCTTTATGGCTTCTTTTATGTTATCTGATTTTTCCAGAATACTGCTGACCTCATCCAATGATTGTTTTTGATACCGTTGCAAAGCTTTAATAAACAAGGACCGTTTATCACCAAATGTATCATAGAGACTGGAGCGACTTAAACCTAAATGCGTTACTAAATCTTGTGCAGAAGTTCCATTGTATCCTTTATGCCAGAAAATTTCTATTGCTTTATCTAAAACATCCTCTTCTTTAAACTCTCGTAATCTTGCCATAAAAACCCATTATTATATTTTTGTAAAGGTAATGCACGAGAACATTCATTCCGAAATTATAACAAAAATTAAACTACTGAGTTTACGGTAAGTCCACCATCTACAACAATTTCAGTTCCTGTTATAAATGAAGAGTCATCCGAAGCTAAGAAGCTTACTGTTTTTGCTATCTCAGAAGGCTGGGCAAAACGTTTCAAAAGAATTTTGCCCCCTAAAACAGCCCCAAAACCTTCTACTTCTTCTTTACTCAGTCCTAGTTTCCCATAAAGCGGCGTTTCAACAGGACCAGGAGAAACTGCATTAACTCTAATTTTTCTCGGTGCAAGTTCAGTTGCAAATACCCTGTTGAAAGACAAAACCGCACCTTTACTGGCAGCGTAAACACTTGAATTCGGCATTCCAATACTAGCATTAATAGAGGTATTAAAGATTATGGAAGCACCATCATTCAAAATGGGAAGCAATTTTTGAACCGTAAAATAAACCCCTTTTACATTAACGTTCATTATGCTGTCGTAATGTTCTTCGGAAGCGGACTCTACTGGAGCAAAAGACGCTATACCTGCATTAAGGAAAACAATATCTAATTTACCAAATTTAGATTTTACTTCATTTACTAAATTGTCGATCGATTTTAAATCTGCTTGATCAGCAACAATTCCAGTTATGTTCAATTCATTTTCAGCATTTGTCAAAGCTTCTTTATTTCTTCCTGTAACAATAACGGTAGCGCCTTGTGCGACTAATTCTGCGGCAGCTGCATAACCAATTCCGCTATTTCCCCCTGTAACCAGGGCAACTTTATTTTCTAACTTAGTCATCTTATTATTTTTTAAATTCTAATTAATTATTTTAAATTATTTTTTTTCTAAAAAGAAATCTAACAATCCTTTTTGAACGGCAGGTGTATTTTCTTGAACTAACCAGTGACCTGAATCAGATATGTTGGTTTCGCTCACATCATTCGCTACAAGTTTAGTGTGCTCTTTTAAAAATGAAGCAGCAAAGTACTGGCCTCCCATAGTTAATACAGGCATATTCAGTTTTTGTTTCATCAATTCAACATTGTCTTTTCCATCCTGCGGGAAAGCACCAAACCAATGAAAACTTCCAGTCGTTGCTCCCTTTACGGAATAAGCGCGAATAAATTCAGCCGTTTCTTCTTTTGTGAAAGAATCTTTTACATAAGCAACTACAGGCCAAAAATTAGTCAAAAATTCCTTTTCCTTACCAACTACAATATCACCAGAAGCAGACCATCCAAAAAAGCCAAACCACCATGCAGAGGCTGAGACCTGAGACCAAACTGGCTCAATTCCTGGAAGTAAAGCATCCATTAAGGCAAGTTTCTTAACCTCACCTGGGTACTGCGCCGCATAAGCATAAGCAACCATCAACCCAATATCATGTCCTGCCAGATTAATGCTTTTATACCCCTAATTTTTTTACCAGCTCGTGGATATCGGTAGCCATAGTTTTTTTGTCATACCCTCCAACCGGTTTACCCGACTCACCCACTCCTCTCAAATCAGGCGCAATAACTGTAAAATGTTTCGAAAGTTCCGGTAACAGTCTGTTCCACATATACCAGTTTTGACTAAATCCATGAACCAATACTAATGGCTCTCCCTTTCCGCCTATTACATAATGAATGTCCACACCATTGACATTCACAATCTCATGCTTAAAGTTGGATGGTGGATTAGCAGCTTTAACTTTTTGACTTTGCGCTTCAGAAGAAATCCCAAACAGAACCACCAGTGATAGCAATGAAACTTTTTTAATTAATTTTTTCATCAGTATATTTATTTATTCGACAAAGATATAATAACGGAACGAACGTTCCGTTATTATTATTGTTAATCTTTAGTTAATTATTCAACCTTAAGATTTGCATGTCAATTGATTGATTCCGAACAGGAAACAACAAAACAATTTACGCAATCAAAATGGGCTAATTAACTCCCGAGTTACTCGCTTTGAATCGATACAAAAAATTAAAAATAGAAGTAAATAGGAACCAGGCAAAAGAAGGAACTTAGACCTTTCCCGTCCAAATTATTGCAAAATCCTTAAAGAAAGAACTATCTATATGGTTGCGATACTATATTAATTCCAAATCTTTTCAGATCATGTATCCGAGTCGCTAAAAAAGCGGAAAGATTAAATTTTTCCTTTCCTTAAATAGTACTTTGATAATTTGGAATGTTTGAATTTATTTTTTTATCAGCTAATCTGTTCATACTTTAAACAGGCTACCATCCTATTCATCTATTCAGTGCTATCAATCAAACACCATCTCACTTTGTTGAGCCAATACCTTGCTCACTAATTCAACCATAGCTTTTCAAGAATTATGCAAAGGAATATTTTAAACTATTCTTCCTTTTTCGTATAAAAACCAATGTGAAAATTACTCCGAAAATAGTCATGATAACTCCAACCAAATTTGGCGATGCATAACTGTAGCCTGCCACTAAAGGCAGTCCCCCCAAGAATGCTCCCAATGCATTTCCAATATTAAAACTTGCCTGAATGGCAGCCGAAGCTATCATTTCTGCACCCTTCGCGGTCTGAATCATCAACATCTGGATTGGCGCCACAATCGAAAAGGAAGTACAACCTGTTAGGAAGACCAAGAGCAACGAAACATATTGATTTGATGAAAAGAAAAAAACCAAAAGCAAATCGATTCCCATAAACAAAAGTAAGATCATCACTGTTTTTTCCGGCGAGAATTTATCGGCTAATTTACCTCCTGCAAAATTCCCTACCACCATACCTAAACCAGCTAGAATTAATATATAAGAAACATTTTTTGCAGAGAATTTGGAAACTTCCGTAAGCAAAGGGGCGATGTAGCTTATCCATGCAAACAATCCCCCAGAACCAATTGCCGTGATTGCAATAATCAGCCAAGCCTCCGTTTTCTTAAAAAATTTTAATTGAATTTTCATACTTTCATTGCCTTTTGCTTCCAAATTCGGCATCCATAAATAAAGAAAAACAAGCGTAAACAAACCGACTATCGTTATCAAAATGAAAGTATACCTCCATGAGAAGTAATGCCCAATATAAGTTCCTATAGGAACTCCAATTAGGTTCGCTAAAGTCAAACCCCCAAACATTATGGAAACGGCTCGTGCCTCCTTTCCTTTATCGGCTAACCGACTTGCTACAACGGCTCCAACTCCAAAAAATGCGCCGTGAGGCAAACCCGAAAGCAAGCGCGAGGCAAATAAAATTTTATATGTTGGTGCAATAATCGATAACGCATTGAAAACAGTAAGCATCACCGCCAAAATCAAAAGTATTTTTTTTGGAGGAGAATTTCTGCCTATAACCACCAATAATGGAGCGCCAATTACAACCCCTAAAGCATATGCAGAAATTAAATATCCTGCGACCGGAATTGATACTTTTAAATCAGAAGCGATGTCTGGTAGTAAACCCATCATCACAAATTCAGTAATTCCTATTGTTAAACCACCTAAAGCGAGCGCAAAGAGACTTTTTTTCATTTTAATTTGTAAAAATTTATGGTACAAATTTATTACTAACAAATTCTAAAAAGTTGTATTTTTGTGATATATAATTGTAATTATAATACATGTCTACGTTAAATCAGTTTGAAACGCTTGTCATTGATGAATTTGAAGAAGAGAAATTTCATCTGCCGGCTCACAGCCATACCTATTATGAAATTATTTATATCATAAAAGGCAATGGAATTCACCATATAAACAGCAACCTGCTTCACTACAAAGCAGGTGATTTATTTGTGATTTCACCAGATGATGAGCATTATTTTGACATAAGAAAAAATACGCGATTTGTCTTTATAAAATTCACTGACAATTATTTTAATTCCAATAAAAAACTTTCCTGCGATGAGTTTTTGCTGAATACGCCCGAAAATTTTATGCGCGATAAATTACTTAAGGAAACAGTTTTGAAATTAGACGATCCTTGTAAGACAATTTTAAAAAATACGATTGAAAATATAACGACTTACAACTGTGAAACTGACATCTCCACTTCTCCAATTGTGTTTTATCAAATTCTTTCCATCTTTGGATTAATCAAAGAAACAATGCGCTGTATGAACTTACAAATCAAAGGGAATTATATTGATAACAAACAGATTATATCTTATATTCATCAAAATATTTACGATCCGAAGTTGATTCAGATTAAGTCGATTTCAAACCATTTTAACATTGCCCAAACCTATTTTAGCGCTTATTTCAAGAGAAATTTTTCGATTACGTATCGAGATTACATCAATAATTTACGAATCAAATTGATTGAAAAAAGAATTTCAAACAACCAAATGCCAATCAAACAGATTGCTTATGAATTTGGTTTTTCTGATGACAGTCATTTATCTAATTACTTTAAAAAGAAAAAAAACAGCAGCCCAAGTCAATTTAAGAAGCTATAACCTTTAGTCTTTCCATATCTGCAACCTCGACAAGTGCCGGAGATCTCATCGACAAATAATGGCAACAGCCCAAGCATTCAGCACAACTGAACATTAGCAAGTTTCGGATTTTATGACGACAAATTTCTTTCGACCTTTGCCTTATAAAATTTGAATATAATGAACGAACAACAAAATATCAATTATAAACGAATTGCAGAGGCAATCGAGTATATCAAAACAAACTTTAAAGACCAACCAAATCTTGACGAAGTAGCAAAGAAAGTTAATTTAAGTCCTTTTCATTTTCAGCGCCTTTTTAGCGAATGGGCAGGAACTAGCCCAAAAAAATTACTGCAATACACCACCGTAGAATATGCCAAGACATTATTAAAAGAAAATCAAGCAACACTGTTTGAAACTGCCCACGAAACAGGACTTTCAGGCACAGGCCGATTGCATGACCTGTTTATCAGCATAGAAGGAATGACGCCTGCCGAATACAAAAATGGAGGGAAAGACTTGATTATCAATTACAGTTTCGCAGCAAGTCCATTTGGAAACATTCTGGTGGCGTCGACAGAAAAAGGAATTTGTTATATGGCATTTACTGACGATGAGTCTGTTTCATTTTTAACAATGCAAAACCATTTTCCAAATGCTCATTTCAGACAAATGGTAGATTTAATTCAGAAAAATGCAATTTCAATTTTTACTAACGATTGGACAAAACTCAACCAAATAAAACTTCATTTAAAAGGAACAGATTTTCAACTAAAAGTGTGGCAAACACTTCTAAAAATTCCGTTGGGACAGCTTACGACCTACGGAGCTATTGCTAATAAAATTGAAAACCCGAATGCTTCAAGAGCAGTAGGTACCGCTATTGGAAGCAATCCAGTTGCTTTTTTAATTCCTTGTCATCGCGTTATTCTGTCAACAGGAATATTTGGAGGCTATATGTGGGGTGACACAAGAAAAACAGCGATTATTGGTTGGGAGGGAACAAAAATACATTCCGAATTTTAAGTTAGCAAGTTTCGGGTTTTATCTCTAATCACCTTTGTGAATCTTTGCATCAAATTTAAAACCAATAAAAATGCAAAAATGTAAAAACAAAGTTGCCTCAATTACGGGAGGAACAAACGGAATGGGGTTTGCCACAGCATCAATAAATTGGCAAAACATAGATAAAGAAATGCACGAAAAGGGATTTGCTATAATTTCAAAACTTATAACAAATGAACAATGCACCGAATTGATAAAATGCTACGGCAATCCTAATCTTTACCGAAAAACGGTAGTAATGGAACGCTACCGTTTTGGTTTGGGAGAATATAAATATTTCAATTATCCACTACCAAATCTTATTCAAAGCATTAGAGAAGGTGTATATCCAAAACTTGCTCCGATTGCCAACGCCTGGATGAAAGTGCTAAATATTCCCACTACCTTTCCTGAGTCACATCAAGACTTTCTGAAACAGTATATTGAAAATAATCAACAAAAGGCAACCGTTTTGATTTTGAAATATGGGAAAGGCGGACACAATACCTTGCACCAAGACCTATATGGAGATGTGTATTTTCCAATTCAGACTGTTTTATTTCTAAACGAACAAGACCAAGATTTTACAGGTGGCGAATTTGTGTTAACTCAACAAACGCCACGAGCGCAATCAAAAGCAATTGTATTAAAACCTAAGAAAGGAGACCTGTTAATTTTCACAACCAACTTTCGACCAGTTAAAGGCACTAAAGGTTACTATCGCGTAAATATGAAACACGGCGTGAGCGAAATTCAAAGTGGCGAACGACATACTTTGGGAATTATCTTTCACGATGCTTTGAGTTAGAAAATGATAAAACATCTTAAAATAAACGACCGCGATTTAAGAAATATAATTAGACGAAAAGAAATTTGCTTCGGTGGAAATCTGAAACTAAACATATACGGAACACTTCAATGTAACTCTGGTAAACGAATGAAACGTGAGAACAGAGTTTTCTTTACATCGGAAAACGAAGCTGTTAAAAACGGCTTTCGACCTTGTGGGCATTGTATGAAAACAGAATATAAAAAATGGATTTCTTTAACACCGAAATAGATGTCCAAAATAATTTTATAAAAAACGTAAGGTATAAATTAGCCTTTTTTCAACGTATCATTATAGTACACCTATACAGCCAGTTAGGCGATAAAGCAACAACAGAAATAAAAAAAATGCAAATCAAACCCCGTTATGTAAATTCAAATCTTGATTTATTTTGATTTGCTGCCATTTTAAAAAGGACCTCCGAGTTTAATTAAAAACCACAATACTATCAGAACTCCTATCGACAAACTCGCTGCCATAATAAAAAAAGCTCCCAAATAGAAAAATAGCGTACTTTGTTTATCTTCTTTTTTCATTAGTTTGTTCTTTTAATTTCTTTACTCAGTTTAACTATTCTTTTTACTGTATTCAATTTTATAAACATTTTCATACTGGAGGCATTTTTTATATCAAAGTAACAAGTATTCACTCGCTTTGACAATACCAACATTTAGTGATTTTCTCCTTTAAATAATTTAAGGAGACAAGTAAGAGAAATTAATCAATTAAACAGCCTTAAAATTACTTTGATCATAAAAAAAGCGTCTTGACACTACATCAAGACGCTTTTTTTCAATATAAATCTGCTTATTTCAATAATTGCTGCAAGGGTTTGAGCTGCTGTAAATCAATATTTGATTTTTGCAAAACGCTTATCATGGTCATGATATTGGTTGGATTCATATCTTTTCCCAAAACACGAACAATGGCAAAACCAGTTTCTTTCTTATTGGCAAAAAAAACAAACTCTTCAATGTGCTCATCGGAACCGACATAACTTACCGAAGCACCTTCTTTTCCGGATCCAAACTTCATCAGTTGCTGGTACTTTTTATCCTTGAGAATCAAATTGACTTTAGCGCGTTCTACTTCAAATTGCGCTTTATTTTTATCATCTAATTTAAAAGCCAGAACATTCATCTTATCAAAAGATTGCAAAGCTGTTTTTTGCTCCAATGACAATTTTGTTTTATCCACATTCAATATTTCCGGAGAAACATCTAATGCTATAAAATTTTTGTTTTCTGTATTTTCAACAAAGTATTTCTGTAATGTTGGCTCTGAATTGCAACTGAATAAAAACAAACTAAAAAGCAGTGCAATACTATAAACAGATTTCATTTTATTTTTTACCTTTTGTTGCTTTCTTCAAATCATCACCTCCAGGAATCCGCATTTTATCCGTAAGAATCGAAATCTCACTTAAATCAAAATCCCCTGTTAACGACATTAAAACCGTATCGTCATTTTTAGCGCCTTCAATAAACATCAGCAACTCCCTTATTTGAGAATCCTTCGCTCCTGATTTTACTAAAATTTTGATGTTTTTTCCGCTGTCACTTACACGCATCAATTCTTCAAGACCTGCTGTTTTAATGTACTTATCAGCGGCCACTTTCATTTCGCCTTCTACTCTGGTACTTTTAGTGGTAAAGACCTTTAAGTTGTCTAATTTTTTTATCAAATTCAGGTACTGTTGTGTTTCTTTATCGGAAGTATCCACTTTTACTTTACTCATCAGGTCAAACATTTTTTTGTTAACAATGATTGAAGTAACATCATCCTGCCCGTCGAATTTATCGAAGGCCGACTGCGCAAAAAATGGACTTGAAACTAATACTGCCACTACTGTTATTAAAAATTTTTTCATTTTTTTTTTATTATTATTGTTTAAAAATTAATTCTTTTGAATCCTGGTATTCCTTAATGTAATATACACTTTCTATGCCAACGTTTACATGATTCGATAATAATGCCAATGCTTTTTGAGTTTCTCTCAGGGCAACTTCAGGATCATCATAAGTTCCTAAATCCTGTTTCTCATTTGCCTTACCATAATTATAAAATACGTACGTCCCAATTCCCAGCAAAACAACTACCGAAGCCGCAATAGATAACCACGCTACATACCGCTTCTTAGATTGGAGTGGAATTTCTTGCTTCAACATTTGCTCCTTTGCGAGAGTAAAATAACCAAACATAGGCTTGTATTGTTCTAAATGCTGCGCAACATCCTGTGAAGAAAAATAATTATGCAATTCATTTTCTTCGGCAATACTGGTTTCTCCCTGAAAGTATTTTTCTAAAAGTATTTCTATTTTATTTAATTCCATAGCTGTGTGTTTTTGTCATGCTTTCCCGTATCGTTTTCCTCGCTCTTGAAAGTGCCACGCGGATTGCGGTTTCATTCATATCTGTTATTTCCGCGATTACTGCAAATTCATATTGTTCGATGTCCCGCATTTGTATTAACAACCGCTGCTGTTCCGGTAACTGGTTTATTATTTTTTCAACCCAATTCAAACTATCGATGTCTTCTACTTTTTTATCCAAACTAGCTTGGCTATCCGTAAAATTATTGTGCACGATTTTGATATTCCCTGCTCTTTTAGATTTCAACTGATCCAAACAATAATTTTTTGTCATTGTCATTGCAAAAGCTTCGACACTATTGAAGCCATTTAAATTTTTATTTTTACTCCATAACTTAACCCAAACTTCCTGTGTCGCATCTTCTGCCTCTTCCGTACTTATGAGCAGTCGCTTTGCCAGCCGAAAGACTTTGTCCTTGAATGGTAAGATTAGCTGCACAAACTCATTTTGGTTCATAAAGAGTATTTATTAAAGCGGTTATACAATCAAGACGATTCATGTTTCTTTTTGTTACAAAAAAAACTTAAAATAAAAACTAAAGTTAGTATTTTTACGTTCATAAAAGATATCGCATCCCCAAACATGAAAAAAACATACCTACTTTCGCTTTTATTGCTGCTATCCATTTTTACATTTCAAAGTTGTCAAGACAATGATGACGTAGCGGCACCTGTAAACTTAGACGTTCAGGATTTCATATGGAAAGGATTAAATCAATATTATTTATGGCAAGCGGATGTGCCCAACTTAGCGGATGACCGATTTGCAAATCAAACAGAATTAAATAATTTCTTGAAAGCATATCCTGTTCCCGAAAATCTATTTAATGCTTTGAGAGTCGATAAAACCATTGATAGATTCAGTTGGATTGTAAATGATTATTTAGAACTAGAGGGAGCGCTTCAGGGTACTACAAAAAATGATGGTGTCGATTTTGGCTTAAGTTACAAACCAGGAAGCACTACCGAAATATTTGGATATGTGCGCTATATTATTGCCAATTCAGATGCTTCGACTAAAAGCATCAAGCGTGGCGATTTTTTTACTGCCGTAAACGGGACACAACTTACCATCAGCAATTACCAATCACTATTAGCGGCTGACAGTTATACCTTAAATATGGCTGACTACAATGGAACGACGATTGTTTCCAATGGAAAATTAGTGGAATTGACAAAAACAGTCTTAGCCGAAAATCCCATATTAATCAACAAAGTAATAGTTTCCGGTTCACATAAGATAGGATATTTAATGTACAACGGTTTTTATGCTAATTATGATACTCAATTGAATGATGCTTTTGCTTCTCTAAAATCACAAGGAATTACTGATTTGGTTTTAGATTTACGCTACAATGGTGGTGGTTCTGTTCTTACAGCAACACGATTGGCGAGTATGATAACAGGACAATTTACAGGGCAGATATTTGCAAAGCAACAATGGAATGCTAAAATAAACAGCTATTTTGAAACGAATAGTCCTGAATCTTTAAAAAACAACTTCACTGATAAAATTGGAACAACGGCTATCAACAGTTTGAATTTGACCAAAGTTTATATTCTAACAACCAAAAGCACTGCATCAGCAAGTGAATTGGTGATTAACGGATTGAAACCTCATATTACGGTTGTACAAATTGGCGATGTGACAACCGGAAAAAATGTCGGATCAGTCACACTATATGATTCACCTACTTTTGGCGCTGAAAACAGAAACCCAAATCACAGATATGCAATGCAACCAATTGTATTAAAAATAGTAAATTCGGTTGGTTTCGGTGATTACTTTAATGGATTACAACCGGATTACCTGTTAAAAGAAACTGTGACTACTTTTGGTATTCTTGGAGACACTTCAGAACCGTTACTGAGTACTGCAATTGGTAAAATCACAGGAACTGCCAAAATGCTGAAACAGAATACTGAAAAAGGTTTTGAATTTTTTAAAGACACAAAATCTATAAATGGGCTGCAAAACCAAATGTATATTGAGAAAGCACCGGAAGGCCTTTTGAAAGCTTTGAAATAACTTGAAAAGTTACATACTAAAACAACGTTTTTCAAGTTAATACCTAATAGTCAATACTTTAAACATAAAGCGCATGAAAAATATAACTAAAGCATTCCTATTCTTGATTATACTTGTTTCATTTTCCTTTATAAGGCCTAACCGATTAGAACCAAAGAAAATAAATATAGTTATTGATCCCGGTCATGGCGGAAATGATTTTGGAGTCACTTCTAATTCCATTACTGAAAAGCAAATTGTAGAGCAAATCACTAACAAAATAAAATCTTCGAATAGTAATGTCGTGATTCATCTTACCAGATATGAAGATAAATTTTTATCCCTTGAAGAAAGAACTGATTTTATCAATAGAATTAAACCGGATTTAGTTTTATCGCTGCATGTGAATTCAAGTTTAAATAATAAAACATCGGGGCTGGAATTTTATGTAGCAAAAGAGACCGAATTTTTTGAAAAATCAAATGAAATTGCAGGAAGATTAAATGATAAATTTTCAGAGAATACCAAATTAAAAACACTAGGTGTAAAAACCGGTCCTTTTTACATTCTTAAAAAATCAGAGGTCCCTGCAGTAATTATTGAACTTGGCTATTTAACCAATGAGGATGACAAAAAATATTTAATTGACGACAAAGAACAAAACAAAATGGCTAAATCCATTTCAGAATTCATTTCAGAAATGAAATAAAAATAACGGGTACAAAAAACCCGTTCCAAACTGGGGAACGGGAATTAAGACTAAAACTAAAATATTTTTTTTTATTTTTTTTAGAATAAGAAATTTAAACCTATTTTAAAATTTCTTCCTCTGGTACTATATCCTCTGGTTTCAACAAAATCTTTATCCAGAATATTATCTGCCGCAGCAAAAATATTTACTCTTTTTTTGATTAATTCATAACGCACATTCGCATTAACCAATTGGTAATCTTTCAAAACTTCTGAGTTTAAAACAGGATCATACGTAGGCGCAGGATAAGTGGTATACTCAAAATATCTATCCGACACAAATTGATACGCCAGGTTAAAAGCAAGGCGTGTTGTTGCCTGTAAGTCCATCGAAGCATTGACTTTATGTTTTGGATTTAAAATACGAGATTGTTTTTCTAATTCAGTGAAGGTATAATTTGCATTGAATTTTACTTTATCATTAAAAGCATAAGAAATCATTGTTTCAAGACCTTTTGCTTTATTTTTACCACTAACATTATAGTATTTATACGTCATCAAATCAAATCCGATAGCATCTTGCTCTTCCCTTTGAAAAACAACTGTATTTAAAACCACTTTTTTATTTACCAGACTTACTTCAAAACCAGCTTCAGCTGTCGCGTCTTTCTCTGGAGATAAATTCAAATCACCGTATGGAGAGTATAATTGGTACAAACTTGGAGTAATAAAAGCGGTACTATAAGAAGCCAATACTTTTAATGATTCTGAAAAGCTATAGGATGGATTAATATTATAAACTAAATTATTCCCGTATTTACTATGAATATTATACCTCGAACCGACATTTAAATTTAATCCAAAGCCAGAATTATAAACGGCAGTAACATAAGGATCAATCATATTGAATTTTGCCACTTCGTTTGTAATAACATCATACTGACTCTCGTTAGCCATTTCGTGAAATTGAAATTGTGCTCCGGTCACTATAAAAAACTGCGATGAAAGTTCGTATTTATTAAAAGCATCAACATCGACACTTCTTGACTTCGCTTGGAATAAAGATCCATAACTAAAGATATCTCGATTAATTACGTTTGCACCGGTATTAATTACCAATTCCCCTTTTTTGTATTTGTATTTTGAAGAAAAACCAACTCTATATTGCTCCGAAAGACTATAATTTTCGAGGTCATCTGCAAACGAACCTGCATCAAAATCATTTTTCATTCGATCATAATTAGCAAAGAAATTCAACGTTAATTTTTTAGTTGGAGTAAAGCCAATTTTCACTACTGAATTTACTCTTGAAAAATCATCGTTTTCAAATTTAGTATTTGAACTTAATGGTTTTGCTTCGGAAATTCCTGTAGTTTCAGTACTATTTAAAGAAGCAAAATAATTTACTTTTTCAAAACCACCATTTACAGCAAAACCCTGATTGTAATCCTGTATGCTATAATTTGCTTTTTTAGCAATTGTTTGCGTACCGATGTTCATATATGCATTTCCTGCAATAGCTTTTTTGCCCGCTTTTTTTAGTGTAATATTAATAACACCTGTTGCTGCTCCAGAACCGTACAAAGTACTTGAAGCCCCTTTCATAATCTCAATACTTTCAATTTGTTCCACCGGAAGCAATCTCAAATCATACGATAAGCTAATTCCAGAAGCATCCGTTACCGGGATCCCATCAATCAAGATTAAAAGTTGATGATTTCTTCCTCCCCGAACATAAAGGCCCAAATCTTTACCATTGCGACTCTGATTCCCGTTTATTTCAACACCTGCTACCGTACTTAAAATCGCAGCCACTGATTGTCCTGATTTTCTCTTTAAATCTTCAGCAGTAATTTTCACGATAATTTTCCCTGATTTCTCCTTTGGCAACGCAAATTTAGAGTCAGAAACTACAACCTCATTAAGCTGTTCCGGCTCTTGGTCTTGTGCATAAGTGTTCATTGCAAATAATAATGCAATCGCGCTAAAGCGAATGAATTTTTTGTTCATTTTAAAAATGTAAAATTTAATAAAGTGGGAGAAAAGCACAGAATGACCCATACCCAAACCTTTTTTCCCGAAAGTTTGATACTCGACGTAATAGGCAGGTCTCCTGGCTTGCGTCTTGTTGTTTACCTTCCCATTCGCGAAAGCGAACAGTGGTTTGTGGATAACAACAAGCTTGATAGCTTACAGTTGCGGGTACAGCTCAGGATTCATGATTTAAGATTAGGATTCATGATTTAGGATTTAAACCTAAAATCTGAAATCTAAAACTTGAAATCTTTCACCTGATTCCCTTTTAATGTGGTTTGAAAAAACAAACCTCAACCTCAATACGGCCGCAAAGATAAAATTATATTAAGAAAACAACCTATACTATTGCGAATTTTATAATTGAATTTTAATTACCGCTCCAAAATCAACTTTATTCTGAAAAGCATCTGCAAGAGGCAAATCTGAAATTTTACATAAAAAACTACGTATCACTCCAGCGTGTGCAACAATAATTACTGGTTTGGAATCAACTGTCTGAAGTTCATTATTTATAAAATCAACTACCCGGCCATATAAATCAGTAAATGATTCTCCGTTGGAAACACGAACATTTACAAAATCAGTCATCCAAAGATTTAGTTCTTCCGCTTCAATTTGATCCCATTTTTTCATTTCCCAATCTCCAAAATTCATTTCCATTAAACGACAATCTTTATTTACCGTAGCAATTTCTGAATTTTCTTTTATATAATTTGCCAAAAGGACACAGCGAAGTAGCGGGCTGGAATATAACATTGCTTCTTTAGGCAATTGATTCAAAACAGACTTAAAAACAGCATCATAAGGCGCTGCTATTTTTACATCAGATTGTCCGTAACAAATTCCTTTTTCGCAAACCGTTTCCGTGTGCCGTACTAAATAAACTTCCATAATGCAATAACTGATATATAAAAAACCACTTCACAAACCTGTTGGGTAGCGCCCAAACAATCCCCAGTATACCCGTGAATCCATTTCTGAAAATAACGCACTAAAAAAAAACGAGTCAGAAAAACAGGTATTAAAACCAAAAATACCTGCCACACAAAACAACACAAAATACCTAATGGAAGTAATCCAAAAAATAATGCGCCAAGCACTTCCCTCCAAGAATGGGTTTGTGCAATGGGTTTGCTTTTACTCGAAGCATCCTCTCGAGAATATTCATGTGTAAACACTATGGAAATGGCCGCTAATCGACTTATAGCATGCGCTGAAACAAGCAGTAAGAAACAAAGAAAATACACATTAAGGTTCGTATTTTGCACATTTCGAAAAAGCATGTTTGTGGACATTAACTTTACTAACAACAGTAAAACAATACCGATCGCTCCATAAGCACCAATAGCACTGTCTTTCATAATCATCAGGATTTTCTCTTTGGTCCAACCGCCGCCAAAACCATCACAAACATCGGCAAAACCATCTTCATGAAAAGCTCCTGTAACTAAAACGGAGGCAATCATAGAGAAGATTACTGCAATTTCAGGAGCAACTAAATAATTAAAAACGCAATATACTCCAAAAGCCACGCTACCTACAATCCAACCAATTAATGGAAAATAACGGGACGCTTTATTTAAATAATCCGGATTATGATCGATATTTTTAGGACAGGGAATCCTGGTATAAAACATTAGTGCCGTAAAAAATATATGGAGTTCTTTTTTCATTTTTATATTATTTTGGCTAAGGCCAATTCATCTACTCATTAATAGTCGCATTGTTAAAGCGCACGGCCATTCACTCCTGCTGATTCAAAACTGGCCATATCATTTAAGAAAGCTACAGCCGACTCAATTATAGGAAAAGCAATAGCACAACCTGTACCTTCACCCAATCGCAAATCGAGTTGCAACAAGGAACGAACTCCAAGGTAATCTAATATTTTTTGGTGTCCCTGCTCAGTGGAAGAATGGCAAAAAATAGCATTTTCAGTAATGGATGGATTCTTTTTAAAGGCAATTAAAAAAGCGATAGTGCAAATAAAGCCGTCAACAAGAATCAGCATATTCTCTTCTTTTGCCTGAAGCATTCCACCTACGATCTGCATAATTTCAAATCCCCCGAAATAGGCTAATTTGCTTTCTAAATCATCTGAGCCATGGTAATTATCAAGACATCTTTTAAGGATATTAATTTTTTGACTTAACTTTTCATCATTTATTCCAGTTCCTTTTCCAACACAATCTTGAATTGGTAATTCTAAAATAATACTCATTAAAACCGAAGCTGTCGCTGTGTTGCCAATGCCCATTTCACCAAAACCAATACAATTACTACCCTTTTTTGCAATAGTTGCAACAATTTCGCTTCCTTTTATAAAACACAATTCAACTTCCGTTTTACTCATTGCGGCTCCATGTAAAAAAGAGTGCGTTCCCTTCCCTATTTTAGCCGAAATTAAATCTGTATTCATAGGAAAATCATAATTCACACCCGCATCCACAATAGCTAATTGGATCTTGTTTTGGTTACAAAACACATTGATTGCTGCTCCTCCTGCCAAAAAATTATTCACCATTTGTCTGGTTACATCTTGCGGATAGGCACTTACTCCATGATTTGCAATTCCGTGATCAGCCGCAAAAACAACCATATTAGGTTTTGTGATTTTAGGTTCCAACGTCTGAAAGACCATACCGATTTGTTTGGCGAGTACCTCTAAAATCCCCAGAGAACCGGTTGGTTTGGTTTTTTGATCTATTTTATGCTGCAGCGCATGTGCAAAAGCACCAGAATCGCTTTCCTTTTCAATAGCAAAAAGACCTTTCCCCACTTTACTTTCATGCAAAATAGTAATTTCCTCAACTAATGGAATTTCTTGTTTTTGCTTCCAATTCAGTTGTTGCAACATGGGTTGATTACCATAATTAGTAGCTGGTTTTCCCACACAAAAATACCCCAACGGCTCCATATTTTCAGGCAAACCTAATAATTGCTTGAACTGATAATAGTTTAATATTGAAACCCATCCCATAGAATAACCCTGCTCGGTTAATGACAGCCAAATATTTTGTGCCGCACAAACCGTACTAAACTTTACCGCTTCATTACTTCCGACAGTTCCAATCGTAAAATTATTCAAAACCGAACGATCATAGCAAATGACTAATCCGAGTGGCGCTTCTTCTATTGCCTCTAGCTTAAGGGCTTTGTATTCTTGTTTTTGTCGTTCATTATCCGTTAGTGAAATTGCTTTTTTATCGTAATCCAAAAACAAATCTTTAATGGCTTTTTTGACTTCAGCGGTTCTTACAAGATAATATTTTGTAGCATCAGTCAAACCTACTGACGGTGCCCAATGTCCTGCCTGCAGCGCTTTTTCAAGAACACCTTCCGGTATTTGATCATCCGTAAAATGACGCGTGTCGCGACGGGATTTTAAAATTTCATCTAAATAAGTCATCTTAAAACGATTTTATTATTATGCGGCCTCCCAAACAATGAAGCAATAATTCTCATAGGTGATTTTAGTAAATCCAGGCAGCGCAATCGCTTCTGAAAACAATGGACAATTGATTACCAAAGTATGAAATTCACCATTTTCACCACAAGGATCTATCCCTTTCTCGAGTAATTCCTGTGCTAACTCTTTGGTCAAAATTTTACCCAGATAACTTTCTCCCATCATTATATTACAAGAAACAATCATCGTTGCAATCCCGTTTTCAAGCATTTGGTTTACTAAATGAATTCGGTTTTGTTGCCACAAAGGCAAAATTGCTTTTAGTGAAGCTGCTTTACATACTTTGTCTTCCCAATCTTTATGCGCATGCAAATCGATATCCCCAAAGACAGCTGCCTCTAAATCATACTTGCTTTTCAGCATTTTTAAAACGCTAATAAACTTTTCTTCATAATCTCCCCAAGTAGCAGGAATTGCTGCTATAGGTAATTCCATTTTTTGCGCCTGTTTATTCAAAATAGACAAAGGCAATCCGTGAGAACGGGAGACTTTTCCATTTTCATTCATCATATTAAGTAACGCCTTTGGAATAAATCCTTGTTGAATTGCTTGCATCATTGCGTAGCAACTGTCTTTTCCGCCACTCCAAGAAGTTACAAAATTCATATTTTTTCTTTTATGGTTACAGGAATCCCAGAAACCATCAGCACAACGGTATCGGCATTTCTGGCAATATATTGATTCATCCAGCCCTGAAGTTCGGTGAATTTTCTACCAATGGGAGTTTCGGCATGAATACCCATCCCTATTTCATTGGTTACGATTATAATTGTTGCCTTTTTTTGTTTGGCAATAGCATCAAATTCGGCTTTAGCCTGTTCTAAGCATAAGGGAACATCATTTTTAGTATCGACGAAAAAATTCGTTAACCAAAGTGTTACACAATCAACAATAGCAACTTTTCCCGAAAAATCAATTTCGCTTAAATTTTTTTCTTTTTCGATATTAATCCATCGTTCATCACGGTCTTTTTGATGGCGATCGATTCTCTTTTGGAAATCATCATCCCATTTTCTGGCTGTAGCCACATACATCGGTTTATCCGACAATTCTTTTGCTAAATTTTCGGCATAGCTACTCTTTCCAGAGCGTTCGCCTCCTGTTATTAGGTATATCATTGTAATATTAATTGTAAATTATTACTTATTTATAGGGACAATGCCGACATCCATTGGTACAACAATATCCCCTTTTAAGATGAAACCAAGCCTTGAAGACATAATTCCCATTTTCTAAATAATAGTCAATTCCTTCCATCGGATTAGTAGTTTTTGGCAACTCTTTGGCTTTATTAACTGTTGCGGTTTCGGGAGTTACAGTCTCCACATACGCTTCTATTTTCACAGAACAAGCTGTTGCGAAACAACTTGGACAAAGGCAATCAACTGACTCTGATGGTGCAAAAATTGGCGGAAAATCATTGCACCAGCAGCTACTCCCTTCCAGGGTATCTCCACAATTAAAAGGAGCTCCGCAAGTAGAACAGTTTTTTATTCGAATACTGTTTGAAAAATTATCCGTCATTATTATTTCACTTTTTCATTAGAATGAAAAGACAAATATTTCTGCTTTAATTTACTGGAAACTTCAAAAAGATCAGGATGAAATAAGGCTGCTAGCAATTCTATTCCGTCCACAACAGTCGTGCTGGGTTGTGTAAACAGATCGGCATCAGCAAGAAAAACAGCATTATCCTGAACTGCTTTCAAGGTATCCCACCCTTCTAATTTTTTCAATGCTTCCAGTTCTTGGCCTGAACGGCTGACATTAAAACCACACGGTGCCACCACCAGCACTTCCGGATTGTAACGTAAAATACGTTCCCAGTCTGTAACAATAGAATAGCCCGATGGATTCGAAAGCATATCAACTCCTCCAGCCTGCGAGATTTGATACGGTATCCAGTGCCCGCAATTGTAAATAGGGTCCAGCCATTCCATAACCATAACCCTTTTTAACGGAGCGTTATTTTGGCGAAGCGTATCCAAAATAAAATCGGTTCGTTTTTTAAGTTTTGCAAGTAATTCGGAGGCGCGCTCTTCCTTATAGAAGGCCTTCGCGATAGTTATCGCATTGTGATAAATATCCTCTAAATTCCTGGGAATAAGTGGAATTAATTCGGGAACTTTCGATAATTTGTAAATAGAACGAGCCACATGACTGGTATCTATCTGACATACATCACAAACATCCTGGGTAAAAATAATATCCGGAGCAATTGATTCCAATAAAGCATCATCAATATAATACAGGCTTTTTCCCTGAGCCTTGGATTGGGAGACCATTTGATCTATTTCTTTGCTCGTGTGACTGGTGCCTTCCAGATAGGAACGAACTACTTTTGGTTTATCCGATTGGCATTCAAAAGTAACACCAACCAATTGATTTTCTAATCCCATTTCGTAAATCATAGAAGTAGCCGCCGGCAGGAAAGAACAAATTTTCATCATTGTAGTTATCAATTTAGAGGCTGTTTTTGCTTGCTTTTTTTAATAAAAACAGAAAAAATACGAAATACAAATATAAAGGTATGCAGCTAACTATTAGTATAAATCTTATTTTATGTTTTACACTACCCAAGTCAATTTAAAAATTTGATTCTTATTATAAAAAAATTATAATTTACCTTTGTCTTCAAATTTGCAAAAAAATATGAAAGTAAACATTCTGAAATTATCTTATTTTATATTGTTTTTGATGCTAATTGGATGCAAAAAAAACGAGCAGGCTACAATCAAGAAAAACGAGGCGATTGGGAATTCCATAACCTATTCAAAAAGCCTAGCCATCTTTAAGTACGATGGATATTCGGTGGTAAAAGTTTCAAATCCTTGGCCTGAAGCCAATAAAAGCTTCACCTATATACTAAAAGAAAAAAAAGGCAGCATTCCTGATAGTCTGCAAAAATATACAACAATTCCAGTTCCCCTGGAATCGATTGTAGTTACCTCAACTACCAATATTCCTTTTTTGGAAATGCTTGGAGTTGAAAAATCATTGGTGGGTTTCCCTCATACCGATTATGTTTCTTCTGAAAAAACCAGAAAACTAATTGACGCCGGTACTGTTAAAAACATCGGACAAAACGAAAAATTAAATATGGAGCAACTCATTGAATTGGCACCTGACTTAATTGTGTCCTTTGGAGTTGACAACAACAATCCAATGATTGATAATTTACAAAAAAGCGGCCTTAAAGTGCTCATTCAAGCCGACTGGATGGAACAAACGCCATTGGGCAAAGCAGAATGGATCAAGCTTTATGGTGCGTTATTTGGAAAAGAAAAAGAAGCCAAAACGCTTTTTAATAAAATCGTTACAAATTACAATGACGCTATAAAATTGGTTGCAAGCCAAAAACCAACAGCTACCGTTTTGTACGGATCGATGTATCAAGATCAATGGTATGTGGCAAGAGGAAATAGCTGGGTAGCCCAATTTATGAAAGATGCCAAAGCGAATTATTTGTGGGCTGATGTGGAAGGGACGGGAAGTCTAAGTTTATCTTTTGAAAAAACGTTAGAGAAAGCAAAAACTGCTCAATACTGGATTGCAACAGGTTCTTTTAAAAGTATCGCTGAATTCGAAAACAGCAACCCGCATTACAGTCAGTTTGATGCCTTAAAATCTAAAAATGTGTACACTTTTGAAAGCAAATTAGGCAGTACGGGAGGAACCATTTATTATGAATTGGCACCAAGCAGACCAGACTTGGTTCTGAAAGATTACATTAAGATCTTCCATCCCGAATTACTTCCGAACTATACTTTTACCTTTGCACAAAAACTAAATTAAATTGGCCAATCAAAAACGAAATACGATTCTATTTTTCCTGCTTGCTTTGGTGCTCGTTCTTTTGTTTTTTGTAAACATTAGTTTTGGCTCCATTACGATTCCTTTTAAAGAAGTTTACAGGAGTTTAACTGGTGGTCAAGCCAGTAAATCCACTTGGGAATATATCATCATCAATTATCGTTTGCCCAAAGCCATTACAGCTATTCTCGTTGGAATGGGACTTTCTATAAGTGGTTTACTGATGCAGACTTTATTTCGAAATCCATTAGCGGGGCCTTATGTTTTAGGACTGAGTTCCGGTGCCAGTTTAGGTGTTGCTTTTGTAATATTGGGAGCGAGCTTACTCCCCCCCTTTTTAAGTACAATTTTGTTATCATCTTATGGAGTGGTTTTAGCCTCTACCTTGGGAAGTTCCGTAGTATTGCTCGCCGTTTTAATGGTTTCTCAACAGTTACGCGATACAATGGCCATCTTAATTGTAGGATTAATGTTTGGTAGTTTTACCAGTGCAATCGTGGGAGTCCTTACCTATTTTAGTTCGGCAGAACAATTGCAAAAATTCACTTTTTGGTCCATGGGCAACTTAGGTAACTTGTCGTGGTCCGCTATATTAATTCTAGCTGTTTGTGTGGCGATTGGTTTGTTATTAAGTCTCTTTAGCATCAAACCGCTTAATGCACTGCTGCTGGGTGAAAATTATGCACGCAGTTTAGGCTTAAATTTCAAAAAAACACGATTAATTATCATTTTTGCAACAAGTATTTTAGCAGGAAGTATCACCGCTTACGCTGGTCCAATTGCCTTTATAGGACTGGCAGTTCCTCATATAGCAAAATTAGTATTTCAGACCAGCAACCATTCGGTTTTGTATTGGAGTACTTTACTTTTAGGCGCTTCGATTATGCTTATTTGTGATGTGATTTCAGAATTACCAGCACTAGAGATCACTTTACCAATCAATGCTGTGACTTCAATAATTGGTGCTCCTGTGGTAATCTGGCTATTGGTCAAAAAACGAAAAATGATTGCCTAATGGAAAACAAAATCATCTTACAAGCTTCACAAATTAGCATCGGTTATGCTCATAAAAAAGAGAAAACCCTAGTGGCTTCAAATATCTCCATTGCCTTAAAAAAAGGAAAACTCATCGCTTTGATCGGCGCAAATGGTATAGGAAAATCAACGCTTTTAAAAACAATAACCGGAATCCAGAAACCGCTGTTCGGAGATGTTTTTTTGAATGGAAGGAAAATCACTTCTTATGCACCTTTGGACTTAGCCCAACACCTAAGTATGGTTTTAACTGAAAAATTGCCTCCAAGTAATTTAACCGTTTTTGAACTCATTGCTTTAGGAAGACAACCCTACACCAATTGGATTGGGACTTTATCTGATGTTGATCTTGTTAAAGTTAATGAGGCTATGGTATTGACCCAAGTCAGTCATTTGGCAGCAAAAAAATATTATGAGATTAGTGATGGCCAATTACAAAAAGTACTTATTGCAAGAGCTTTGGCACAAGATACTCCATTAATAATTTTGGATGAACCGACAACCCATTTGGATCTATTACATAAAGTTGCCTTATTCAAACTTTTAAAAAAACTCACTCATGAAACCGGAAAGTGCATTTTATTTTCCACTCATGATATTGATATGGCGATACAATTGAGTGACGAAATGATTATCATGACACCTGAAACCGTCCTTCAGGACGAGCCTTGCAATTTTATTTCAAAAGGAAGTTTCAATACCTTATTCAAAGACGAGCATATTGTTTTTGACGCTGATAAAGGAAAATTCATCATTGTATAGTTTTTGCAATTTTACTACAAAGTCAATTCATTTTAGTACCACCGGTTAAGAGTAACATTTTTTTTAGCAGCAATTCTTCTTTATGAATCTGCTATAAAAAAACGAACGTCTTTCCTATCTATAAATTCACGGTATTGAAAGCCATTCCCATCGCAAAACAATACAGATCATTGCATCAATAAAAACAAATACAATACTGAATACCAGTCAATTACAATAAATATTGTATTTTTGTTATTCATTTTATTTCCCCCCCAAAAGCGCTACTTATCTACATCATTAAAAACAATCTTTTAAAATTTTAATTATGGAAAATTTGTTTACATTTCAAAAAAAAATTATTGGTTTGGTATCATTATTTTTTCTTTTTTCTTGTAGTCAGGATGAAATGATTAGTGGTGATTTACTCCAAAATTCGGTACAAATGCTTAGTGCTAAAACGAGTGCCACCAAACTTACTGTATTTAAAGGACCCCAGGTCGCCTTGGGATACGGAAAAGTTCGTTCCTGGATAAGTGTGGATTCAAACGGCCATCCTACCGAAATAGGAATTGAAATCACTCCTGAAGCCTTTAATAATCTAACAACTAACAGTAAAACACTTCTTCCTGAAGGTGAAACTATTGTCGTACCCTTACAATTAAAAGCAACAGAATTAACTCCTTTCGATCACATCGGACTTAACTGGAATCCTCATGGTCACGAACCTGTTGGCGTATTTGATGTACCCCATTTTGATATTCATTTTTACATGATTCCTGCTGAAGAACAATTGGCAATTCCTGCATGGTCTCCTGAAACGGACGCTTCTTTTAATAATTATCCCCCTATAGGTTACATGCCTGCCGATTATTTCACTCCTCCTGGCCCGGCAACTGCCGAACCCCAAATGGGAAAACACTGGCTACCTATAAATTTAGGAGCTTACCTTCCATTTTCTAAAATTATGATTTACGGTTCCTATAATGGTAAATTTACTTTTGTTGAACCAATGATCACTTTAGAATACCTGCTTTCCAATGTTGATTTTAGTGCCAGCTATTCCCAACCGGAACATTTTGAAAAAGCGGGAAATTATCCAACGAAATATAACATTTATCACGACGCGATAAGTGGAAATACGTATGTTACCTTAAGTGATTTTGTAGCCAGAAATTAAAACTAAATGAGGGAGTCGAATGGACTTCCTCATTTTCATTTTTTTATTTTTCAGTGCGAAATCATATCACCCATTTCCTTTCAATAAATTTATACTCACTGTTGCAATAGGAGAATCCGGAAATCTCCTAAAGAAATTAGTATCTGGATACAATCCCGCTTCAGCTGCAATTTTGTGTAAAACAGGAATTTCTACTATATATTGGTCCGAAAAACCATGTGTGGCATCATAGGCAGTAGCTGCCGTTTTCCCTAAATTAGCAGCAGTCAAATTTGGAGCAATTGTATGCAATTCAATCATTAACAATCCAAATTTCCGAACATAAGGCGACCATTTATTAAAATGTTCCAAGAGATTATCCTCTACTAAACTATTGCGGATTCGCTCTCCTCTATGCGCAAATGCTCCTGTTGAGTGACTTACTCTGTCTTTGGTGATCTGTTTAGGCATTTCCCAAATTCGGTTATGATCCAAAAAAGTTCTCACATTGAGCAAATCTTTCAAATCAATGGTGTAATTTTCTAATAAATCATTGGCTAACAAATCTGGTTGACCAATATCTCCCCATATTACCTTGGCCCAAATATCGGCTTTAATTAAATTGGCGCGGGTTACTTTCAACGCCGCCTGGTTATAGTCGGCACCTACAAGGAATAAAGGATGATCATCCAACATTTTTCCTCGCAAAGTCTGCCTTTCGATTACAGTATAAATATGTTCTATAAATGCTCCATTGCCACAACCCATGTCGAGAATTCCTTTGGGTTGGTCTCCTATTGGTAAATTAAACAATTTAATAATAATCTCATCTACGACTTTAAAATAAGTATCATGTGCACCTCCGCTTCCCCATACGTTCATTTCTCGATCCACATGAATTTCATCTTCCCCTTCAGCAACCGTTCTAAGTATATCAGGGTTCCCAAAAAGCAAATCCCCTATTTTACTGAAAGTCGGTAAATAAGAAACTGTCACCCCGTATGCAGCCGCTCTTTTGGCAAAAAACAAACCTTTTTCAGTAAATTGATAGTTGTCTTTTTTTCGAGTAAACCAACCTAAATCCACAAAAAAATCCAGTACGATTTTAAAATGATCAGGCGATTTATGAAATTCTTCAGGACGGAAGGAAATCTCCATAAAGTACTTATGAAACATCCCACTCATGCCCAACCTCACTAATAGCGGTCCCACCAAAGAACCTTCAATATGCGTTAAAATCTGATGTTGAATTTCATTGGTCAGCGTATCGTCCGAAAATGAAATTCCATAATTATTTTTATATAATTCGAAAATTAAACCCAACCGGATAAATGGAATATCGTCTAATAATCGCGTGCGAAATTGCATCGAAAAATGTAGTAAATCAAGCACGTCTTCGTACAGGTAGAACATCGAAAAAGCAATCGCACTTTTATCGTTTATGCTAAATTTAATTTGGTCTGTGGTATGATTAATGTGATAGTTTAGAAATCCCTGAGAGCACAAAACACGCAAACCCACATTGAGATAACCTTCATTGGCTTTGAAATGGGAGCTCAATTCCGCAAGTGTAACTTCTTTTTTCTCGACTATATAAGACAGCACTCCTTTTTCAAGCAAAACATAGGCCACAGGAGCGGTAACCAAACCATCCAAATGCTTAAAAATGGTACTTCTAAGGATAACTTTGTCAATCATAAAAGTAAGTTTTAAAGAAGAAAAAAAACAATTAGAACCGGAATGACCTTCTCAAATATATGAAATTTCAACCACAATAACACCTTACTTTTTACAATTAACAACTTACAATTGATTGCTTATTTGCCTCTTTGCTTCGCCAATGACAAACGCAACAGCATTAGCAATATTAAAACTTCTAATTAGTGGTGACATCGGAATTGTCAAATGGTTGGGAAATTCGCTTAAAACAGCTACGCTCAAACCTTTACTTTCTTTCCCAAAAACCAACCAGTCCCCATCTTGAAAATCATTCTCTAAATACGATTTTTCCGCGTGGGAACTCATCAGAAAAACGCGTGACAAATCCGGAACCTGTGCTTTCCATTCCCCTACATTTTGATATTCCGTAACCTCAAGATGCACCCAATAATCCAAACCGGAACGTTTCAGATTTTTATCATTGATGACAAAACCAAAAGGATGAATTAAATGCAGGCGGCTTTCGGTACCCACGCACAATCGGCCAATATTTCCAGTATTGTTTGGGATTTCAGGTTCTACTAAAACGATGTTTAACATATTTGAAGTTTTGGGTTTTGGGTTTTGCGTTTTGGGTTTTGCGTTTTGCGTTTTGCGTTTTGATATTCAGAATTCATTACTTTTCTATTTCGAAAGTGGCAACTTCCAAGACTTCTCCAGCCTGCAAATTATTGAGATATACGTTTCCTATTCGAACACGAACCAAGCGTAAAGTGGGGAAACCAACAGCGGCAGTCATTTTCCTGACTTGACGAAACTTCCCCTCATTTACAGTAATGGAAGCCCAGGAAGTTGGACCATGCCGCTCATCCCGTATCTTTTTTCCTCTCGTTCCAAAAGCAGGAATTTCATTTATCAAAAATGCTTTGCAAGGTTTGGTAATGTATTTAGTGCCATTGAAACCTATTTCAACACCTTTTTTTAGTTGCTCAATAGCTTCCTGATGAATAATTCCATCGACTTGCACATAATATTCTTTATCGACTTTTTTACTTCTAATAATTTCGCTCATCATTCCGTCCGTGGTCAACAATAATAATCCTTCGGAATCTTCATCTAGACGACCAATTGCCATCGTTCCTTTGGGGAAAGCGTACAATTCTCCCAGTAATTTCTTTTTCCTTTTCAATTCGTAAATAAACTGACTCAGATAACCGTAAGGCTTGTGAATGATGAAATGGGAATGAGTCATTTTGTTCTGTTTTTTAATGATTGCAAAGATAGTTTTGTTTTAGCAAGATTTAAAATAGAGCATGATACATTTACCCAAACAAACCAAAAGCTATGTTAAATGATTGAATTCCTTACTATAAAAGACGTACTATTATAGAAGTTAATGGTATTAACTTTAAATTAAAGATTATGGAAAGCAATGATTTAGGATCAAAAAAGACAAACAATAAGCAAAATGTAAACGAAGGTTTCAGCGGAGAAAACTTACCTGAAGATTATAATCCTGCCGCATCAAATCTTAAAGCAGAAGTAGAAACGGATGCGCATGGAAATCAAAAAATTGTTCAAAGAGCTCGTAATGTAGATGGGATACCGGATCAAAATGATGCCGTCAGCAATGAAAATCCAAGTTCTGATGCAGGGATTGTTTCCGAGGAACAAGCTAAAAAAATGGTGGAAAATAAAGATCATAACTCTGATATAATCCCAAACAGATATCCTAATGAACATCCGGATAATCAGGAAGACAGAGGAAATATAAAACTGGACGAATAGGAATTCATCCGTTTTTAAAAAGCCAATAAGTGCATCGTTTCTTATTGGCTTTTTTATATAACAAAATTAAATCACCTGATTTTCATTCGATTTTCCAGTTCTAATTCTCCCAAAACTGATCAACAACGCTCCAATAAAAAGAAAAGCCAGCAACATATAAAAACTATTGACAAACACCTTGCTGTATCCTAAAAAATTTACATCGAGAAACGGATAAGGGTAAAAACCGAAAAAGGCGCCTCGAATTAAAGTACAACCCAAATATACAGAAGGAAAAATCAACCATAGAAAGATATTTTTGAATTCCAATTCTTTTTTAGGAACAAATACGATCCAAAACACAAAAACCAATATTGGAATGACCGAATGTAATAACTCATCCACTATTTTTTGCGTACCCGTCGGTGCCCATAAAAACCGAAGAATCGCATTGTAAACAACTCCAACAATTGTAATGTATAAAGTAATTGCAGTTGCATTTTTAGGTTTCAAAAAGAACAATCCCCATTTGGATTTTGGCTTTAACCAAAGAAAAGAAAAACATATTGCCACCAAAATATTAGATTGAATGGTAAAAAAACTAAAAAATCGAACAATCGTTTCCGAAAGTGAAGCCATACGATTCAAAATAATAAGATACAATTGCAATACAACAGCAAACCAACCGACAACAGCTATAACTATAAAAAGAGAATTTAATTTTACAGATTTATCCTTCATATTAATTAAAAGTATAAAAATTAATTGGTAACTAAATTTACAATTACTGAAATTTGAGACAACATTTTGATTTCCATTAAGAAACAAGGAAACTTTTCTTTCTTTTTACAAACATATAAAAAGAAATTCGACATCAAATAGGCTTTCGTTTTTCAGTGATTTTCATCATTAGTGTCTTTTCTTATAGGTGTTTCTAAATAGAAGTAAAGTAAACTTACGATCTTAAATAGGATACTTTTTATTTTTTATAAGATGAAACAAGACCATCATAATTATTATCACCTATTTTCAAATTGCTGGGATCTACTGCTAAAACCACATAACTAAACTCGTTTTCTGCATAAATTAAATAATGATTAGATCCGTCATAAATACTTTTACCAACTCTTATTTCATAAGAATAATTTCCAGTCTCGACATTATTATTGTAGGAGATCATTCTTCCTTCTTTGATAAATACCAGTTTTTTATGGCCTCCGGTACTTGCGGGTGTTTCGGTTACTCCTGCAATTCCGCCTGAAGAACTTTCCCAAATCCAAGTACCTATAAGATTCGAATAGGAATCATTGCAAGGTGACGATTCTGAACAGGAGATAGACAGCAGGCTAACTGCAATAAGAATAAAGAATATTTTTTTCATGATTTCAGCTATTAACTTGTTTTAAATCCTAGAATTCTATCTTGAATTGCTTTTTTGAAAAGTAAAATTTCTGAACTTTGATCGGTCGTGTTATCGTTGTCTAAATAAATTCTGGTCGTATTTATTCCTTGATGAAGTTCAAAATACACTCCACCTTGATCGTGCGAATCAGGGTTACCATACGTTTTTGTTTGTCCTTTCAAATTTAAAATTTCAACAGGAACATTCTTTAAAAACAACGTATATTCTCCTTTTTTGGGTAATGCATTATAACTGTATTGACTAAAATCATAATTTCCATAATTAACGTTTAAAAAACCAAGTACATTATAATCATTTATCTGATAAAAATTCAGGCAGTCGCTGCCCGTACAATGACCATAAAAACCTCCAATAATAATCGTGTCAGGACTTTGATTTACCTTGTTAAAATAGATTGGCTTATCTGTTTTAGGGATCAAAATAAAATCAGAAGGATAGGTTATTGCTTCTGTTACCATTTCATCGGGAAGAGGTGTTTTTTCATAAAAATTCACCACCATTTCACAACTATTCTCAACAATAGACATAATTTTTATACTGTAGCCACCAGTAGGCTTAGCACCCGAGAATATCCCAACAAGAAATTTTTTATTAAAATCGATAATTGGATTTGGAGCTGAACAAGTATTTTCATGTTTTATAAAATAGGAGTCCATTTTCTCCTGTGTATTTAGTACAATTGCAACTGGCTTATCCGCTGCATTTTTTACACTATAATTACAATTCAGCGGAAAACCCGTAAAATCGACGTTGGTGGTGCTCCCGCATGAAACAGTATCCCTCCCAGCATTGAGAGAACACGCACTAAAGCCAAAGGCAATAATTAAGCTTACTATTAATTTTTTCATAATTGGTACATTTTTTTTTAAAAGGTTACATTTAATAGATGTTATTGTTTTAAAATGGTTGCGTCCCTGTTTTTTTTTTCCGGGGGCAACTAAAATTAGTCTGTCTGTTTATCAAATGATTAAGAATAATTAATGAAATTTATATTTTAAATTTAAGTGCTAGGTATTTATGTTTACTTTTACTTTTTACAAAAACAATACTTTTCTATGTCAAATATGCTCCCGTTTTTATTGATTTTTATCGTCGCTCTCGCTATTGGTATTTTCATTGGAAAACTCATTTTCTCTGCCAGATTTCAGTCGGAAAAAATTAGTTTAGAAGAAAAGCTGATTGCATTTTCCTCCCAATTCAATCAACTGAAAGAGCAAATTGTTGTTGATAAAATAGCCTTTGAAAAGCAATTAGAAAACACCAATACTGAGAAAGAAAGCATTCGAAGCGAAAAAGACAGTCTGGCCATTCAGCTTTCTAAAAAAGAAGTTGATTTCGAGAATCTTTGGGAGCGCAACAAAGAACAAAAAGAAGAAGTCGAGAAACTGCAAGAAAAATTCACCAAGGAATTTGAGAATCTCGCCAACAAAATATTAGAAGAAAAGTCCAATAAATTTACAGAACAGAACAAAGAAAACATGAAGAACATCCTGACACCTTTACAGGATAAAATTCATTTGTTCGAAAAGAAAGTAGAAGATACGCACAAAGAAAGCATTGACTATCATGCCGCTTTGCGCCAACAAATTCTAGGCTTACGAGAAATGAATATTCAAATGAGCAAGGAAACTATTAACCTGACCAAAGCTTTGAAGGGAGATAGCAAAATGCAGGGAAATTGGGGTGAGCTTGTATTGGAGCGCGTTCTAGAAAAATCAGGATTAGAGAAAGGCCGTGAATATGAAGTGCAACAAGCTTTCACCACTGAAGACGGAAATCGCGTTTTTCCTGACGTTGTCATTAACCTTCCTGACGGCAAAAAGATGATTGTCGATTCTAAAGTTTCTTTGACCGCTTATGAAAAATACATCAATGAAGACGATGATGATGTAAAAGTTGGATTTTTAAAAGAACATGTTAACTCCATCAAACGTCACGTTGAGCAATTAGGGAATAAAAATTACCAGGATTTATATCAAATAGAAAGCCCTGATTTTGTATTGTTATTTATCCCTATTGAACCCGCTTTTGCTATGGCGCTTAACGAGGATACTACTTTATACAACAAAGCATTCGAGAAAAACATTGTTATTGTTACACCAGCTACGCTTCTGGCTACTTTACGAACTATTGACAGCATGTGGACCAATCAAAAGCAACAGGAAAATGCGCTGGAAATTGCGAGACAAGCTGGTGCCTTATATGATAAATTTGAAGGTTTTGTAGGTGATTTAATCAAAATTGGAAAGAAGATCGATGAAAGCAAAATTGAATACAGTGGCGCAATGAATAAACTCGTAGAAGGAAAAGGAAATCTTATTGTAAGCGTAGAGAAATTGAAAAAAATGGGAGCTAAAGCGAAGAAAGCGCTTCCAGAAAGCATATTAAACCGAGCAGAGAAAGACGAAAATCAATTATTAAACGAAACAAAATGAAACGAATTTTAGGAATTATTTTAGGAGTCGGTACGCTTGTCCTGATTTGCTATTTTGCATTTCTCTATTACGTTCCTTACAGCGAAGGTATTCGTTCTGGTGAACTAATCAAACTGAGTCATAAAGGAATGGCTATAAAAACATGGGAGGGCGAATTAAGCCAGGGAATTTCCGGAGCCCAGATTTTTAGTTTTTCCGTTTTGGACAGCGATAAAAAAGTGATTGATGATTTGAAAGGGCTTCAGGGGAATTATGTTAAATTGACTTATATAGAAAGGTACAGAACATTTCCCTGGTGGGGAGAAACGAGATATTTTGTCACCTCCGTTCAAAAAGAAACGTCCCCTTTTAATCAAAAATAATTTTTATGAACACTACTTTTAAAACGGTCGCTTCATCGAATATCAGTATTTCAGAATTGATGTTACCCTCTCACACTAATTTTAGCGGAAAAATTCACGGTGGTTATATTTTATCTTTACTCGATCAAATCGCCTTCGCTTGCGCTTCAAAATTTTCAGGAAATTATTGTGTGACTGCCTCAGTGGACACAGTAAATTTCCTTAAACCAATTGAAGTGGGTGAATTGGTAACGATGAAAGCCTGTGTGAACTATGTCGGTAATAGTTCCATGATTATAGGCATTCGAGTTGAGGCTGAAAATATCCAAACAGGAAAAATAAAACATTGCAATTCCTCTTACTTTACTATGGTTGCAAAAGACAAGGAAGGCAAAAGCGTTCTGGTTCCCGGCTTAATCCTGTCCAGCCTTAATGAAGTGCGCCGTTTTTGTAATTGCATCAAGCAAATTGCCTTAAAAAAGGAAAAAGACCTGCATGAAGAAGCGTTTGATTACAGTTCTCCTGAATCGCTCGCCAGCCTAGAAAAATATAAGGTGCAGCTCGACTTACCCTAGCTTATTTCAGTTGGATTTTTCAGCTTAAAGCAATCGATTTAAGATTTAAAAAATCAAAACTTAATGATAACTTTTGGTCAAAAAAAAATCTTTAAAAATTTATATTAATACGATTATTTAATCCGTAATCGTAAAAATATTTCCTTAAAATTTCGTAACTTTAAGTAGTTTAATTCATAAAAGGCTATGAAAATAATTACACTCCTTTTCCTGATTTTTATTGCTAATAACGGTATTGCGCAAGAAAAAATGACGACTGATAAAGGAATTATAAATTTTGAGGCTTCAGTACCTTTTTTCGAAGAAGTAAAAGCAATAAATAAAAAAGCGTCCTGTGTTTTGATTACCAAAACCGGGGAGATTACCTGTTTTGCCATTATCAAAAATTTTCAATTTGAAAGAAGTTTGATGGAGGAACATTTTAATCAAAATTACATGCAGAGTCATCGCTTTCCCAAAGCCATTTTCAAAGGCATAATTGAGAAATTTAATCTGAAAAACATAGATTCAAATGCAAATGAATATCAAATTAGGGGGAAAATTACGATGCATGGAAAATCAAAAAAAATTATAGTAATGGGTATGATCAGAAAGGGAGATCAAGGAATCGAATTAATTTCTAATTTTCCGTTAAATACCGACGATTTCAAAATCGAAATTCCTTTTATAGTCCGCAGCAAAATATCCAAAAACGTGAATACTCAGCTTTATTGTGTTTTACATTAAAGCTAATTAGTTAAACAATTCCTAAGAGCCTCTTCCAAATTTTTATATTTAAACTGAAATCCCCGTTTTTCAAGTTTTTCTGAGGAAACTCTTCGCCCGTTCAATACTATTTTGGACATTTCACCCATTGCCAATTTTAACACAAAAGCAGGAACGTGTGGTAACCATATAGAGTAGCCCAAAAGACGGGCCAGCGTTTTGGAAAAAACAGCATTAGTGCTATTATCATTGACAGCCGCATTATAAGGACCATTCATCTCTTCATTTACAACTGCCTCAAGGTACACCCTACACAAATCATCGATATGTATCCATGGCATATATTGTTTCCCCGAACCTAATACTGAACCCAATCGATATTTAAATACAGGAATCAGTTTCTTCAAAAAACCGTCATTTTTTCCTAATACCATCCCCGTGCGGATTTTCACGGTGCGAATATGCAAATTTTCAATAAAATCGATTGCACCTTCCCATTTCTGACAAACAGAACCCACAAAATCATGGGCAGGAGCTGTTTCTTCAGTACAAATTTCTTCTCCGTTTACAGCACCATAAATACCTACAGCAGAAGCTGAAATAAAGGCATCCAGTTTTTTATTATTTTTTTTTAAAACAGAATAAAGCAGTTGTGCTGATTGTACCCTGCTATCAACAATTAGGGCTTTACGTTTTGCCTTCCATCTTTTTGCTGCGATATTTTCACCCGCTAAATGGATTATGTAATCAGCATTCAATACCGCCGCTTCCTCAATAACATGATTCAAAACATCCCACTTAAAATAAGAAATATTGTCCGTATTTTTTTTATCACTACGACTCAATATAGAAACTGAAAATCCTTTCTCAATTAATAAATCAGTCAAGTGTTTACCGATAAATCCTGAACCTCCGCTTATTAGTATATTTTTTTTCATAACAAAACAAATCTAGTCATTTTGAGTGATAAAAACATTAACATTAATTTTTGTTTAACATTATTAAATTATGTTTAAACATTCATTATCTTTATGGACTAATTACAAATGCACTAGAAATGGCTACTAAAAAATCAACAATAACAAAAGAGAAAATAGTTTCTATGTATATGAATTATGCATTGGAAAATAATGACAAACCTAAATCGGTGTATCATTTCGCAAAGATGAATCACTTTTCGGAAGCTGAATTTTACATTTATTTTGGAACCATGGAAAGTGTGGAGCAAGAAATCTTCAAAATATTTCTGGAAAAAACCGTTGAATTACTTCAGAAAGATCAAGACTATGCAACGTACGATATGAAAAGTAAAATACTCAGTTTTTACTTTACTTTCTTCGAACTATTGGCTGCAAATCGAAGTTATGTGACCCTAAGTTTGAAACAACACCGAAATGAACTGAAAAATTTAATGCAACTTTCCAGTTTAAGAAACAGTTTTAAAAACTATGTCGCGGCGATTATCTCAGATGAATACCGAATCAAACTGGAAAAATTTCAAAATTTTCAGGAGAAAGCAATTCAGGAAATGTCATGGATACAACTTTTATTTACAATCAAGTTTTGGCTGGAGGACTCCTCGCCTGCATTTGAAAAAACAGACCTCTACATTGAGAAATCAGTAAAAGCGACTTTTGAATTAATGGATATTACACCAATTGACAGCTTAATCGATTTTGGAAAGTTTATTTTCAAAGAAAAAATATACAAAAAATAATGAAAACCATAGACTACATCCCTACATCAAAAATTGAAAGGGCGACTAAATTGGTTCACACCGGAGCAAAAGTTGGCGTTAATTATCTCAAATATTATGGTGAAAAAATGGTTAATTCCGATTTGACCCGAGACAAACTGAATGAAGATAATGCGGAGGATATATATGACGCGCTAAAAAGTTTGAAAGGAAGCGCACTAAAAGTTGCACAAATGCTAAGTATGGACAAAAGCTTTTTGCCTCAGGCCTATGTAGAGAAATTCTCCCTGTCACAATTCTCTGTCCCACCACTTTCAGCTCCATTGGTATTGAAAACGTTCAAAACAAATTTTGGCAAAACGCCTTATGAGATTTTTGATCAGTTCAATGCTACCTCTGTTAATGCGGCAAGTATTGGACAAGTTCATGTCGCCGTAAAAGATGGAAAAAAACTGGCTGTAAAAATTCAATATCCTGGCGTAGCCAATAGTATTTCGTCTGATTTGGCCTTGGTTAAACCAATTGCCATACGAATGTTTAACCTTAAAGGAAAAGATTCCGATAAGTATTTCAAGGAAGTAGAAGACAAACTGATAGAAGAAACCAACTATTTATTAGAACTGAAACAAAGCCAGGAGGTAGTTGAAGCCTGTAAAAAAATAGACAATCTGGTTTTCCCCAATTACTATTCTGATTATTCTTCACAGAAGATCATAACGATGGATTGGATGACGGGAATCCATCTTTCGGAGTTTACGGATAAAAATACAGATCAGGTAATCGCCAACAAAATTGGTCAGGCACTGTGGGATTTCTATATGTACCAAATTCATACTTTGAGAAAAGTACACGCTGATCCGCATCCGGGAAATTTCCTAATCAATAAGGAAAACCAATTGGTTGCATTGGATTTTGGCTGTATGAAACAAATTCCAAATGATTTTTACATCCCCTATTTTGAATTGATTGATAAAAAGGTCATTAATGATTCCAAACTATTTAATGCCAAACTATTTGAATTAGAAATCCTCAGAAAAGACGATTCCGAAGAAGAAGTGAACTACTTCACCGAAATGTTTCATGATTTACTATCGTTGTTCACGAAACCATTTCAGGGGCAGACCTTCGATTTCTCTGATGAAACCTTTTTTGAAAGTATAGCACAATTGGGCGAACGATTTTCGAAAGACACCAATCTTAGAAAAATGAATGGCAATCGGGGTTCTAAACATTTTATCTATATGAACAGAACCTTTTTTGGATTGTACAATCTGATGTTTGATTTGAAAGCAAAAATTGTAGTGAATCATTTTCAAAAATACCAATAGTAAAAAAAAAGAAGGGCCAAGATTTTAAAAGACAGGTTGCGGTGATTTCAGATTTAAGCGTACGCACGATACATCCTGACCTTGATCTTTGAAATGATTTTGAAACGGACTATGAATGGATTATGAATGGATTATGAAATCGTGACTTTTAAAATGCCAAAACACCAGAGAAAAGTACTGTTTTATTTCAAAATTCCCGCTTTATAAGTTGCAATCGCCCGATCTCTGGCCATAGCGTGATCAATCATAGGCGCTCCATATCCAAAATCAAACTCTTTAATCCATTTACGGATGTAGCTTCCTTTTTCATCGAATTTTTTTTGCTGAATTTCAGGATTGAAAACTCTGAAATAAGGCGCTGCATCACAACCCGTTCCTGCAGCCCATTGCCAGTTCCCTACATTGGCAGACAATTCATAATCCAATAATTTTTCTGCAAAATAGGCTTCACCCCATTGCCATTGGATCAATAAATGTTTGCATAGAAAGCTTGCCACAACCATTCGGACTCTATTGTGCATGTATCCTGTTTCATTGAGCTGACGCATTCCGGCGTCAACCATCGGATATCCGGTAGTTCCGGTACACCAGCGTTTGAAATCTTCTTCGTTATTCAGCCATTGAATCCCATCATAAGCCGATTTGAAGTTTTGGGTAACTACTTTTGGAAAGCTAAATAGTATTTGCATAAAAAATTCTCTCCAAATGAGTTCACTCAAAAAAACGTCGTTTTTATCAAAGGCCCAATTCACTACTTTTCGGACACTTACTGTACCAAAACGCAGATGTGGTGAAAGATAAGATGTTTTGTCCAACGCTGGAAAATCTCTTATATCCTGATAATTACCAATCCATTCTAAGTTGTAAGACTTGACTTTCACAGGACTTTCGGCAAATCCTATCTGCGCTAAAGTTGGAAAAAGAAAGTCACTCTTATGGAAATTAGAAAACACAGGGGTTGTTTTATATTCCGGAATCGGCGTTATGGATTTGTATTGCTCCAGCCATTTATTTTTATAAGGAGTATAAACAGTATAAGGCAGTCCATCGGCTTTTGTGATTTCTTTCTCTTCGAAAATAACCTGGTCCTTAAAAGAATCACAGGTTGTATTGTTTGCCTGCAATAATTCACAAATTGCAGCATCCCGTTTTATTGCATACGGCTCGTAATCTTTATTGAAAAAGACTTTCTTAACGTCAAATTCCTGAAGGAGTGCTTGCCAAACAGCACTGGCATTGCCTTTTCTTACCAAAAATGAAGTTCCTATTTCTTTCAGCCGCGTATTTATTATCGCAAGATTCTCATGGATAAAACCTACTCTGACATCGTTTTTTGGCAAACTGTCCAAGATGGAATCATCAAAAATAAACAAAGGAACAACAGGATATTCGGATTGTAAAGCATGGAATAATCCCACATTATCTTCCAGACGTAAATCCCGTCTGAACCAAAAAAAAGTTATTTCTTGTTTGCTCATTATTTAGAATTAAACAGTTGATCCACCATGATGCGTCTGTGATCAAAAATGGCTTTCAATTTATTTTTCACCACCAAAGTATTGATGATACGGCCGATAAAACCGAAAGGCAAAGCATAGTGAACTAAATCGGTCATTGTAGTACCGTTTTCAGTAGCTTCAAAAAAGTGTTTGTGGTGCCACAGCGCATAAGGCCCAAAACGCTGTTCGTCAATAAAATAACTATTTTCCTTCGCGAATGTAATTTCGGTTACCCAAGGCAATTTAAGTCCGAAAAGAGGTGCCACTTTGTATTGAATAATCTGTCCTTCATACATGGATTTATTATCGAAATCGGTAATTTCGAAACCCATTGTCTTTGGCGTAATTTTCTGAAGATTTCCTGGACTGGAAAAAAAAGCCCAGCATTCTTCTATACTTGCATTTATATGCTGAATGGTTTCTTTTTTATAAAGTTTCATTAGTTCTAATAATTTTAAATTGAAATAGTAGACGCTGGACTCGCGTGAGGCATGACCGAACCCTTATAAAGTCTTGCTTTTTTTGCCAGGGATAAGATAAAAGGAATATAGTGCTCAAACCCCTTTTTTAGCGATCAGATCCCAATAGAATTTCTAAATTTTATAATATTTGAAAGGTACAAACAGCATCCCAAAACATTCTCCATGTTGCTTACCCAAATGTTTGTGATGCACTTTATGTGCTTTGCGCAATCCAATCAGATACTTATTATTTGTGTTTTTGAACCACTTAAATCGTTGGTGAATCAAAACATCGTGAATCATGAAATAGCAAAATCCATACAATGTTATTCCGAGTCCAATGAAAAAGAGATAATTCATTCCGGCTGCTGCACCATAGTAAAAAAGAACGATGCTGGGGATCGCGAAAATCACAAAGAACACATCATTTCGTTCAAAAACAGCAGTGTATTTAGGCTGGTGATGATCGGCATGAAAATACCACATCAGACCGTGCATAACATACTTATGCGTAAGCCAGGTCACACATTCCATAAAAAGGAAAACTCCGAAAAAGATTAAAAAAGAAACCATTATTTTTTTATTTAATTAAACTATACTTTTTCAAAACAACTGAACGTTCACACTAATTTTAATTTATAGGTCACAAAAGATTGAGCCAACAGGCCCGCTTTAGTATAATTAGAAACCCGAATTCTCGAATTCCCAATTTCATGGCAAGGCGTGTTTTCTAGTTTTTTCAACAATTTTTTATAATAGACAAATGCCGTGTAAACCCCAAATTTAGCCTCAATCGGCAGTTTTAAAATCCCCTTATATGCCACATTAAAATCTTCTTGTATTTCCTTTATAATAATCTGCTTCGTCTTTTCATCGAATGAATTCAAATCGACACCTGGAAAATAATTCCGGTTCAAAATTAGATTATCGTCCCTTAAATCTCTCAAAAAATTGACCTTTTGAAAAGCGGAACCCAATCGCATGGCTTCGTCTTTCAACTGTTCGTATTTTTGTTCTTTTCCGGCTACAAATACTTTAAGGCACATCAACCCAACTACATCTGCAGAGCCATAAATATAGGCTTCATATTCCGCTCTGCTATTGTAATCTGATTTCACCAGGTCCAATTTCATACTTTTCAAAAAAGCCTGAATCAAGTCATCAGTAATATTGTATTGCTTCACGGTTTGCTGAAAAGAATTCAAAATCGGGTTCATACTTATCCCGGAATGATACGATTTGTAATATTCTTTTTCGAAATCATTAATCAAATTTTCTTTGTCGAAACCGTGAAATGAATCTACAATTTCATCAGCAAAACGAACAAACCCATAAATACTGTATATGGCATCTCTAATGATTGGTGCCAGCATATAAACCGCCAATGAAAATGAAGTACTGTAGTTTTTGGTAACCAGTTTACTGCATTTGAAAGATACGTCATCAAATAATTGCTTCATGGCTATTGTGCTAAAAATTGCTTATTTATTAACTCCGACACCAGTTTTCCCGAGATTAATGCCGGCGGAACACCCGGTCCAGGAACGGTTAATTGCCCCGTAAAATATAGATTCTTTATTTTTTTACTTTTTAATTTCGGTCTTAAAAAAGCGGTTTGTAATAAGGTGTTCGCCATTCCATAGGCATTTCCTTTATACGAATTGTATTCCGAAACAAAATCATTTTTACAGAACGATTGCTTAAATACAATGTTGTTTTTTACGCTTTGTTGCGTTAAAGTTTCAAAACGATCTATTATAATATTGAAATATTGCTCTCGCAATTCTTCGGTATCTGTAATCCCAGGCGCTAACGGAACAAGAAAAAATCCGGTTTCCATTCCTTCAGGAGCAGCCGTATTATCGGTCAACGAAGGAAAATTTGCATAAAACAAAGGTTCCTTTGGCCACTGCGGTTCATCATAAATATCCTTTGCATGCCGATAAAAATCAACATCAAAAAATAATGCGTGATGGGACATGTTTTCTATTTTTTTATCAAAACCCAAATAAAACAATAGTGATGACGGAGCAAAAACACGGCTGTCCCAATATTGCTCTGAATACGCCCGATATTCCTTATCCAGCAACGTTTCGGTGTGATGGTAATCCGCTCCGCTTAAAATCAAATCGGACGCAATCGTTTCACCATTTACAACTATCGCTTTTGCCACTTTATCGGCAACAATTATTTTTTCAATAGTTGAATTCGTGTGAAACGCAACTCCTAATTCCTTTGCTAAACTTTCGATCGCACGAACTACGTCGTACATCCCCGTTTTAGGATACCAGGTTCCAAGACCAAAATCGGCATAATTCATAAAACTATAAAAAGACGGTGTGTCAGACGGCTTCGCTCCAAGAAATAATACTGGAAATTCCAATATTTGAATTAGTCTTTCATTCTTAAATTTCTTATGCACATCTTTACTGATGTTACTAAAAAACTGCCCCACTTTTTTAGCCGTTTCCACCGTTACCAATTCCAATGGTGAAAGTCCCGGACGATATACTAAATCTTTAATGGCAATATCATAATTGCGTTTGGCTTCCGCGATAAATTCATTTAATATTGTACCGCTGCCCTTTTCAATGGCTTCAAAAGCGATTGTAATATCCGGTAAATTATCTGCAATGGTGATAAAATCAGCAATACCATAGTAGACTCGATACCCAGGCGATAATTTTATGAGCTCATAGTAATCTGTTGTTTTTTTATCAAAATCAGCAAAAAAACGATCAAATACATCTGGCATCCAATACCAGCTCGGTCCCATATCAAAAGTGAATCCATCGCTTTTTAATTGCCGGGCTCTTCCGCCAATAGTGGTATTTTTTTCAAAAACAGCCACGTCATGACCACTTTTAGCCAAATAACAAGATGCTGCCAAAGCTGAAAATCCCGAACCTATAATTGTAATTTTCTTTTTCATTTGTTCAACAAATATACTAAAATATTAAACAAAAATTAAATTTGATCAATTAATTCCGAAATGGAATCGAAAACTGAAACTTTATTAGATAGGCCTTCCTTATTAATACATTCGACCAATCTGCCGGCAAACCACAACTCCGTGTTATCGTCTACCAATTCAGCGGTCATTTCCGCGACATATTCATTTACGGAATCGCGCTCAGGCTGAACTGTCAGGTAGGATATGAAAACAATAGGATTAAAATATTTTTTTAAATCTTTCAAATTTTCAATTGGCATACTCTCCCCCAGGTAAATCGTTTTATATCCCTGCAAAAGGATTTCATAATTCAAATACATCAGACCTAGTTCATGTATTTCATTCATTGGAAGTGATAAGACAAATACCTTATCAAATTTGGTTTGTTTCAAAACCTGAAGCTTTTCGGTATTAACCAATAACTTTTGCTTCACCAGATAACTGATAAAGTGTTCATGTGCCGGAGTAATCGTATCGGTTTGCCACAACAATCCCAACTCATTCATCAAAGGAATAAAAACCTCATGAAACATTTCCCTGAAAGATCTGTCGGCAATCAACCAATTGTAAGTATTAAAAAACAACTCCTGATCAAAATTCATCATTGCCATTTTAAAGGCACTGATAGCATGATTTTTTGTGTTTTTTGCAGAAATAATCTCTCTTACAAGGGAGGGTATTTTTTCGGGAGGGTACGTAGCAATTTTTGATATTTTATAACCATAATCATGCAACAAAGTAATATTCAAAAGCTTTTGCAAACTACCCAAATCATACAATCGAATGTTCGTATCGGTACGCATTGGTTGCAGTATATTGTATCTTTTCTCCCAGATTCGTATGGTATGCGCTTTTATTCCAGAAAGATTTTCAAGATCTTTTATACTAAAAATGCTTTTTATATTGTTCATTGTTTATGTAAATTTAATAAACAAATATAAAATATTTTTCCCTATAAATTTGAAATAAGCTGCAAACTATTGTTTTATTCTAAAGTGACATTATCAAAGGCATTCAATTTGTCTAAATTCAAGATTGTTTTAGAATTATCGGTACTTCGCGCGTACATCGGCTCAAATTTCGCTCCATAAACAACCTCATTAAATGTATAGGAAGTTCGAATTGCAACCGTATTGCTAAACATATCATCAAAGGTTTTGATATATACAAGAATTTCACCGTGAGTATTTTCAAAATCCTCTTTAGTAAAGTTATAAAGGGGACTATTTTCGGTAATTGGATGCACCAAAGTCCAGCTTAAGGTTAACGCATTTATTTTATCCAATTCCAGCTCTAAAGAGTAGAAATTATTAGTCATTATACCATTTTCTTCAATACTCATTCCAAGAGTCATCTTTGCTTCAGCATCAGTGAAATTCGTGTTTTTGAAAGGTGTGGTTCTAATCATTAAACCCTTGATTTCTCCATAAGGTGCAATCAGGGCATTATCGGAAAATTTCAAAAATGCGGTGGGTTTGCTAAATCGCCCGAAGAATAAACCCGTAGCAATAGCAAAACTCAACAAGCCAATTAACGCTTCAGCAGCAGAGACGAGACTTGCCATGAACCCTGAAGGACTGATATGCCCATACCCTACTGTGGTAAAAGTTTGGGCACTAAAAAAATAGGCCTGACCAAACTGTACCCAATTCGATTCTGAAGGACTGATGCCGTCCAAATGTTCTATGCCAATTCCATAATAAATGGTAGCAAACACAAAATTAATTCCAACATAGAAAGATAAAATAATAAGCATGAATTTCCATATTGACATATCAATCATCGTATGATACCAACTGATCCGATGCAAAAAATACAGGCCTCGTTTCTCTATATTGGCAGTTCCGTTTTTATTGACAAAACGCCCTCCATAACTGTTGGCGTTTGTTCCAAAGCCAGTATTTTTATCTGCTTTAGCTTTTAAATTGATATTTCTCAAAGAGGCCATTTCATTTCAATTAGTTGTGAGTAAAATTAGTTAAAATCTTTTTATAAAAACAGGGCTCCTTTAGCTTTCAAATGCGTCTTTAATTCGAAAAAAAATCATTTTATAGCACAACTATTGCTTTATGGATCCATTTTTAAAGGGATTATTTTATAAGGAGGGCAGGAAATATTTTCAAATTTAATTTGAAAATTCAATAAAAAAATAATGCTGCAAAACAAATCAAACTAACTGAAAATCAGTATCTTTATGTTAAATTTTTCTTTTATTATATAAAACCCAATGTTATGTATAACGAGATATTAAAAGATAGAATTGAAGCTGGTTTATTGCTTTCAGAAAAATTACAAAAATACAAGAATACCAATAGCGTTGTTCTTGCTGTCCCCAGAGGCGGAGTACCTGTGGCAGCTATAATTGCCAAAAGTTTACATCTTCCTTTAGACATTGTCCTCTCCAAAAAGATTGGACATCCCTACAATAAGGAATTTGCCATAGGTGCCGTATCAGTAGATTCCACAATTATTGACGAACATCCTGGTGTTCCCAATGAGTATATAGAAGAAGAAATTGTGCGTCTGCGAAAATTGTTACGTAGAAATTACGAACGCTATATGGGCAATCGCATACCTCTTGATATAAAAGGCAAAAACGTAATCATAATAGACGATGGTATAGCAACTGGAAATACCCTGCTGGTCACCATAAGTATGCTGCGAAAAAAAAATCCTGCAAAAATTATTGTTGCAGTACCTGTAATACCCTATGATACCGTAAACACCTTTGAGAAAAATACGGATGAATTTGTCTGCTTGATTGCCGCCAAATCTTTTAGAGGTGTAGGTGGATTCTACGAAGAATTTGATCAAGTCGAAGATGACGAAGTAATTAAAATCTTAAGTGCTGCAAGCCCCTGAATAGCACTACAAATCTACTTATTGTTTATTTTAAAAAATTAATCATGGAGAAATTAGATTTGGATATCCCCTTGTCATCTATGACATTGAAAGGGGATTTAGTGATTCCTGAAAACGCAATTGGGATTGTTGTCTTTTCACACGGAAGTGGCAGCAGCCGGTTCAGTTCCCGGAACAGAATGGTAGCAGAATTGATTCAGCAACAAAAAATAGGCACATTCCTCTTTGACTTACTTACCGAAGAAGAAGATCGTATTTATGAAAACAGGTTTAATATTGATTTACTGACCAACCGATTAATCGAAACTACCTTATGGTTAATGGGATATAAAGGCGCTAAAAACTTACCCATAGGCTACTTTGGAGCCAGCACGGGAGCAGCATCAGCATTGGGGGCGGCAGCCCATTTTGGAAAAAGAATAAAAGCGGTAGTTTCAAGAGGCGGACGTCCTGATTTAGTCCTTAATGAACTGCCATTAGTAACCGCTCCTACGCTACTCATCGTCGGCGGTGAAGATGTTCCGGTTATTGGGATGAATAAAATGGCTTATGACGAACTGCAATCCGTAAAAGAAATGAAAATAATTCCTGGAGCAACCCATTTGTTTGAAGAACCAGGAAAATTGCAAGAAGTCGCCAATCTGGCGATCGTCTGGTACAAGAGACATTTGATAAAAAAAGAGGACTAATTATTGCCATCTCAAAGTCCCCAATTTAAATTTTAATTTAACATTTAAAATCAGTTTATTTATTTTATTAGCATTCAAATCAATTAAAAAACAAACACTCTAACATTTAAATACAAGTACTATGGCAACAGTAAATACGTATATCACCTACAATGGGAATTGCGAAGAAGCGTTCAATTTTTACAAATCCGTCTTTGGCGGTGAATTTTCCTATTTGGGAAAATTTAAGGATATGCCCGTGGTAGAGGGTAAAACCTGTCCTCCCGGAGACGCCGAAAAAATAATGCATATTTCCTTACCCATCAGTAAGGAAACAGCGATAATGGGAAGTGACAGCTTCTCATCATTTGGAGCTAAAACCGTGTATGGGAATAATTTTTCGCTTTCCATCACTGCAGAAAGTAAAGAAGAAGCCGACAAACTATTCAATGCGCTTTCCGCAGGTGGAAAAGTGGGAATGCCAATGGATGACGCTTTTTGGGGCGGCTATTTTGGAACATTTACTGATAAATTTGGTGTGAATTGGATGGTGAATTTTGAAAAAAATAAAGCAGCATAAAACCAATTTTAAAATATCCCGTTAGAAAAGCCCCAAATTAGGGGCCTTTTTTATGTTTAGCGGCAAACTATTTTAGGGACTATGATGTAGTAATCCAGACCGTGTGGCTTTGCAAATTAGTGACTCTCGACAAACACCTGTCTCTTTAAACTGGGATTTGAATCAATAGGATATAGTCTCTGAAATAAAAACAGCTTCACAAATTGAAGAAAAACTGGATTATGCAGTTAACCCTTTTTAATAGCGTACATTAGACAAAAATTAATGTCTATAGCGCATAAGGTTCGATTGGTTGAAGAAATATTTGGCCGTCTTGAAAATGAAATTACCACTTTCAAATCAGAAACTACTTTACATTGTCGTACTGGCTGTGGCAAGTGCTGTTCCACCCCAGACATAGTTGCTTCACCTTTGGAGTTTTTGCCGTGGGCCTTGTATTTATTTTTAAACGGCAAAGCCGAAGAAATGGTAGTGCAATTAAACAACAAATCCGACAGAAACTGCCATTTATACCGACCTCTTGCTGTTTTGGACCGTAACAACGGAAGCTGTAGTAACTATCGTTATCGCGGATTAATTTGCAGGCTTTTTGGGTATGCCGCCAGCAGAGACAAATATGGCAAACTACGATTGGCCACTTGCAAAATAATAAAAGAAGAACAACAAAAAAACTATAATGATACTGAAGAGGCCATCCGCAAAGGATTATATGTACCCATTTTTTCTGATTATTATATGCAACTCACACAAATAGACAATAGGCTAGCCACTATTTTACTCCCAATAAACGAAGCCTTAAAAATGGCCATTGAAGAAGTCCTGCATTATTATGCCTACAGACCGTTTCCCGGAGATCTCGCAAATTAGAATAAAAGTAAAGCACTGCACGCACGGATTGAACAATACAAATACTACTGCTACTGCTACTGCTACTGAAGCAATCACTTTTTTTCCTAAATTAGTTGCATAAAAATAAATTTTATGAAAAAGCTAACCAAAGAAGATATCAGTCAGGAGATTTTTGATTTGTATGACGACTATGCCCATAATAAAATAGAAAGAAGACAATTTGTTGAAAAGTTATCCCTGTTTGCTATAGGCAGCGTTACTCTTCCCTCACTTCTTAGCTTTATGACGCCTAACTACCTGGATTCTATTATAATCAAACCCGAAGATCCCAGATTAAAATCAGAATACATCACTTACGAATCGCCCAAAGGAGGAGGAACCATCAAAGCGCTTTTGTCCCGACCAACCGAAACCAAAAAAAAATTACCTGGAATCATTGTAGTGCATGAGAACCGCGGGCTGAATCCTTATATTGAAGATGTAGGAAGAAGAGCTGCAGTCGAAGGATTCATCACTCTGGCACCAGATGCATTATCGCCCTTAGGCGGTTATCCGGGAAATGATGATGCCGGAAGAGAGTTACAAAAAAAACGCAGCCGTGAAGAAATGCTCGAAGACTTCATTGCAGCCTATAACTACCTAAAATCACACAAAGACTGTAATGGCTCGGTAGGTGTTGTTGGATTTTGTTTTGGAGGTTGGATCGCTAATATGATGGCGGTTACGATTCCTACTTTAGCTGCTGCGGTACCTTATTACGGAGGACAACCCACTGCTGAAGAAGCCGAAAAAATAACCACGCCCATCATGGCGCACTATGCAGGTTTAGACACCAAAGTAAACGAGGGCTGGCCCGCTTTTGAAGCAATACTTAAAAAGAATAAAGTAGGACATACCGCCTATTTCTATCCCGGAGTCAATCATGGTTTCCACAACAATACCACTCCAAGATACGACGAAACAGCCGCTACTTTATCCTGGACACGCACTATCGACTTTTTCAAAGAGAAACTCAAAAAAAAATAATTTCAGAATCGCGCGATTTGATAAAGAGCGGGAAAAATAAAATCAATAAAAAATGGAATCAACTTTCAAAATTTGGACTGCAAATAGAACTATTTTCTTAACCTTTTTAGAACAATATTCATTAGAACAATTAAATACTATCCCTCAGGGATTTGGTAACAATATAATTTGGAACATTGGTCACGTTGTCGTATCACAACAAGGATTAGTTTACAGAAGATCAAAAGTACCGGTATGTATTTCTGAAGAATTATTTGAGCGTTACAAAAACGGAACAAAACCAACAGGTACAACAACGCAAATAGAAATTGACGAACTCAAAAAACTGCTAATTTCATTAGTTGAAAAAACAAAAATCGATTTTAAAAACGAAAAATTCATTTCCTATGATGCCTTTACAACAGGAATCGGATTTCATTTATCATCAGTAAAAGAGGCAATAGAATATAATAATTATCATGAAGCGCTTCACCTTGGATTTATAATGAACATTCGAAAGTTTATCTAAAACAATGAGCCGCTAACAACGATTTGAATTTTAACCTTAATTCAAAAAAAATAGTTTTGTGTCGGATTAGTGATAAGAAATCCAAAAAATAAAATTAACTCCGTAAAAAAAGCCCCAAACGGGGCTTTTACTTATACTAAATTTAAGTGTTTATTTACTCAAATACATTTTTCTTCTAGAGTACAATTCGTAGAATTGATCGTCTTTCAAATCATCAATAAACAAGATGCTTTCTCCTGTTGATTTCATCTCTGGCCCCAATGCTTTATTCACATTATGAAATTTACTGAAAGAGAAAACCGGCTGCTTGATCGCAAATCCTTTCAACTGTGGGTTGAAAGTAAAGTCGGTTACTTTATTGTGACCTAACATTACTTTGGTAGCATAGTTTACATAAGGCTCTCCGTATGCTTTTGCAATAAATGGAACCGTACGGGATGCTCTTGGATTCGCTTCAATGATGTATACAATATCGTCTTTTATCGCAAACTGAATATTGATTAAACCAACCGTTCTCAAAGCCAACGCAATATTTTTGGTATGGTCTTTAATTTGTTGCATTACGAATTCGCCTAAGTTAAACGGTGGCAAAGTTGCATTACTATCTCCAGAATGCACTCCACAAGGTTCAATATGTTCCATGATTCCTATGATATACACATTTTCCCCATCACAGATCGCATCAGCTTCGGCTTCGATTGCACCAGCCAAATAATGATCTAAAAGCAATTTATTTCCTGGAATCGTTTTCAATAAATTGATTACGTGTTCTTCTAATTCTTGTTTGTTGATGACAATTTTCATTCCCTGACCACCCAACACATAAGAAGGACGAATCAATAATGGAAAGTCTAAAGTATCAGCCAAAGCAGAAGCTTCGTCAGCTGTTTCAGCAATTCCAAACTGAGGGAAAGGAATTTTTAAATCAGTTAAAAGCTCTGAGAAACGTCCTCTGTCTTCGGCTAAATCCAAAGCATCAAAACTAGTTCCAAGTATTTTTATTCCGTATTTAGACAGTTTTTCGGCCAATTTCAAGGCAGTTTGCCCACCCAATTGTACAATAACACCTTCCGGCTTCTCATGTTGGATAATATCGTAAATATGTTCCCAGAAAACCGGTTCGAAATACAATTTATCGGCTGTATCAAAATCAGTCGAAACCGTTTCTGGATTACAGTTGATCATGATGGTTTCATAACCACATTCTTTCGCGGCAAGCACCCCATGCACACAAGAATAATCAAATTCGATTCCTTGCCCAATTCTATTTGGGCCCGACCCAAGAACAATTATTTTCTTTTTATCAGTAACAATACTTTCGTTGTCAACATAACGTTCTCCGTTTGCTTTTTCTATTTCAGCTTCAAAAGTCGAGTAATAGTAAGGCGTTTTTGCTTTGAACTCAGCAGCACAAGTATCAACCAGTTTGAATACACGATTGATTTTCATTTCTGAACGTAAATTGTGAACCTGGCTTTCCAGACAACCTACCATATGTGCAATTTGTCTGTCTGCAAACCCCTTTTGTTTCGCTTCCAATAACAATTCCCTTGGCAAAGATTCTACTTTATAGTTTGAAATCTCTTTTTCTAAAGTATATAATTCTTCGTATTGTTTCAAGAACCACATATCGATTTTAGTGATTTCATGAATGCGGCTCAATGGAATTCCCATCGCGATAGCATCATAAATCACAAAAACACGATCCCAACTCGCAAAAGTCAGTTTCTCGATAATTTGTTCGTAGTTTTTATATCCTTTTCCGTCAGCTCCTAAACCATTTCTTTTGATTTCCAATGACTGAGTCGCTTTATGTAACGCTTCTTGGAACGAACGTCCAATTCCCATTACCTCACCAACGGATTTCATTTGAAGTCCCAACGTTCTGTCAGCTCCTTCAAATTTATCAAAGTTCCAACGTGGGATTTTAACAATCACATAATCCAAAGTAGGTTCGAATAAAGCGGAAGTTGATTTGGTAATTTGATTTTGCAATTCATCTAAATTGTACCCCAAAGCTAGTTTGGAAGCAATCTTTGCAATCGGATAACCCGTTGCTTTTGATGCCAAGGCTGATGAACGGGACACACGAGGATTGATTTCAATCGCAACGATATCTTCTTTATCATCAGGTGAAACCGCAAACTGCACGTTACAACCTCCAGCAAAATTCCCAATGCTTCGCATCATTAAGATGGCCATATCACGCATTTTTTGGAAAGTGGTGTCAGATAATGTCATTGCAGGCGCAACAGTAATTGAATCTCCGGTATGAATTCCCATTGGATCCATATTTTCGATAGAACAGATAATCACAACATTGTCGTTTTTATCTCTCAAAAGTTCCAATTCGTATTCTTTCCAACCCATCAAAGCTTTATCAATTAAAACTTCGTGAATCGGTGATGCTTCTAAACCTCTGGTTAAAAGTTCGTCAAAATCTTCTTTTTTATAAACAATAGCAGCTCCGGTTCCTCCAAGTGTAAACGAAGGACGAATAACTAGTGGAAAACCAAATTCTTGGGCAATTTCTTTTCCTTCAAGGTAAGAAGTAGCAGTTTTTGCCGGTGCAGCAGGAATTCCTATTTTTTCAAGCAATTGTTTGAACTGCTCTCTGTCTTCAGTAATATTAATGGCATTGACATCAACCCCGATTAATTTTACTCCAAAATCAGACCAAATTCCTTTTTCATCCGCTTCCAGACACAAGTTCAAAGCGGTTTGTCCACCCATAGTAGGTAAAACGGCATCGATTTGAGGATGTGCTTTAAGGATTTCAATAATTGATTTGGTCGTTAATGGTTTCAAGTAAACGTGATCGGCCATCGTTGGGTCGGTCATAATCGTAGCCGGATTGGAGTTGATTAGAATCACTTCAATTCCTTCTTCACGAATAGAACGTGCAGATTGTGATCCTGCATAATCAAATTCGCATGCTTGACCAATAACAATTGGGCCTGAACCTATTATTAAAACCGATTTTATGGATGTATCTTTTGGCATTGTATGGTATTATTGTGTTGTGTAGTTATTTTTTTTAAAAGTTCAAAGTTACTCAACTTTAACCCCTTAGCATTAAAACTTAACATTTTTTAACGATAAGGTATAAAAAAAGGCGATACTAAAGAAAGTAACGCCTTGTTGATGTTTATAGAAACACTATTTTTTGTGTCTTGGTTCACAAGAAACAGTCAATTTATGTCTTCCTTTAGCTCTTCTACGCGCAAGAACTTTTCTTCCATTAGCAGAAGCCATTCTGTCCATAAATCCGTGCTTATTTCTTCTTTTTCTTTTCGATGGTTGAAACGTTCTTTTGCTCATTGCTTTGTATCTTTAAAATCTTATTTATATGTCTTCCTATTTTGAATAACTGTTATTCTAAAACCGAGTGCAAATATACAAAGACTTTTTTTTCTCACAAGCAGTTTTGTAAAAATATTTTCAATTCCTTTTACTATATTTGTGATCTTAAAATAAACACACTATGTTTCACAGAAATATTAAACTTATTATCGCCGGACTTATTATAGCTACTGGCATTTGGCAATTTACAGAAGGAAATATCGGTAACGGAATATTCCTTATTTTATTGACCGCAATTCCTATTTTTCTCTACTTCAAAAACGAATTCATCTTACTTGCCTTCTTAAAACTAAGAAAACAGGATTTTGAAGGGGCTAAAAAATGGTTGGCTTACATCAAAAACCCAGAAACTGCTTTAGTAAGAAAACAACAAGGATACTTTAATTACTTACACGGAATCATGCTTTCACAAACGAATATCAATCAGGCAGAAAAATATTTCAAGAAAGCGATTGAGTTAGGCTTATCAATGGATATGGATTTGGCTGTAGCTAAATTAAATTTAGCAGGAGTGGCAATGACCCGTCGCCGAAAATTAGAAGCTACTTCCCTATTGAATGAAGCTAAAAAATTAGACAAACAGAATATGTTGAAAGATCAGATTACAATGATGAAAGAACAAATGAAGAAAATATAATTCATACCATTATTGAAAAAGGGTCAAATGATACACATTTGACCCTTTTTTTTTGTCTTCAAATCAATATCCTTGCAAAGGAATTTCAATTTGGTATTTTTTACCTGCATCATTCAACAATTTCGTTTCCCTTAGCCAGGGATTGTGTATTTTCAAAATCTTATAGTTAATTCCTTGACTTTTTGCAAAATCAGCTAAATCAGTAATCGAACTGTCAATTTCGATTTTCCGGGTAGGCAACGTTCCATATAAATCTTCAGCAGCAATTGTAAAGCCATATTTTATGGGATGTTCCATGACCTCTTTCAAAGCTAAAATTCTGAAAACATAACGGGACGTTTCTTCGGTAAGCAGCAAATCATAATAATTGGACACTTTTTGAATATCAATTTGCTTATTGACTCCTGACATTCCTCCGTTATAGGAAGCCGCCGCCAATGTCCAGCTACCAAATTTTCCTTTGGCACTCAAAAAATAACTGCAAGCTGCTGCGGTAGATTTTTCTAAATCGTAGCGTTCATCTACATTTTCATTGACTTCCATTCTTCTTTCTTTGGCCGTATCCGGCATGAATTGCCACACGCCTCTGGCTCCTGCCGGCGAAACCACGTTCACTAAACCACTTTCTATAACAGCCAGATATTTAAAATCATCCGGAATACCATTCTTTTTCAAAATAGGCTCAATTATAGGAAAAGCGCGATTGGCTCTTTTTATAGCCAAAATAGTTGACGCATGCAGATTTACATTTACTAACAGTTCCCTGTCCAAACGTTCTTTAACATCCGATATTTTCAATGGCGTTTCTTCGCCTGCAAAATCCAGTTTTACAGGAAAAATCGACACTGATTCTTTCTTTAAGTCTTTTTCTTCGTCTGGATTTCTAGCGGCAAAAATAAATATCCCACTCGCAAAAACTACGGTAAAGAGTAGCGTAAACTTATTTATCAATTTCATATTTTCATTTTTTTAAGTCTTTAGTTCCCTTACAAAAGCACATTTACTTCTCTTTTTGTTTCCAATATAATGGAAGGCAAATTCTCATTCAACCATTTGTATTTATTCAAAATCATAATGTGCGTCCCTCCCTTTACAACAACACACTTTTCAATGTTTTTTATAGGAAAAACATCATCCATATCTCCATGAATATGAATTATCTTTTCATCAACAACCGTTCTGTCCCAAAGAACAACTTGTTCTACGGCCCAATTCAAATAGCGAATATCCCGGACGGAAAGAAATTTTTCATACAATTTTAATCTTTGATTTACTTTTTCTCCAAAAGAAAATTTAGCCAGACTTTCCATATTTAAAATCAGATTCATTGGAATCAGTTTATAGGCTTTGGTGGTTTTAGCGATTTTTAATCTGCGGGGAAATTCCAAATTACTTTTCACACTTGAAATGATAATTACTTTCCGGGCATCTATATATTTTGCCATTTCCTGAACCAAAATACCACCAAAGGAAACCCCAATCAAAACTGGATTCTTATGTTTAATTTTCTCTGCAATACGCTTTGCATAATCCATTAAAGACTCATTATCCAGTGGAATCTCCCACTCTAATAAATGCATTTCAAAAGTATCTTCCGGCAGTGCAATCCGCTCAAAAATTGCAGTACTTGCAGCTAATCCTGGCATCAGATAAACAGGGATTTTACTCATAATTGTTTTAATAATTCCACAACAGCATTCCACTTTTTATAGCGAATTTTGTATAAAAATAATTTTTTTATCGGAAACTATCGGAATTACCGCTCTATATTACCATTAATTTATGAGTATACAACCATTTGAATCCGATAGAAGAGACAAGCTGATGCGTGCGCAACTGCAGTGGAACTGCCCGAAATGAATGCCAGTCAAACGACAATGCCGAAACATTACAGTTATGGGTATTCCCTGACAAAGAAGCGGTTACACCAAGATACGCGCAGAAATCATTTGATATTGAAAATCAAATCAATACCTTTGTAACTATTGTTTCGCTAAAAGACAGTACTAACGGAAATGCACTTTGGGTTTACCAAAAAACCTTTTATTTAAGTATTTTCAATAGCAACACCACTACGACATAGGAAGTTAAAATTTCTCAAAACGGAGTTTATTTATTTTTGATTGTAGGCGAAATAGAAGTTAACAATCAAATTTTGAAGGCAAGAGATGCCATGGAAATAACGGATTTCGATCAATTTGAAATCAGATTACAACCAAATCAAAAATACTTTTGGCAAAAGTGCCAATGGATTACAGTTCAATTATTATGGAAGCAGCAACTATGGAAATCAAAGACAATACTTTTGCACGACAATTTCAAACTGAAGTGAAAGAAGGATTAGTTTCTGTTGAATATTCGTTTCAGGAGAAAAAAATATTTTTGACAAAAATCAATGTTCCGGATTCATTCGATGATGAGGAATTCATTTCTAATTTTCTAAAAAACATTATGGAAATCGCTATTGAACGAAAATTTAAAGTCGTTCCTATCCTTCCTAAAATAGTGGTGTTTTTCAAAAAAAACCCAATTTACAAAGAATTACTTCCTCCCGGAATACGATTATAAAAAAAAGACACATTGCCAACAAACAATGTGCTCTTTTTTTTACTCTAAACTCAAATTTCTACATCGTTGCAATTAATTTCTGTCCCTGCCACGCATTGGATTATCCGTTCTGGGCAGGCGATTCGCCGGGGCGTTTTCGTGACGATTGCTGCGCATAGGCTGACGATTCGACGGGACAGCAGGCTGAACCGGACGAGTCGTTGGAGCATTTTCTTGACGATTGCTACGCATAGGCTGATAATTCCTTGGCGCAGCAGGCTGAACCGGCCGCGTTATCGGCCCATTTTCTTGACGATTTCTCGGTATTGAATGATGCGTTCTTGGCTCATTCGACTGAAACGGACGCGACGTCGGAGCATTTTCCCGACGGGTTCTCGGGACTGAATGACGCGTTCTTGGAAGAACAGGTGTTTGCGGACTTCTAAAAGTTCTTCCCTCGTAAGTTCTTCGATACGTATCATTAATCCTGTTTCTTCTTACCATTGGAGAGCTGGTTCTTCTAGAAGAATAATTCGAATAGGGAAGTGGATATCGTATATATCCCGTTCTGCGATAAAATGGGTTTCTATAATAATAGCGATGATAACTCCAGTAATTATAATAAAAAACAGGAGTCCAAGGACGCCAATAATAAGGATAATACCCCCAATGCCATGGAGATACATAAATTACAAATGAAGGCGAAAATAAATTGATTATTATTGGCCAATCATTAACGTAAAAAACTCGATCCCAATAGGTATCGCTAAAGACTCTTTCATTGCCAATATAACCAGGATTTAGGGTTCCAAAAGTATTTTCCGAACTAGGCTCCACAATATAATCTTCACCATATAATTCCTCGTCCCCTATAATTTGGACAACAATCTTTCCAAATCTGTTTTTATTGACTTCAATAACAGCAACATCCTGATCTTCATAGCTATTTATCGCGACACGAAGCACAATGGAATAAGAGTCATCATCTCTATAACTGGCCACTCTAATGTAATCTATTGAATTGTCATCATTTAAATCCAGATTATTGATATTTCTATCTCTGCTATTAATCGCCCTCTCAAATTCTTCTAATGTTTTTGATTTTTGAAAAACGTCCAATACAGCATAAAGATTCAGATTATCACCTGGCAAACCTAAAGCTACAGGTTCATTATCTATTTGAGAAAACAGCGGCACACTCAACAAACAAGTTGTTAAGAACACAAAGGATAAAATTAATTTTTTCATGATTTTAAATTTTATACATTGATACCAAATTGCAATACAAGGTACAAAAAATACCGATTCAATTTTTTGACCACAAGGCTTTTAACTGTTTTATCACAAGAAAAATAAAACAAAAAAAAGTTATTGGTTATCCCAAAAGAATACTTTTTTTCAGAATTTGAAAAAACCACAAGGCATAAAAAAAGGCATACATTAGCTGTATACCTCATTTTTATGCTTCAAAATAAAATTTAGCTTACTGAAACTAATTACTTCTTCTCTATCTCTCTCATGCTGTCCATTTTTTTATTTGCCAAGAAACCAGTAATATCTTCAAAATGTTCTACTACTCTTTTGTTCCCAAATTCAAAAACCTTAGTCGCCAATCCATCGAGGAAATCCCTGTCGTGAGAAACTAAAATTAACGTTCCGTCAAAATCACGCAGCGCATCTTTGATAATGTCTTTAGTTTTCATATCCAAGTGATTTGAAGGCTCATCCAGAATCAATAAATTAACTGGCTCCAACAATAACTTTATCATTGCCAAACGTGTTTTTTCACCACCGGAAAGCACTTTTACTTTCTTGGTAACATCATCACCATGAAACATGAAAGCACCCAAAATATTTTTGATTTGCGTTCTAACTTCACCAACAGCAATGCCGTCAATAGTTTCAAAAATCGTAGCATTCTCATCTAACAAAGCCGCTTGATTTTGAGCAAAATAACCAATTTGTGCATTGTGACCAATTTCCAGACTTCCACCATCAATGCCAATCTCTTTCATAATGGCTTTGATCATTGTTGATTTACCTTCCCCATTTTTACCTACGAAAGCTACTTTTTGACCTCTTTCAATTACAACATTCGCATCTTTAAAAACAACATGTTCTCCGTATGATTTAGATAAATCTTTTACAACAACAGGGTACTGCCCGGAACGAACAGCAGGCGGGAATTTTAATTTCAATGCCGATGTATCGATTTCATCAATTTGAACAGGCACAATTTTTTCAAGCATTTTTACACGAGACTGCACGGAAAGCGTTTTAGAAAAAGTACCTTTAAATCGCTCAATAAATTCCATGTTATCAGCAATCATACGTTGTTGCTCATCGTATGCTTTTTGCTGATGCACCCTTCTGTCTTTTCTTAATTCAAGATAATGAGAATATTTTGCTTTGTAATCATAAATACGTCCCATTGTAACTTCGATGGTACGATTGGTAATATTATCTACAAAAGCCCTATCGTGAGAAATCACCACAACCGCTTTGGCAGAATTAATCAAGAAATCCTCTAACCACTGAATACTTTCAATATCCATGTGATTGGTAGGCTCATCCAGTAAAATTAAATCTGGTTTCTGTAAAAGGATTTTGGCTAATTCTATTCGCATCCTCCATCCTCCTGAAAACTCAGAAGTCTGACGACTGAAATCTTCTCGAACAAACCCCAGACCTGTTAGAATTTTTTCCACTTCAGCTTCATAATTCACTTCTTCAATGGCATAAAATTTCTCACTTAAGTCAGAAACCCTTTCGATTAGTTTCATGTACGCATCGCTTTCGTAATCGGTACGAATCGTCAATTGCTCATTGATTTCATCTATTTCAGCTTTCATTTTAAAGATCTCACCGAAAGCTTTAGATGTTTCTTCCATCACCGTCGCGCCATCCGTAGTCAATAAATGCTGAGGCAAATACGCCACAACAGCATCTTTTGGCGCTGAAATAGTACCGGTCGAAGGCTTACTTTGACCCGCAATAATTTTAAGAAGCGTCGATTTTCCTGCTCCATTTTTACCCATTAGGGCAATTTTATCATTTTCATTTATAGCAAAAGAAACATCACTAAAAAGTGTCGTGCCGCCAAATTGCACAGAAATATCGTTAACTGTAATCATTTAGATTATAAGATTTTTAGATAATTTAGATTATCAGATTTTAAAAGTGCAAAGATAGATTAAAATGACAATTAGACAATTTGCCAATTAGAAAAGTTTTTGACGAAGCCATAAAACTAAAAGTGTCATTTTGGCAAAGGAGAAATCCCGCTATACAGATTCCTTCTTTGTCAGAATGACAAAACCGATGGATCAATTCACTTTAAAAGCTACTACTCTTTCCTCCACTTTTTAGTTTCCTCAAAAACATGTTCTAAAATCGCGGCTTCTCTTTCATCAAAATCCACATTTCTGCGAGCCATAACTAGTCGAGCCGTTTCGAAAGCTTTTTTGGTCAAGTAAGTGGTAAAACCGGAAGCACCTCCCCAAGAGAAACTCGGCACAAAATTGCGAGGAAATCCACTGCCAAAAATATTAGCGCTTACTCCTACTACCGTTCCTGTATTAAACATGGTATTAATTCCGCATTTACTGTGATCTCCCATCATCAATCCACAAAACTGAAGTCCAGTTTTAGCAAACCCTTCGGTTTCATAACTCCATAATTTCACTTCTTCGTAATTATTTTTCAGGTTCGAATTATTAGTGTCGGCACCAATGTTACACCATTCTCCAAGAACCGAATTCCCTAAAAATCCATCATGCCCTTTATTTGAATAACCAAACAATACCGAATTATTAACTTCGCCTCCAATTCTGGAATACGGACCAACGGTTGTTGCTCCATAAATCTTAGCAGCCATTTTTACGGTCGCATTTTCGCACAGGGCAAAAGGGCCTCTGATTACCGATCCTTCCATAATCTCAGCATCTTTGCCTATATATATAGGACCTCTGGAAGCATTTAATGTAACAAACTCCAACCTGGCTCCTTCTTCGATGAAGATGTTTTCAGGTGCTATTACATTAACGGTTTTGGGAATGGGTTGTGATTTTCGATCTTCGGTTAAGAATTCAAAATCCTCCCTAATTGCCGCATCATTTTTGGAAAAAATATCCCAAGTATGTTCTACCGTTAAGCAATCATCTTCATATTCTATGATTTCATACGCATCAAAATCTACTTCTTCCTGATTTTCATTGGTATGAAAAGCAATTACTTCATCTCCTTTAAAAATAGCCTGATTCGATTCCAAATTACTGACCATTTCCACCAAAACATCGTTCGGAAGAAAAGAAGCATTTATCATTACATTTTCTTCTAATTCTACCATTGGAAATTTATCAGACAAGTATTCTTCTGTTAAAGTTGTTGTAGTGGAACCCAAACGCATTTCCCACTTTTGGCGAATAGTCATTATCCCAATAAGAATATCAGCAACCGGACGTGTGAAAGTAAAAGGTAATAGTGCATTTCGTGACGGACCATCAAAAAGTATGTAATTCATTTAATTAGGATTCAAAGTTATAAAGGTTCAAAGTTACAAAGTTTTCAAATAGATAAAAATAAAAAAGCCTCCCGAAAGGAAGGCTTTATTGTATTTAATAAACAAGTTACAATTATTTAACGTGTTTAGCGTATTTGGTTTTGAATTTATCAATACGTCCTGCAGTATCAATAAGTTTAGATTTACCTGTGTAAAAAGGGTGAGAAGTTCTAGAGATCTCCATTTTAACAACCGGATATTCAACACCATCAACTGTTAATGTTTCTCTTGTATCTGCAGTAGACTTAGTGATAAAAACCTCATCGTTAGACATGTCTTTAAATGCAACTAATCTGTAATTTTCTGGGTGAATTCCTTTTTTCATCTTGTTAATCTTTTTTATTTGTTAATTATAACTTGTTTTGAAGCTTTTCTTCTAACAGAAAAGGTATAAACTCATTATAACTTTTTGTTTTACATTATTATTTTGAGTTTGCAAATTTACAATTTTTTTCCAATAATCAAATCTTTGTATCACTTTTTTTATATAATCGTAAAAAGCAATTTTTATCTTCGAATATATTGGGAATTGCTATCTTTGCGGATTAATAAACAAACAGCTACTAATGGTTAATGAAATTATAAAAAGAAACGGAATTACATTCGGGATAATCACGGGAGTAGTATTATCATTAATTACTGCTTTAATGTATGCGTTGGACATAAAATTATTCATCGCCTGGTGGACTACCCTTTTAAGTTTTTCTGTTTTTATCATTGTGCCAATTGCATCACTTTCTAAAACAAAAAAAGAGTTAAATGGCGTTTTTCCCTTTAAAGAAGCTTTCACTACCTATTTTATTACGACAGTAATCGGAGTGATTATTTCTGTCGCTTTTAAAATTGTTTTATTCAACCTGATCGACCCATCAGTAAAAGCTACGCTACTCGATTTAACAATAAAATATCTGATCAGCACTTCTGAAAAATTTGGAGTCACGGCATCCTCTTTAAATGAAACCGTTTTAAAACTAAAAGAAACTGATCCCTATTCCATTGTTGAACAATTAAAAGGGTCTGTTTTCAACATCTTTTTTTGCGCCATATTAGGATTGATTATGGCAGCATTTTTTAAAAGCAAATCTCCATCACAAGAATAAATAGGAATGAATTTATCTATACTTATACCCCTTCTTAACGAAGAGGAATCACTGAAAGAACTTTATACTTGGATCATTAAAGTGATGCAATCGAATAATTACACCTATGAAATCATTTTTCTGGATGATGGAAGTACGGATAATTCTTGGAATATTATTGAAGAATTCGCAAAAGAAAACCCGCATGTTAAAGGCGTTCGCTTCATGAAAAACTTTGGAAAATCACAAGCGCTGCACGCTGGTTTTGCCAAAGCTGAAGGAAATGTCATTATCACTATGGATGCAGACTTACAAGATAGCCCAGAAGAAATTCCGGGACTGTATGACATGATAACGAATGGCAAGTATGACTTGGTTTCCGGTTGGAAAAAGAAGCGTTACGATTCCGTTGTTGCCAAAAACTTACCTTCAAAATTATTCAATTGGGCGGCCAGAAAAACATCGGGTGTTGAATTGAATGATTTTAATTGCGGACTAAAAGCGTATAAAAATATTGTTGTAAAAAACATTGAAGTTTCGGGTGAAATGCACCGTTATATTCCGGTTTTGGCAAAAAACGCCGGATTTGGAAAAATCGGCGAAAAAGTAGTGCAGCATCAAGCCAGAAAATATGGCGAAACTAAATTTGGAATGGAACGTTTCATTAACGGCTTCCTGGATTTAATTACCATTTGGTTCCTTTCCCGTTTTGGAAAACGACCAATGCATTTATTTGGTGCCATGGGCTCTTTGATGTTTATCATTGGTTTTTTATTGGCGGGCTACATTGGTGTTTCAAAACTGTACCACATGTACAATGGTATGAATTATAATTTAGTGACAACTAATCCTTGGTTTTATATTGCGCTGACCACCATGGTTCTGGGAACGCAATTGTTTTTGGCCGGATTTCTTGGCGAAATAATTTTGCGCACAAAAAACAATGAAGAGCGGTATAAAGTTTCAAGTGAGGTTAATTTTTTATAATTTTCACTTCAAATAAAAAAAATCGAAATTTAATGCAAATCATATTGTTTGATTTTGCAAATTGCATATCGGAACAATAATTTAAATTGTGCGAACTATTTTACCTCAAAAAGAATAACGTATAAGGAACAGCTCCTAAAAAAGAAATGATTTGTCGAAGTAATGCTATTGAAATTTCAAACTAAGAATTTAGAAACTAAAAAACTACAAAAATGGACATCAAACAAAACATTTTGGACGCGGTAAATGAATGGCTTACACCAACATTTGATGCAGCAACACAAGAAGCTATTAAGGAATTGATGACTACATCGCCTAAAGATCTGGAAGAAAGTTTTTATAAAAACCTCGAATTTGGAACTGGTGGAATGCGCGGTGTGATGGGCGTAGGAAACAATCGTATCAATAAATACACCCTTGGAAAAAGCACACAAGGACTTTCGGACTATTTGCATACAGCATTTCCTAACCAGCCCATAAAAGCAGTTATTGCTTACGACTGTCGTCATAATAGCGACACATTGGCCAAAGTGGTTGCGGATGTCTTCTCTGCTAATGGCATTCATGTTTATTTGTTTTCGAGTTTGAGACCCACTCCGGAATTATCCTTTGCACTTAAATATTTGGGTTGTCAGTGCGGAATAGTTCTTACTGCTTCTCACAATCCACCGGAATATAATGGTTATAAAGTATATTGGGAAGATGGCGGACAAATTGTTCCCCCGGAAGACGAGGGAATTATCAACGTTATCGAAAATTTGAATTACAACCAAATCAAGTTTACCGCTAATGAAGACCTGATAGACTATATAGATACCGAAGTAGATCAGGCATTTATTAAATCATCGATTGAAAATGCCAGTTTTAATACGCCGACTGAAGCCAAAGAAAATCTAAATATTGTTTTCACGTCATTACACGGAACTTCAATAACACTGGTTCCCGATACGTTATCGCAAGCGGGTTATACGAATGTACATATTGTTCCGGAGCAAGCGGTACCAAATGGTGATTTTCCGACAGTAAAATCTCCAAATCCTGAAGAACCGGAAGCTTTGGCAATGGCATTGGCATTAGCGGATAAAACAAATTCTGATATTGTAATAGGTACTGATCCTGATTGCGACCGATTGGGTATTGCTGTTCGAAATAATGAAGGGCAAATGACGCTGTTGAACGGAAATCAGACTATGATTTTGATGACCGCTTTTTTACTGGAAGAATGGAAAAAAGCAGGAAAGATCAATGGCAAACAGTTTGTGGGCTCGACCATCGTTTCTACACCAATGATAATGGAATTGGCTACCGCTTATGGCGTACAATTTAAAGTAGGTCTGACCGGCTTTAAATGGATTGCCAAAATGATAAAAGATTTTCCTGAGCTACAATTCATTGGTGGAGGCGAAGAAAGTTTTGGATATATGGTTGGCGATGCGGTTCGTGATAAAGATGCCGTTGCGGCAACTTTATTAATTTGTGAGGTTGCAGCTCAGGCCAAAGCCAAAGGAAGTACCGTTTATAAAGAATTATTAAAACTTTATGTAGCACACGGTTTATATAAGGAACACTTGATTTCTATCACTAAAAAAGGAATGGAAGGCTTAGCTGAAATCAATCAGATGATGGTGACTTTGCGTGAGAATCCCCTGAAAGAAATTAACGGTCAAAGAGTGATTATGATGGAAGATTATAAATCATCTGTTGCTAAAAACTTACTTAGCGGTGAAACGGAAATCATGGATATGCCAAAAGCGGATGTATTGATTTATTACACTGAAGATGGCTCTAAAATTTGTGCCAGACCAAGTGGGACAGAGCCAAAAATAAAATTCTACATCAGTGTTAATGCTGCATTGGATTCTGTTGAGAATTTCACGAAAGTAGAGGCTGTTTTGAATGAAAAAATAAAAAATATTATTATTGCAATGCAATTGAACTAATGGACAAAAGCTTACTAAAACTAATTCCTTATACAAAACCTTATAAGTCTCATATTATTTGGAATGTGGTATACAACATTTTGTACGCCTTATTCAGCACCATTTCGATGCTAACATTACTGCCTGTGCTTGAAGTACTTTTCGGTAAAGCCAAAATAATAGAAAAAGAACCTGTATATTCAGGAATAGGTAACTTAAAGCAGTTTGGTTCCGATTTTATGTATTATAAAATTTCAGAATTAACAAAAGAAAACAGCATTCAGGTGGCTCTTTTATTTGTTGTTTTAATGGTTATTACAACATTTTTATTCAAAAATCTATTTAATTACCTCGCCTCGCATCACATCATGCACTTAAAAAATGGGGTATTAAGAGATTTGAGAAAATCAATGTATAATAAAATAATAGAATTGCCCATTTCCTATTACTCGGAAAAAAGAAAAGGAGACATTATGGCTCGCATGCTTGGCGATGTCAATGAAGTCCAAAACTCCTTTTTTTCTATATTAGAACTTGTCGTAAAAGAACCTTTAACTATTGTTTTTGCTTTAGTCACCATGTTTTTTATAAGCACAAAACTGACTTTATTTGTTTTGATTTTCATCCCTATATCGGGATTAATCATTTCAAAAATCGCTAAAAATTTGAGAGCAAAATCGTTGCAGGCACAAAAAGAAAGCGGATTCCTTATTTCTATTGTAGATGAAAGTTTGGGAGGTTTAAAAGTTATAAAAAGTTACAATGCCGAAACTAATTTCAAAAGCAGATTTAACGATTCGGTAACCCGATTATTGAATTTATCCAACAGCATTGGAAACAAAAACAATCTGGCAACACCCTTAAGCGAATTTTTGGGGATTACAACAATTGCGGTCCTGCTTTTTTATGGCGGAAATTTGGTATTAGTAGATAAAACACTCGAAGGCTCAGCTTTTATCGTTTATCTCACCCTGGCCTTCAATATTCTTACTCCGGCCAAAGCCATCTCTAAAGCTTCGTATTCCGTAAAAAACGGGTTAGCTGCTGCAGAGCGGGTTTTTGAAGTTTTAGAAGTCGAAAACGAAATCACTTCAAAAGAAAATGCAGTTGATAAAAAGAGCTTTGATTCCAACATAACAATCAAAAACATCAACTTTAAATACGAAGATGAGCCGGTTCTGAAAGACTTTTCACTTGAAGTGAAAAAAGGGCAAACAATAGCTCTTGTTGGACAATCTGGAAGTGGAAAAAGTACCATTGCCAATTTGCTTACCCGTTTTTATGATGTTAACGAAGGAACAATTTGTATTGATGGAATTGACATCAAAGACATGAACATTCATGCGCTTCGTGATTTAATGGGATTGGTTACCCAAGACAGTATTTTGTTTAATGACACGATCAAAGCAAATATTTCTTTAGGAAAACTAGATGCTACTGATGAAGAAATAACTGAAGCCCTGAAAATCGCCAATGCCTATGAATTTGTGAAAGATTTACCACGGGGAATCCATACTAATATTGGTGATAGCGGAAACAAACTTTCCGGCGGTCAAAAACAACGCTTGTCTATTGCCCGTGCTGTTTTGAAAAATCCACCGATTATGATTTTGGATGAAGCCACCTCAGCCTTGGATACTGAAAGCGAGAAATTTGTACAGGTAGCGCTGGAAAACATGATGCAAAACAGAACATCAATCGTCATCGCACACCGTCTTTCTACCATCCAGAAAGCAGACCTAATTGTTGTGATGCAAAAAGGAAAAATTGTAGAACAAGGCAAACATGAGGAGCTTATTGCCATGAATGGCACTTATAACAAATTAGTAACGATGCAGTCGTTAGAATAGTGGTTAAAGAGCGGTACTTTTATAGTTAATTGTCTATTTAAATCTTAAAGCTAAAAAATGTATCTCAACAACCCAAACATAAAACTTCCCGAAGACCCAAACACCATTGTTTGGAAATACCTTGATTTATCAAAGTTTCTTGACTTGTTGCTTTCGCAAAAACTATTTATGTCCCGATCGGATAAATTTGAAGATCAATATGAAGGTACTTTCAGCGAACCCACATTTGAAGAGATAAAAAAATTGTCGATTGACAATCCTGAGTTTCTTAATTTTTACAAAACACATCGGGAAAAAGTAGCCATTAGCAGTTGGCATATCAATGAATATGAATCCTTTGCCATGTGGCAAATTTTCACACAAAACAGTGAAGGTTTAGCCATACAATCCACCATTGGAAGACTACAACAGGCACTTCATCCTGAAACGAGTTTCAATCAATACATTGGAGAAGTAAACTATATCGATTATAAAAGAGAGTACATCCCGTTTGACGATATGTTCTTTCCTTTTTTATTCAAACGAAAGAGTTTTCAATACGAGCGTGAGGTACGAATCATTTCTGATGTTGCAGATAACACTATCAAAATCAACGATGGGCTTAAAATCAATGTTGACATCAATGAATTAATAGAAAAAATATACATCCATCCAAAATCTGAAAACTGGTACAAAAACCTGGTTATTCAATTAGTTAAACAACTAGGATTCGATTTTTGTATCGAAAAATCTGACTTGGAAAGCGACATATTAATTTAGGAAGGATAGTTTCTAAAACATTAAACCGGTTTATAACTGATTATTTTCCATTCCTTGTTTGACAAATCAACATAGCTATAATGCACCACATCCATTTTATCAAATTGTCCGTTTTTATTGGTGTCCTCAACGGTTCTAAAATACAAACGGTTATTTGATTCAATCAAATTCCAATCGATTAATTCCTGATAACTGTCTGACAATTTAGTCAATTTATCACCGCTTATTTCACTAAGGTACAAAGCCTTAATGTCACTCGTATCCAGTTTTCCGTCTTTATTGGTATCCATATCAACCATGGTATAGGCCATGATTTGATTTTTGGTTTTATCAGCAACTGACTTTAAATAGGTCGCCGTCTGAATCAAAACCGGTTTATCTGTCAATGCCTTTATGGAATCAGAACCCATTTTTTGAAATTTTATGTTTTGTAAAAAACCAGTGATTTCATTCTCTCCATAATTAGATATGGTGAAACTCAAATCATTCACGCTGGAAGATCCGTATCTTGTTTTTATTCCTTTTTCCCGAATACTTAAATCTCCTACGGGATGAATCAGATAATTGGTTCCTTCCATATGAATCGGCAGATCGGCAATTTCGATTTGCGTCGAATCAGATCTAATAGCTCTTTCTTTAGCAGCGTCGTACGTTACTTTGGGTTTCTCTGCATCTTCTTTGCAGCCGGTTAAAAGTAGAACTGAAATCCCTACTAATGCTATATGTAATTTTCTCATGGTGATCTCTTATTAAAAAATAAATTCAAATGTAATCATTTTTAAAAATGCTGCTGCCATTCTGCAAATGATTTATGATATAGAAAGCGTTTTAAACTTCAACAAAAAAAGCTCTTTTTTCTTTTCTATTATAACTTCGCACTCCATTTTACATTAAAAACCCTGGCAGTCATATAATTAGGAATTGCATATTGATTTTTGGAATATACATCCCGAACCCAAGTATTGGTAATCGCATTTTGATTATTAAAAAGATTAAAAATCTCTAAACCTATAGCTATCTCTTTAAAGCTTTTGAGCCAACCTTTAGTGCGGTTGCCCGAACTATTCTCTAAAAACACTTTAGAAAAACCAACATCTGCCCTGCGATAATCCCGTAATCGATTTTGGTACAAATAAGGATCCGCATACGAAGGCGAGCCTCCTGGCAAACCCGTGTTGTATACCAAATTCAGGTATATTTTCACACTCGGAATGGCAGGCATAAAATCTTGGAACAAAAGCCCAAATTTCAATCTCTGATCCGTTGGTCGGGCTATAAATCCCTTGTCATTGCTGTTTTCTTCGGTTTTAAGATAGCCAAAACTAAACCACGATTCTGTTCCGGGAACAAATTCGCCATTCAAACGAACGTCCAATCCCTGTGCATATCCTTTTGCATTATTAGTAGCCGCATAACGGATGCGAACATTATCAATAGTATAGGTATTTACAGCGGTCAATGATTTATAATACAATTCTGAAACCAATTTAAAAGGGCGGTTCCACATCCTGAAACTGTAATCATTGCTTAAAACCAAATGAATCGACTGTTGCGCCTTAACATTAGGCTGCACTACTCCAGCGGCATCTCTAAGTTCTCTATAAAATGGTGGTTGATGATATATCCCTGCTGAAATCCTGAAAAGCATATCCCTATCCCAATCTGGTTTTATGCTAAATTGCGCTCTTGGGCTAAAAGTGACTTGGGAGGCACCCCCTACATTCGCTCCGGAAACTTCCCAATTGTGCATTCGGACTCCCGCATTATACCAAACGTCACTCGAACCTAAAGTTCCCTTTCTGGTCCATTGTACATACCCAGAAAATCGATTAATAGTATTAAAATTAACAGCCCTCACATTTTGATAAGGCACTAAAGGCCCTACATAAGCAGTATACGGTTGTTCATTTTTAGGCAAAATAACAATGGGTGGATTTATAGAAAACCCTGCTGAGTCGATTACTTCCCACTCCGCGATTCGGTCACGAATGGATTCTCTTGTGTATTTTACTCCCCATTCCAATTGATTTTCTTTCCAATCGTGTAATCCTTTTACTTCCGTATTTATAATTAATGCATCTAAATCATTTCGTGCATGATTAAGCTGTGAACCAATTCCTCTAGAAAAAGAGACATCACCATACGTATCAGAACCGATATTGGCATCTACTTCTCCCAGACGATATTGTGCAAAAATGTCAAAGTGCTCTTGTTCTAAAGTATGAAAAACGGATCCGATAAATTTCAATGTAAAATTATCAGAAACTTTAAAGGTCGTTTTCATGGCACCAAAATACGTGTCGTATTTGTCTTTCTCCTGACCTTCATAATAAATAGAAAGCGCCATCGGATTAGTGATGGTTCCAAAATTAGTCTGACGGGTCAATGGTTGATACTGGTATCTGTTTTGAGAAATATTCCCCAAAAAACTCCATTGCCATTGCGACGATGCCTGGTAATTAACATTGGTTTGAATATCAGCGAATGTTGGTGTGAAATTCGTTTGCGTTTCCTGGCTTTTCACCAAAAGACTATTGTTACGGTATCGTATTCCGGTAACTGCCGACCATTTTTTATTCCTGGAAACCGCATCTACGGAAAGGCTTCCTCCTAGAAAATTCGCTTCAAGATTGGCGCCAAATCGCAGGGGTTTTCTATAGGTAATATCCAACACCGACGATAGCTTATCACCAAATTTAGCCTGAAAACCCCCGGCAGAAAAATCAATATTCTGAACCAAATCAGTATTTGTGAAACTCAATCCTTCTTGTTGACCGGCACGAATTAGAAATGGACGGTATACTTCGATTTCATTTACGTACACCAAATTCTCATCATAATTTCCGCCACGAACGGCGTATTGTGTGCTCAGCTCATTATTCGAATTCACTCCCGGTAAGGTTTTTAAAACATTCTCTATACCGGCATTAGCTCCCGGAATTTTTCGGATCATTTCAGGTTCAATTGTAGTAATCCCCTGCACTCTTTTTCCGTTTTTTGCAATAACGATAACTTCGCCCATTTGTTCCTGGTGATCACTCATTACCAAATTGAACTCGTATGCTTCATTTGGTTTTAAAACAATAGAAACAGTTGCCTTTTTTAAAGAAATATGAGTAAAAACAACTGCCAGTTTTTGATTGGCAGGAACAACCAAATCAAAAAAACCGCTGGCATCAGACTGAGTTGTTTTCCCAAGGCACAAAACATTTACATTCGCTACAGGTTGATTATTTTTATCAAGAATAACCCCTCTTATCCTGGCCGATTGGGCCGATAAAGAAAGCCCAACAAAGAAAAAAAAGAAAACAACTATTAATTTATTAGTACTCAAACGGTTTGGTTTTTATTTTTTTTGACTTCTAAAAAAATGACTTTCAAAGGTAGTTGAATTTCCTACATTATCAGTTACAATCACTTTTAAATCATTGGTACCTTCGGATACAATCCCATCACTGAAATTGTAAATTAGTTTTTTAGTTTTATTGTCATATTCGAACAAAATCCAGTTTCCATTCAAATAACCGTTATACGATTTTATACCAGATAAGCTATCATCTATAATAAGCTGAATGGTCTTTTGATCACTTATCCATTTTCCTTCAATTGGTTTCGAAATAGTAATTTTAGGTGCAATCGTGTCCACAACCAAAGTGTACTTCCCTAACGTTTTTACTTTTGTAGTAAAAACATTCTCTTTTCTATTGGTCGCATTGTAAAAGACTTTTTCGTCTTCAAGTAAACCTATAAATATTTTTTCTCTCTGCGCTTCAGTATATTTATTGTCTGTTACAGCAATCGTAAAATTACTATGGGCCGGAACGGTATCCTCGTGGAGGAACAACGTATCGTTCCTTACATCAAAATCCATATCAAAATCATCATAAAACGTTCCTGCAGGAAAGAAAACTGACATATTATCTTTGACAAAATTCGTGTCTTTGTTTGCAGCGACGAAATACTTCGATACCACCAGCTCCGGCTCTATAATAGTAGTAAGTAAATCATATTGAATAGGAATGGAAACCATGCTCTTATTCCCATAAAAATCTGAAACTTCCACGCGATAAACCGCTGGTAAATTCGGAACTACCGAAATGACCCCGTTGTTTTCGCCCGTTTGAATAATACTTAATCCATATTTATTTTTCATGAATAACCGCTGCACCCTTTGCTGTGTTTTCTTATACTTCGAATAATCGATCAGTGCATTTACATAGCGCATATCGTCAAAAGAATAGGTATCAAACTGATATCCAAAACTTGGTTTTTCATTGAAAAAAGACTGCACTTTAAACAGACCATTTTTATTAAAAGAAACATCGTCATAATCAACAGCGGTTATTCCAAAACCAATTTTTCCATTCGCAATCACTTTTTCAGTCACATAGGTTCCACTTTTTTGCAAAGACAAATGAAGCAGTAATGGGCGCTTTGAATGATTTACTGAAGTTTTTGCATCCAAAGGATATACATAAACGGCGGAAATAAGAGGCTTTTTTGTATCCTTGATATTCTTATCAAATCCAAAAAACATAGGATTAATAATTTTCTCTGTTTTAGTATCTCGGATTTCAAAATGCAAATGAGGTCCCTCAGATCCACCCGTATTTCCGGAGAAAGCAATGAGTTGTCCTTTTTTAACAATCAGTTCCTCTGGCTTGGGAAACACTTCAATTTCAAAAGATTTTAGGGCATAGTGCTTTTTTTTGATGTACGCTTCAATCCCATCATTAGCCCTTTGCAAATGTCCATAAACGGAAGTATACCCATTGGGATGGGTAATATAAATCGCCTTTCCATTCCCGAAAGTAGAAATTTTTATTCTTGATATATATCCGTCAGCAACAGCGTAAACCTTTAATCCTTCTTTCTGTAACGTTTTTAAATCAAAGCCTGCATGAAAATGATTTGGTCTCAATTCACCAAAATTTCCTGAAAGCTGCATTGGGATATCAAGTGGCGGGCTAAAATAATCTTTTGGATAGTCCGTCTGAGCGAAAAGAGGACTGCAAAAAAATACAAAAAAAACAAAAAATTTCATGAGGTTCATTTTTGCTAAGATAAAAAAAAGTAGTTAATAAAAAATTATAAACGAAATCAAATCACAACCTGCTGAACTACATACAATTGCTTTTTTTAACGTAAAAAAACCAATAAAATATTGTAATAATAAAAAGGAATACTAACTTTGTAAGATTAAGTAATGAATTAGAATTAATAATGAGTGTAATTGCAGAAATAATTGATACTCTTGAAAATAAGATTGAAAAACTTTTCGTCAAACTGAAAGGTTTGGAGAAAATCAATCAGGATTTAAAAATTGAATTAACGAAATCTGCAGCAACCATACAAACTCAACATCAAGAGATTGAAGCGCTAAAAACGCAATGTGAAACACTTAAAATTACTAATACGTTATTAGGCAGTGACGATAATAAAAGAGATACAAAGCTTAAAATAAATTCATTAATTCGCGAAATTGATTACTGTATAGCACAACTATCAGATTAATAATAAATATGGACGATAAGCTTAAAATTAAAATATCAATTGCAGACAGAGTCTACCCGTTAACGGTAGAATTGCCTCAGGAAGAAGGGCTGAGAAGCGCTTCGAAGAAAATTGATGTGATGATAAAGCAATTTGAAGAAAATTATGCTGTTCGTGACAAGCAAGATGTATTGGCCATGTGCGCGCTACAATTTGCCTCGCAAGTGGAACAAAAACAAATTGATAATGCAATTGATGGTGAAGCAACTATTGAAAGGTTAAAAAAAATCAATGCGGTTTTAGATCAATATCTCGACAATTAAACGTTCTTTACAAAAACTAAGATACTGCCTACATTAGTTCATATTTGGTAAACTCAACACTAACAATTTAGAATGAGCAAATCATCACTACTAAAGCATGCCACGCTTCGGCGAGGAAACTTGAACAGTGAGTTAGCTCAAAACTTGTCTTTCCGAGTTTATTCAATTACCCTAATGTAGGCTTTTTTTATATATAAATTTTAACAAACATGGACAACATATTAACGATCATCATTACCGGTTTTATAGGTATTGCAGGGGGGTTTGGAATCGCCAAACTTATAGAAAAAAGCAACATTTCTAACTTAATCAAAAACGCAAAAAAAGAAGCATCATCCATTTTAAAAGATGCTAATCTTGAAGCCGAAAACATAAAAAAAGATAAAATTCTTCAGGCAAAAGAGAAATTTATCGAATTGAAATCAGAACATGAGCAAGTAATTCTTTCTCGTGACAAAAAAGTAGCGGAAATAGAAAAAAGGGTTCGCGACAAAGAGTCTCAAATTTCTAATGAATTGTCTAAAGTAAAAAAAGTGAATGATGATTTTGAATCAAAAACTTTAGAATACAATACTAAAATAGAAATATTAGATAAAAGACAAACTGAAGTAGACAAATTACATAAAAGCCAATTGCAACAATTGGAAGTAATCTCCGGCTTATCTGCTGAAGAAGCCAAAAATCAACTTGTAGAGGGATTAAAAGCGGAAGCCAAAAGCAAAGCGATGTCTCATATTCAGGATACGATTGAAGAGGCTAAATTGACGGCACAACAAGAGGCTAAGAAAATCATCATCAACACGATTCAAAGAGTTGGAACAGAGGAAGCAGTTGAAAACTGTGTATCTGTTTTCAATATTGAATCCGACGATGTAAAAGGTAGAATTATTGGTCGTGAAGGTAGAAATATCCGCGCTCTTGAAGCAGCAACAGGAGTTGAAATCATCGTAGACGATACACCGGAAGCTATTATTCTTTCTTGTTTTGACCCTGTTCGTAGAGAAATAGCACGTTTGGCCTTACACAAACTGGTAACTGACGGAAGAATTCATCCGGCACGTATTGAAGAGGTTGTTGCTAAAACAGCCAAACAAATTGACGATGAAATCATAGAAGTTGGTAAACGTACCGTAATCGATTTAGGAATTCACGGATTACATCCTGAATTGATTAAAGTTGTGGGACGTATGAAATACCGTTCTTCTTATGGACAAAATTTACTGCAACACTCTCGCGAAGTTTCTAAACTTTGCGGAATCATGGCAGCTGAACTTGGTTTAAATGTCAAACTGGCTAAAAGAGCTGGTTTACTGCATGATATTGGTAAAGTTCCAGATGCTGAAAGTGATTTACCGCACGCTTTGTTAGGAATGCAATGGGCGGAAAAATACGGTGAAAAAGAAGAAGTTTGTAATGCCATTGGAGCACACCACGATGAGATTGAAATGAAATCATTATTGTCTCCTATTATTCAGGTCTGTGATGCAATATCAGGCGCAAGACCGGGTGCAAGAAGACAAGTATTGGATTCTTATATTCAACGTTTAAAAGACCTAGAAGAAGTAGCCTATGGATTTAGCGGTGTGAAAAACGCTTATGCGATCCAAGCTGGTAGAGAGCTTCGTGTTATTGTAGAAAGCGAAAAAGTTTCTGATGAAAATGCAGCAAATTTATCTTTTGAAATATCACAAAAAATTCAAACAGAAATGACGTATCCTGGTCAGGTTAAAGTAACTGTAATCAGAGAGACCAGAGCAGTAAATATTGCAAAATAACCCTACTACACTCTTCCACTAACAGGAGGCAGGAATTAGATAAAATTTAAAAAAGGCGTATTGATTAAAAATCAATACGCCTTTTTTATTTCCGTTACTCCATACTATTATTAAAAATCCGATTTTTTTCTGGGATGAAAAGTATTGATTACCTGCGTTAAAAATTTCCGATCAAGGTGCACATAAATCTCCGTTGTGGTTATCGATTCATGACCCAGCATTAATTGAATGGAACGCAAATCAGCACCATTTTCCAGAAGATGAGTAGCAAATGAATGCCGCAAAGTATGCGGACTAATGCTTTTATGTAAATCTATTTTGCCAGCCAAATCTTTAATAATGGTAAAAATCATGGCCCTTGTCAATTGATTCCCTCTTCTGTTTAAAAACAAGGTATCTTCACATCCCTTTTTGACAGTCAAATGGATTCGCATGGTATTTTTATAAATTTGAATGTATTTTTGAGTTAGATTCCCAACAGGAACAAAACGTTGTTTATTCCCCTTTCCGGTTATTTTAATAAAACCTTCCTCAAAAAACAAATCGGAAATCTTCAAAGCTGTCAATTCTGAAACCCGTAGTCCACAGCCATAAAGCGTTTCTAGCATCGCGCGATTGCGCTCCCCTTCATTAGTAGTCAAATCAATGGCGGAAATAAGCATATCGATCTCATCTACAGATAAAGTATCGGGAAGTTTCCTGCCCGTTTTAGGGGATTCAATCAACTCCAAAGGATTATTATCCCGAAAATCTTCAAATATCAAATAGCTAAAAAAACTTTTAAGCCCCGAAATAATTCTGGCTTGTGAACGCGGATTAACTTGTTTTGAAACATCATAAACAAACTGCTGAATGGTTTCCTCACCAATATGTATGGGAGAAATGGCTATCCCATTTATTTCAAGAAAAAGACACAACCGTTCTATATCGAACGAATAATTTTCAATAGTATTCTTAGACAATCCACGCTCTATTTTCAGATACGATTGATAGCTCCTGATGTATGAATTCCAATCCATGTTTACAAAGTAAAGGATTTTTTTGACATAAAAAAACCTCTTAAAAATAAGAGGCTTTACAACAATAAGAGCCAAATACTCCTACGATTTATTTTCTCCATTTACCTCCACCCACATAAAATCCAAGGTGAATTCCTAAATAAGTATTGGAAACAGTTCCTACTTTATCTCCATATATATCATTCAAATCAGATTTTGGCACAAGATTGTATTCCATCCCCATTCTGAATTTACCCCATTCAAAACCTCCTCGCAATAAGGCTCCCATTTTACCCGTTCCACTTACAGAAATCTTATCGGAAGTATTTACGTCATCGTATGCTACATTTGCAATCGAATAAAGTCCTGCTCCACCACCAATATAAGGGACAAAAGATTTTCCGGCTTTATTAAAATAATAATCATACGTTCCTACATACGAAACATTAACCGAAATTTTTGCACTGGTGCTACTGCCATTATCCTGAACATCACGAACCATAGCAGCGGAGCCAATCCGTAAACCGATGTTCATATTCTCTTTTATATTATATTTAGGTTCAATTGAAAACAATAAACCTCCCCCGCCATTTGAAGGCACTGTATATCCTAAATCCAATCCAACTCTAAATCCACCTTCTTTTTGCGCATAAAGAGCATTAAAGGCCAATGCGATAAATAATACTAAAATTACTTTTTTCATCTTTTATTTTAAATGTTAATTACAACTAAAAATACAATTAAATTATCAGACAAAATTCTTACTAATTAAAGTTGCAAGCACATTTATCAACAGCGTCATTTCATCACATAAGAATAGGTCAATTTATAAAAAAACCTCCCGAATGGGGAGGCATAGTATATTGTATTTATAAAAATTTTAAAATTTGTAACCTACAGAAATCTGGAATACAGAATTTTTAGATTCTGATTCACCAGGAAATAACTGATCCTGCCATCGGGTCACTCCCAAATTATAGCGTGCCCCTAACATAAAATTTTCAGTAACATCATAGCTAGCGCCAAAATTTATACCGAAATCAATTGATTTAACATCGCTTTTTATATCTACTCCGTCCTCTTCTGCGGATACCAGAAAACCAATCTGAGGACCCAGCTCTAAACTAAATGCATCTGCAACATAGTATTTCAACATAACCGGAACAGTAATATAATCCAATTTCAGGTCTCCATTGTCAAAGTCAGTACCCTGAGTAGAATATAGAACTTCAGGTTGCAAAGCGAAATCATCGCCTAGCATAAATTCTCCAAAAAAACCTATGTGAAACCCTACTAATGTCTTCGATCCATCTGCATTCGTTACAGTGGCTAAATTTAAACCACCTTTAGCTCCAAACGACATGGCTTCTTTTTCCTGAGCATTCACAAAGCCAAATGTGAAAACTATTACTACACTTAAAATAATTTTTTTCATGATTTATTATTTAAAATTAATAGGCTTAAAGTTAAAAAAATCAAACACGGCATTCCTTTTTAGCGTACAAAACTCGTTGATTGCCAAATTAATCCGTTTAAGTACAACAAAAAATAAGATTTAACTAATTGACTTATAGCTATTTAAATATTTTTTAAAGAATTTACACAAAAAACACGCTTAAATAAAAGCCAGAAAATAGCGTCCTCTTGCATTGGAATTCAAGTGAATATTATAATTAAAAAACATAAAAGTGTAATATTTCTTTGCATTAAGAGTTTTATCTTGTGCCTTCAAATAAAGGATACTAATTAAAAACAATATTATGAAAAAGACAATTTTAGTTGCCGTTCTATTCCTAGCTGTTTCAAGCACTATGCAAGCTCAATTAGTTAAGTTTGGAATTAAAGCCGGATTAAATTATGCCAATCAAACTGGCACTAATATTACCGTAAATAGCACTAATTACAAAACGGACGCTATTACGAGTTATCACGCCGGTTTAGTTGCCGAAATTAAACTTCTGGATAGCTTCTCTATACAACCCGAGTTACTTTACTCTACGCAGGGAGCAACGTACAAAAATGCGGCTGAAGAATTTAAAAACGAATTGGGTTATTTATCCATTCCAGTTTTAGCAAAAATTAATCTGAATAAAGTGGTTAGTCTTGAATTAGGCCCTCAAGCTTCCTTTTTATTGAGCGAAAGAAACAATTTTGATGTCAAAGATGCCAACACTTTCGATTTTGCAGTTGTGGGAGGTTTAGGTCTAAATATTACAAGCCATTTGTTTTTACAGGCTCGTTATGGTTTAGGATTAACGGATGCTTCAAAGGATGCAGAAGTAAAAAATTCTGTTGTTCAGGTTTCAGCAGGTATTAAATTCTAAGAAAATCAAAATAAATTTAGCAGAACCGTTCCATAAATTGGAACGGTTTTTTTATTTTTACCAAAATTACAATTATGAAAATAAGTATCATCAATGGTCCAAATCTTAATCTTCTTGGGAAACGCGAACCTGAAGTCTACGGCAGTCAAACTTTCGAGGAATATTTTACCACTTTACAAATACAATTTCCAACAATAGATTTTACTTATTATCAAAGCAATATTGAAGGAGAATTAATTGACAAGATTCAGGAATTTGGCTTTTCATATGATGGTATTATTTTAAATGCCGGTGCCTACACACACACTTCCATTGGGATTGGTGATGCTATAAAAGCCATTACAACACCCGTTGTTGAAGTACATATATCGAATACTTTTTCTCGTGAAAGTTTCCGCCATCAATCCTATATTTCAGGTAATGCCAAAGGGGTTATCCTGGGTTTTGGCTTGAAAAGCTATGAATTAGCGGTACAGTCTTTTTTGTAATCTGAAAAGATTCGAGGAAAAAGAATACATTCAAAACAAAAGGCACAAGAAAATTTTGTGCCTTTCGTTTATGAAATATCTAATTCATTATTAGGTTCTATATGAATTAAGACATGCCCCAATTCAGGAATTGCTTCTTTTAAAGTATCTTTTAGTTTATGGGCTAATTCATGGCCTTCTTTTACGGTGATATTTGCATCCACAATAGCATGAAGATCTACATGATATTGCATTCCTGCTTTTCTAATAAAACATTTTTCAGTATCGATAATTCCATCGACTTCACGCGATACGCTTCTAATTACAGCAACCAGATCGTGATTTAAATGCTCGTCCATAATCTCTCCCAATGCAGGTCTGAAAATAAGGTAACTGTTATACAATATAAAACCGGAAGCAAAAAGTGCCGCCCAATCATCAGCAGATTCATATCCTTTTCCTAAAATTAATGCAACGGAAATCCCTATAAATGCGGCAACCGACGTGATTGCATCACTCCTATGGTGCCAGGCATCAGCTCGTAATGAGGAGCTATTCGTTTCTTTACTACGCTTCATAACCAAACGAAAAGAATACTCTTTCCAAATAATTATCGCTCCAAGGACAAAAAGGGTCCACGATTCCGGCAATTCATGTGGGGTACCAATGTTACTGATACTTTCATAGGCAATAATTGTAGCCGAAGTAATTAAAAAGCCAACAACCAAAAAAGTCACCAACGGTTCTGCACGACCGTGTCCATACGGGTGATTTTCATCCGCTGGTCTATTCGAATACTTGATTCCAAACAAAACCAAAAGCGAGGAAAAAATATCAGTGGTAGATTCAATGGCATCTGCTATTAAAGCGTATGAATTTCCAAAAAAACCTGCCAACCCTTTTAGAATAGCTAAACAGATATTGCCTACGATGCTAAAATAAGTTGCTTTGATTGCAGTTTGCGCGTTTGACATTGTATTTTATACTAATTTAATAAAATTAAAAAATCGTTTAAACAATCCCACAGAATTTGAATTTGTACATTCATTCCACCAGGATTTTTTAAACGATTTCTCTTATAAAAACAGCTATTATGCTCGAATGATAGAAGCACCAATGGCTCTTAATCGTTCATCAATTCTTTCATAACCCCTATCGATTTGTTCTATATTCTGAATGGTGCTTGTTCCTTTAGCTGAAAGAGCTGCAATCAGCAATGAAATCCCGGCACGAATGTCCGGTGAGGACATCGTCGTTGCTTTCAGTTGTGATTTAAAATCATGTCCCATAACTACCGCTCTGTGCGGGTCACATAACATAATTTTTGCACCCATATCAATTAACTTATCTACGAAAAACAATCTACTTTCAAACATTTTCTGATGAATCAACACATCCCCTCTTGCTTGAGTAGCCACTACTAAAACAATACTCAATAAATCTGGCGTAAATCCTGGCCAGGGTGCATCAGCAATAGTAAGAATAGAACCGTCAATATCCGTTTTCACTTCATATCCGTCTTCGTGAGCAGGAATATAAATATCATCTCCTCTTCGTTCTAAAGTGATTCCCAGTTTTCTAAACGTATTCGGAATAACACCAAGATTTTCCCAACTCACATCTTTAATTGTAATTTCGCTTCTGGTCATGGCTGCCAATCCAATCCATGAACCAATTTCAATCATATCAGGAAGGATTCTATGCTCACAACCGCCCAGGCTTTTAACACCTTCAATAGTTAACAAATTAGATCCAACACCCGTAATATTTGCACCCATAGCATTCAGCATTTTGCAAAGTTGTTGCAAATAAGGCTCACAGGCTGCGTTATAAATTGTTGTTTTTCCTTTTGCCAAAACAGCAGCCATAACAATATTAGCTGTTCCGGTAACTGATGCTTCATCGAGCAACATATCCGTTCCGATCAATCCCTTTGGAGCTTCAACACCATAAAAATGATCTTCTCTGTTGTAACGAAATTTAGCACCTAAATTAATAAATCCTTCAAAATGCGTGTCCAATCTTCTGCGCCCAATTTTATCTCCTCCAGGTTTTGGAATATATCCCCTGCCAAAACGGGCCAGTAAAGGTCCTACAATCATAATAGAACCACGAAGTGAACCCCCTTCTTGTTTGAATGCTTCAGTTTCTAAATACGCTACATTAACATCATCTGCCTGAAAAGTATAAGAGTCAGAACCATTTTTTTGGATTTTAACCCCTAAATTCCCTAACAGGGTTATCAATTTATTGATATCAATAATATCAGGAATATTATTAATTGTAACTTTTTCAGGAGTTAAAAGAACTGCACATAAAATCTGCAATGCTTCATTTTTAGCTCCTTGTGGCGTGATTTCTCCTTTTAGACGAATGCCACCTTCTATTTTGAAAATTCCCATATTCTTTTTTTAAGGTTCTGAGGTTCTAGGATACAAAGATGCTTAAGTTTTGCCTATTTATTAAAATAGCAACTCAGAATCTAAACAACGTAACGCCTCTTTATTTTGGATTATTGTTTTTTAGGAAAGGTTTTGGTTTACCCGTCTTTAAATTCTTATTGCTCAGTATTTTTGGTTGCCCAACTGGAGTGATTTTATTGGACACCCGTTTATTAGTTCGCAATAAATCAGTCGTATTTAGAAGCTCTTCCGTACTTTGAAGCAAATTCAGCTTACCATCAGATAACTCATACAGGTGTTCGAAAATAACATCATCCTTCACGGTATCTTTATTCCAACTCAAATAGGACTTTTTCATATGATTGGCAATTACTTTTACCAATGCATTCTTCATTTCACCATCCTCCCATTTATTAGCGACATCAATCATATACTTTATGTTGTTGCCGTAATACCTGTATTTCGGAAAATTTTGAGGGTATTTTAAAACATCGGGTTTGAGTTGCAATACTTCACGAGATGGAATTGGATAGGGTGAATCAGCCACCAATTTAAAATCGGACATGATAAAAATCTGATCCCATAATTTATGTTGAAAATCGGGAACATCACGTAAATGAGGATTCAAACTCCCCATTACCTGAATAATATATTTTGCCGCTTTGTTGCGCTCCACATCATCTTCAATTTGAGTTGCCTGATCAATCAATTTTTGCAAATGACGACCGTATTCCGGAATAATCAAATGCGATCGCTCCGCATTATATTCCAAATGGTGGACGGTATCGTTCGCGTTTTCTTTTATATATTTTGAATTCATATTCGAATGTATATTTTTTTGATCTTATATGCCCTATTTCGAAGATTTAAATCATTCGAAATGCATCAAAATTTTTTTATATATTACAGGGAAATAATACCTTTAATCGTAGAAACTTCTAGGTATTTATCTACTATTTCTTGTGAATCTTTCACCATTACGTCAACAGAGATACTTGTGAATTTACCCGTTTTGGATTTTGTTGTTTTTATAACCGCTCCCATACAATCAAAAGCCAACTCAACACGCTCCACATTATCATTCTCTGTTGGTACAATAAACTTAAATAAGTACTCTGCTGGCCACGTATTACTCATATCCAGCTCTACTTTTAATCTTTCGTAAAATTCCGCAGTCTCTTTTTCTTTATCGTTATCCATTTTAAATTTAAAAATAAGAGCAAATATACGGTTTCAAATGTAAATTTTGAATTTTGAAATATGATTTTTTGTCAAATTACCTTTTTAGCTTAAATCATTTTTTCAAATCCCAATAAGTTTGAGTAATTTCGCGCCTTATTTGTAAAAAGTGCAGAAAGAAATCATAGTTATCATTGGCGGTCCCGGAACTGGGAAAAGTACAATCATAGACGGATTGGTAGCTAATGGCTATTGTTGTTACCCCGAAATCTCCAGACAAGTAACCTTAGAGGCTCAAAAAGAAGGCATTGAACAATTGTTTCTGACAAACCCTTTACTGTTTAGTGAATTACTTTTGGAAGGCCGAAAAAAACAATTTCAAAGCGCACTTGAAGAACCCCATGAAATTGTATTTATTGATCGTGGTATTCCAGATGTTGTTGCCTACATGCATTATATTGGTGACAGTTATCCTACTTTTTTTGATTTGGCCTGCCAAGAATACAAATATACAAAAATTTTCATTCTTCCGCCTTGGGAGGAAATCTATACCAGTGATACAGAACGCTATGAAAACTTTGAACAGGCAAAAGAAATCAATAGTCATCTGGTATCGACTTATAAAAAATACGGTTACGAACTTATAGAAGTACCTAAAGATAGTGTTGATAACAGAATTCTTTTTATCTTAGATAAAATTTCTAACTAATTTAAGGATTACAAATTGGGATTTACGATTTTTTCATCCAGTATAAATTAAAATCTAATCCCGAAGCTTTGGGGACCGAAATCTATGCCAGAAGCAGTACAAATTCTTCGAAAGTATTGGAAACATGATAAATTCAGATCGCTTCAAAACGAAATTATAAATTCCGTTTTAGAGGGTAAAGATACTTTTGCACTGATGCCTACCGGTGGCGGAAAATCAATATGTTTTCAGGTTCCCGCAATGATGCAGGAAGGAATCTGTCTGGTCATCTCTCCTTTAGTGGCACTGATGAAAGACCAGGTCGCTAATTTGCAAAAGCGAGGCATTAAGGCGATTGCATTGACCGGTGGAATAAAATCAGATGAAATGATTGACCTGCTGGACAATTGCCAATTTGGAAATTACAAATTTCTGTATGTATCTCCTGAGCGACTACAGTCGGATTGGATTCTCGAAAGAATAAAAAGCCTTCCCATAAATTTAATTACCATTGACGAAGCGCATTGCGTTTCACAATGGGGACATGATTTCAGGCCGGCTTATCTGAAGATTTCAGGATTAAAAAAACATTTTCCAAAAATCCCTTTCTTGGCTTTGACTGCAACGGCAACTCCAAAAGTGAAGGAAAGCATCCTGACTGATTTAGGACTGCAGCATCCCAAAATTTTCGAGAAATCCTTTGCCAGGGAAAATATTGCCTATATGGTTTTTGAAGTGGATGACAAACTTCTCACCATCGAACAAATCCTAAAGAAGAACCCGCAGCCCTCCATAATATATGTAAGAAACAGAAAATCCTGTTTGGATATTTCCTCAAAATTGCAGTCCCTGAATCTCAAAGCAACATATTATCACGGTGGGCTTACGTCCAAAGAAAAAGATAAAAACATGCAGGCCTGGATGAATGAAGAAGCACAGGTTATTGTGGCCACGAATGCGTTTGGAATGGGAATTGATAAAGCCAATGTAAAAACAGTAATTCATATTCAACTTCCGGATAATTTAGAAAATTATTATCAGGAAGCAGGAAGAGCGGGAAGAAATGGCGAAAAGGCCTATGCAGTCCTATTGACTAGTCCATCAGATATTCTTCAAACTGAAAATCAGTTTATAAATGTTCTTCCTGATAAAAAGTTTTTGAATCTAATGTATGTCAAACTCTGTAACTATTTCCAGATCGCCTATGGCGAAGGAATCGACGAGCAATTTACGTTCAATTTGCATCATTTTTGCCTAAAGTATAAATTTCCAACATTGAAGACCTACAATGCCATGCAGTTTCTCGACAGGCAAGGCATTATTACTCTATCGCAACAGTTTTCTGAGAAAATTACGCTGCAATTTCTTATTCCTTCTAAAGAAGTAATACGTTATGTGAGTATGAACCCTAATGACGAAGCAATTATTTTGGCAATATTGCGAACGTATCCGGGAATTTATGAAATGCAAACCGCTTTCAACCTGGAATTGATTGCCAAAAAGTCAAATCACGGCACCAATGAAATCCAGGCAGTTTTAAAGAAATTAAAGGAAAAAGAAATTATTGACTACCATTCGAAAAACAATGATGCCACCTTGATTTTTAATGAAATTCGAGAAGATGAAAGAACTATAAACAGGGTTGCCAAATACTTAGAACATCAAAACGAATTAAAAAAAGAACAACTCCAGTCTGTCATCAATTATACAAATGAGAAAAAAGTTTGCAAAAGCAAATTGATTTTGGACTATTTTGGCGAAAAGGCAACCGTTGATTGTGGCATCTGTTCCTATTGCATTACTAAAAAAAACAAGAAAAAAGATGTGAGTTCGCTTTCAAAAGAGATCATTTCTTTACTTGAATCAGAAGACATGAATTCAAGAGATATACAAAACAGCACTAAAAACAGCCCTGACGATGTTATCTTTGTGCTGCAACGTTTATTAGAAAACAATATCATACTTGTAAAACCAAACAATAAATACACTTTAAAATCATAATGGAAAAATTACGAATTGTTTTTATGGGAACCCCAGAATTTGCAGTTGGGATTTTGGACGCAATAATCAAAAACAACTATGAGGTTGTTGGTGTTATTACAGCTGCAGACAAACCTGCGGGTCGCGGACAAAAAATAAAATATTCGGCAGTAAAAGAATATGCTTTAGCAAATAACCTTACTTTGTTACAACCTGCAAATCTTAAAGACGAGGCTTTTTTATCAGAATTAAAATCGTTGAATGCCAATTTGCAAATCGTTGTTGCATTCAGAATGCTACCAAAAGTAGTTTGGGAAATGCCTTCGTTAGGCACCTTTAATCTTCACGCTTCCCTCCTGCCCAATTATCGCGGTGCAGCACCAATAAATTGGGCCATCATAAACGGAGAAACGAAAACGGGCGTAACTACTTTTTTTATCGATGATAAAATTGATACAGGAGCCATGATTTTAAGTGCTGAAACACCCATTGGAGAAAATGAAAATGCAGGGCAATTACACGATCGATTAATGGATTTGGGAAGTAAGACCGTTATTGCCACTTTGGAAAGGATTGAAAAAGGAAATGTAACGACCATTATCCAAAAAGAGGATGCCAATATTAAAACAGCCTACAAACTAAACAAAGAGAACTGCAAAATAGATTGGACAAAATCAGCTTCAGAAATAAACAATCTGATTCGAGGTTTGAGTCCTTATCCGGCAGCCTGGTGTTTCTTTGGAGACAAAAATGAGGAGTGGAATGTGAAAATATACGAAGCAAAAATCACTTCAGAACATCACAATTATGTCGTTGGCAGTTTGATTTGTAACAAAAAAGAGATGAAAATTGCCGTAAAAGAAGGGTTCGTACAAGTGCAAAGCTTGCAATTTCCGGGAAAAAAGAGAATAAGTGCAGCAGAATTGTTAAATGGGATGTCTTTTTCTGAAAATGCAAAAGTCTATTAACATCAGTAAAAACGGGTGTTTCGAAGATTTTAACAAGAAATAAGCTTTGTTTTATGAACAAAAAAAATAAGTTATCAACAAAACAAACTAAAATAACACAAAACGCTTGCAAGGAACGGATTTCCTACTAAATTTGTGTATTAACAATTTTTTTAACCAACAATTAATAACTATTATTATGAACAAATCAGAATTAATCGATGCTATCGCTGCAGATGCAGGAATTACAAAAGCTGCAGCTAAATTAGCTTTAGAGTCATTTTTAGGAAATGTAGGCGGTACTTTGAAAAAAGGCGGAAGAGTATCTTTAGTAGGTTTCGGATCATGGTCAGTTTCACCTAGAGCTGCTAGAGACGGTAGAAATCCTCAAACAGGAAATACTATTCAAATCGCAGCTAAAAATGTTGTAAAATTTAAAGCTGGTGCAGAATTAGAAGGAGCGGTAAACTAATTTAAGTTTTCCATTATAATCAAAACCTTCCAGATGGAAGGTTTTTTTATGCATTTGAACGACTTTGTTTGGTATTATCAATAATTTATCCTTAATTTTAATAAAAAAACTAGCCGTTATGATTTCAGAAAAATTAAAAAAAGGACATCTACTTATAGCAGAGCCTTCTATATTTGGAGATTTATCATTTAGCAGATCAGTAATATTATTAGCGGACCATAACAAGGAAGGTTCTGTTGGTTTTATTATCAACAAACCTTTGAAGTATACGATCCATGACTTGATACCTGATATTGATGCAAGATTCAGAATCTACAATGGTGGACCAGTAGAACAAGACAATCTCTATTTTATTCATGACATTCCTGAATTAATTCCTAATAGTGTGGAAATTTCAGATGGCATCTATTGGGGTGGCGATTTCGAATCTACCAAAGAATTGATCAATTCCGGAAAAATAAGCAAAAAGAACATTCGCTTTTTTCTGGGATATACTGGTTGGGAAGAAGACCAACTGCAAACAGAAATGGAATGTAATTCTTGGATTATCACTGAAAATAATTATGAAAATAAAATCATAGGGAAATCAGCAGCTCATTTCTGGAAGGAACAAATAATGGAATTAGGCGGAGAATATCTTATCTGGTCCAATGCTCCTGAAAATCCGTATTTAAACTAAACAACACGTACCGCTTCGTTCAATTTTTCAACTAATTCATTTGCCAATTGGGTAGCAAACTCCTTTTTACGATATTTTGTAATGGGCTGTATGCCTTTTATAACGTTGGTAATAAACAATTCGTCCGCTTTTTGAAGATCAAATGGGGAAATTACTGCTTCCAGCACCTCCAAATTTGCTATTTTTTTTGCCAAACCTAAAATTTGTTTGCGCATGACGCCATTCAAGCACCCTTCAGAAACAGGAGGCGTAATCAGTTTATTACCCAGTAGCATAAAGATATTTCCTTGCAAAGCTTCCACAACATTCTTACTGTCATTCAACAAAAGACAATTGTCTAATCCATTTTCGTTTGCATAAATACTACCGGTAATATTGATGATTTTATTGGTTATTTTTATCGAAGACAGCAATTGTTTAGTCACATAAAAGTCTTTATATAAATCAACTTCATATTCCTTTTGGCCAATTGAATACAGCTTTTCTTCCAGAGCTACTGTATGAATCAAAAAAGAAATTGTATTGTTTTGTGGCAAATAATAACCGCCATCATTTCTATAAATGGTAATTCTGGCTCGTGCCGAGTCAGCTAAAGAATTATTTTTAACGAGGTAAAGTATCTGCTCTTCAAAATATTCCATCGTAAAATTCATTGGAATTTCCATTCGAACCACTCGCATTGAAGACATTAATCTAAAATAATGATCTTCTAAAAAAAGAATTTTATTATCTACTATTTTAACCGTTTCGAAAACAGCATCACCATATAAAAAAGCACGGTTCTGTGTCAATATGTTAGCGTCTTGAGACACTATAGTTCCATTAAAATTAATCATAAAAAAAGCCCTAAATTTTATTAGGGCAAATATAAGTCATAAAATATGATTTTACTATACAGAACCAATTAGATGTTTCAAATCTGAAATTTGATTTTCCCATAACTGTGTTGCTTCATCAACTTCGTTTTTATCGGCAAAGTCAATAACCATTAAAGAGACATCCTTGGTAAGTTCATCAACTAAAATATGCAATTCAAAAAAGTACTCTGTGTCTTTGCTGTTTTCATCAACCCATTTGAACTTTACTTTTTCACCTGACTTCTTAGAAGCAAGCCTTGCTTTTTCTTCGGAGTCATTCCAAATGAAAGTAAAGAACTCTCCACGAGAATTCACATTATCGGCAAACCATTCTGACAGACCAGAAGGAGTCGATATATATTGATATAACAATTGAGGCGAGGAATTTATGGGGAACTCGATTTCGTAACGTACTTTTTGGTCCATGAGCTGCATTTAATTTTTGTGAAATATATAGAATATAACTCCGAAAAAAAAGCATTTTTAAAAATATTTTTTTTTCTTAAAAATATACTTGCAAGCTGTAATATTATTTTTATATTTGCACCCGCATTCAGGGATGGTTTTCCACCCTAATTATGGCGAGATAGCTCAGTCGGTTAGAGCGCAGGATTCATAACCCTGAGGTCCCGAGTTCAAATCTCGGTCTCGCTACCAAAGCAAAAACCCTAACATCAATCTGTTAGGGTTTTTTTATTCTAAAAAACTACCTTTTTTATATAAAAAATACAGAAACGCATACGTTTATTTGTTAATTTAAAACCTATGGGGCTGTAATCTTCTATTTTGGGTTGATTAATTTTGATTACTAAACTATATTATGTGGTTTTAAGAAGTTACAACACAATGGAATAGTTTTTGTATATTTGTAACCTCAATTAATAAATTATGCAATTAGCATTAAACATAGAACATTTTGCAAAACCAGTAGTTACGGAAACAAGGATAAGTTTCGTTTCTAATTTTTTTGGTATTTTGTTTAAGGGAATAAAAAAGAGACTATACAACGACATAGATAATTTTATTTTAGCCGTTGAAGGCTTCTATCCTTACAGCGAAAAACTTGAACTTTCGGAAGCTGCTAAATTATTAGAAAGAACAAAACTGGTGATTTCTAAGTTAAATAAAATAGATGAGGATTTATATAAAGATGACTATTTAAAAGACCAAATATTAAAAGAGAAATACAAGTATATGCTTAAATCCATCTATAAAATGGAAAGCATACTACATAAAACTATATATAAAAATAGCCCCGTTGAAAAAACAGATAAAACTATATTAAAAGGAATTTCCGACATGAATAAAAGAAATATGTCTAAATTACTTTCTGTTTAATGGCGTTTCAAAGAGGAGATATAATTATGGTTTATTTCGATTTACCATATTCCGAATCATCCGACTCTCATCCAGCCATAATAATATCAAATGATGATGTTTTTGAACAGGATGGTTTATATATCTGTGTAATGATGTCTTCAACAACAAAAAATATTGACAAATATTCTTTCGAAGTTACCCAAGAAATGTTGGTAAATAAAAATAACAAAGATTATTCCCAAGTACGTTGCCATCTGATTACAAACGTAGATCAGGAATCAATAAGGGGTGGTAAAATTAATTCAATGAAAAAAAACAGTGTAGATCAATTAGTAATAAGAATTTCTGACATCACACTATCAGTATAACCTTTTAGGAATACTAAAACGCATACGATTCATATTTTTTATTTGAAAACAAAATAGAAAGCACCTGTAAATAAAGGATGTTAGAAGTCGTTTTCAGATTCATAACCCTGAGGTCCCGAGTTCAAATCTCGGTCTCGCTACCAAAGCAAACCCTTAAACAGCAATTGTTTAAGGGTTTTTTATTGACAATGTTTCGGAAATATAGACTTCAAATCTCTCAAGTGAGGAAAAAAGTGAGAAACTCAAGTGAGGAATTGCATAAATCAAGACAAAAATATTACTAGACATTAAGCAGAAGAAGGTATAAATGAAATGTAGTTTTTCATTTATAAACCAGTGTATGCAAAACGAAGTACAAGTTTGGACTATAAAAGACAATTATCGTTTAGGAAATGATATTAGCTCCAAAGCGCTGGCTTTTGCATTCGGGCTTCAGCAGAAATAGAAAGAAATTTAATATCACAACGTACTAAAGAAGCATTGGCAAGAAAAAAAGCAGAGGGAGTTATTTTAGGTCGTCCGATAGGTCGTAAATCAGCTAACACCAAACTAACAGGACACGAGAAAAAGATAGCCAACTTACTAAACAAAAATGTTTCCATTAGTGCCATTGGAAGAATATTGGGAGTACATAGATTAACCGTTTCTAAATTTGTTAACAACCAAAATACATGAAAAATATCTAATCCAATACTCAACTCTTGCTCAAACGATAATAAACCAAGAAACAAGGTGTCAAGCCAATAAAAAGATATTTGAGACTGTTTTAAAACATCAAGTCATAATTTCAAAAACACAACCTAGTTAGCTATTATAACACTCGTAAGATTTTATTGGGATTGAGTATTTTATTGGTTATACAAGTTCATTTTATATTTTCCACAGAGGTTGTGATTTCCAGTCTAATAGTTTACCTGTTACATCTGTTGGAATACCTAAGAATTCAATTCTAGTATTTGGATATTTAGCTAAAAGACATTCTAGCTTATTTTTAAAAGTATTATTTGGATTTATAATATTTAAAAAATACTTTAAAACACTTAAATAATAAAAGGTTCGATTATTTAAGTGAAATTTAGAATCCAGCCAATTGTATCGTGGATTATTTAGAATCATTGGAGTAATATGATATTCTCTATTCCAAACCCTGCAATGATGTGCGGATAGATTTCGCAAATGTGTTAATGAATGAAGCCAACTTTGAAATACTTGGTAAGGTATTTTATACTCCTTTGCGATTAACTTCTTATTTTGAACATCAGATAAATTACTATACAACCTTGACAAACCACCAATGGTTAATAATTCAATAGACATCCAAGAAGGTGGTGTAGCAGGTGTATGATAATTATCTAAATAGTGTTTTATAAATACTTCCGGATCTTTTGAATTGTATTCTTTATGAAGAAACTTCTGCATTTCACTAAATGGGTCAATTGTATAACCATTTCTATTAACAAATGGCTTAATAAACAAACTTGCGTCATCATGCCAATGCGAACCATATTTATGAGCTAATTGATAAATTATTTGAGTTCTTAAACCAATTTCAATTCTTTCAATGGCATCAAGCATCATCAAGCGTAACTCTCTAATCAAAAAGATACAGATTTAAAATATCATCAAAAGTTGTGTTTTTATTGAATATATCTTTTACAGTTTGAAAAGGAAGACAATAAGCACTGAGCCTATAATAACTAATATGAGAAAGGTAACTTTGAGCACGAAGTGGATCAGGAACTTGAAGACCTCTATCAATCCAAGTCTGAACTTGTTCTTGATAAGTCAATGGCGGTTTTGAGTATATTTTTTTTGCCATAGTTACCTTTTAAACTTGAAAAGGGTCGCCCAGTGTGCATTGTTAAGAGGCAGGGCAACCACGTTATGTTGAAACGTAAAAACGTTTTGAGTATCTATTTAGTATGGTGCAAATATATAAAAGTGCACTTTAATACACAAACTTTTTAACAAACAAGATGAATTATTAACATTTATGACACTATTTTTCGTAATAAATTTACATGTTAAACACCTTGTATCCCACCAGACTTAGACCACAAATAGGGAAAGGAAATTTTCACATCAATACAGCCTTATTTGACTTTTTGCACAATTCACCACAACGTTTCAAGTTCAAATAGTTTACTTTTTTTAACACGTCGTAAAAGTAATGTTCAAAAAACCGAAAAAACTTAACATGTTAAAAACCTCATGTTAAAAAAACAGAAAAAAGTTAACATGTTTAATTAACGAGTTAAATATAAAGAGCAAAAAGGAAAGCGTAAAAAAGGCGATTAAAGCAAATAAATTCTTTATCTTGTGAAACACAAACGCATTAATCATTAACAATCTAGGAACACTCAAACGAACACGATTTATATTTTTTCAGACTAAAATAGCTTTGTCAACCCCAGTAAAATAAGGGATTTCAAAACTGTTTTCAGATTCATAACCCTGAGGTCCCGAGTTCAAATCTCGGTCTCGCTACCAAAGCAAACCCTTAAACAGCAATTGTTTAAGGGTTTTTTATTGGAATTACACTTCGAAAATACAGACCTTAAATCTCTCAAGTGAGCACGGGAGTGAAGAATTTTATAAATTAAGCTACAAATTTTATTAAACATCAAACAGAAAAGGTATAAATGAAAACTACATTTCATTTATACCTTTTGAACTTTTGCCAAATATTTTATTTTCCAAAGCCCTTTTTGCGATCACTGATGAAAATTTGGGATCTAAATAATACTTCTTCAAAACTTAATTAGTTGAATGAGATGATAAAATCTTAGCCTCATCCCCCATTACTCTATTTACATTTGCTTGTTTGTACCTAAATTGATTATAATTGTTACCTTAAAATCTTGTAAAACACTGACATTCAAGATTGTTAAAATTAATTTAAAATATTATTAATATTCAGTCTAAATAAATTTGTCGAAACGAAAATGAATTTTATATTTGCATCGTTATTTTTAATTATTCCAAATAAATGAATAGAAAATACTTTTTAGTTAGCATTGTAGCTTTAATAATGTTATCCAGTTGTACCGATGATTCCGAATATGTGCCCGTTATTAGTAATAAAATAGCCGTTGGAAAATTAATTTTCTTCGATAAAAACCTCTCCAATCCTATCGGTCAAGCGTGTGCATCTTGTCACGCACCAGAAACTGGCTTTAGCGATCCATTGCACAGAGACATTTCGGAAGGTGCTGTAATAGGAACTTTCTCAAACATTAATTCTCCAAATTTAGCTTACAATGTGTTTTCTCCTGAGCGTACCTATAATACTGCAGATGAAACTTATATTGGAGGCCTTTTTCTTAATGGACGATCTCCAAACCTAAAAGAACAACTCATTCATCCCTTTATTGGTGCCGTAGAAATGAATAATGTCAGTATTGCAAATGTTGTTTCCAAAATAAAAAGTGCCCCTTACTTTTCTCAAATAGAAAAGGAGTACGGAGTAATAAAGACTGATGAAGAATTGATGTCTTATATTGCCGATGCCATAGCCGTTTTCGAAACATCAAAAGAAGTGAATTCTTTTACTTCAAAATTTGATTATTTCTCTAAACAGTTAGTCAAATTTACTGATGACGAAAAGAAAGGATTAGCCGTTTTTCAAGGAAAAGGGAAATGTGCACAATGTCACGTTTTAGAACCAGACGAAAGAATGGGAAAAATTTTGTTTACTGATTTTAGCTATGACAATATAGGAGTGCCAAGGAACGAAAAAAATCCATTTTATAACCAATCAACAGCCATAAATCCTGCGGGAGTCAACTTTATTGATATGGGTATTGGAGCTATTGTTTCGCAACCCGAACACAATGGAAAATTTCGAGTTCCTACGCTAAGAAACATAGCTATTTCAGCCCCCTACTTTCATAACGGCTCTTTTAAAACCTTAAAAGAAGTCATCCATTTCTATAATGTTAGAGATATAAACCCTAGCGAATTTGCTGCCCCAGAAGTACTTGAAACCGTAAATAGAGAGGAATTAGGCAATTTAAAAATGACTGCCCAGGAAGAAAGTCAACTAGAAGCATTTCTTGGAACGCTTACCGATCATTACCGAAAATAATTTTTTATACTACAAAAACCACAAATATGAATTTCAATAAAATAATGTTTACGCTTCTTGCTTTAGCGGGATTACAAACCATAGAAGCGCAAGAAAATACTGAAAACTCCCTGAAAGAAGTTATTGTCAAAGGCTTTAAAACCGTAAATGGCGTAGGTCACCTGCCCGATAGTAAAGACGGAATCATTTATGCTGGTAAAAAAAGTGAAATCATCCTTGTTGACAGTCTCGATGCTAATAAAGCAGTCAATAATACCAGACAAATACTAGGAAGAATTCCAGGTTTAAATATTGTAGAAACAGAAAGTAGCGGGTTTACTGCCAACGGAATTGCAACACGTGGACTCAACCCCTCCCAAAGTGTAGAAATGAATACCAGACAAAATGGTTACAACATTAGTGCTGATATTTATGGATATAATGAATCGTATTATATTCCACCAATGGAAGCTGTCAATCGTATCGAATTCGTTCGAGGTGCAGCATCGTTACAATTTGGATCACAGTTTGGAGGTTTAGTCAATTATGTTACTAAAGATACTCCAAAAAATAAACCTTTTGAATTTATTACCTCACAAACAATAGGAAGTTATGGATTGTTTAACTCCTTTAATTCTGTTGGTGGAAACTATAAAAAAATAAGTTACTACGGTTTTTTACAATACCGTAATATGGAAGGCTACAGACCCAACAGTCAGCAATCGCAAGTTTCCGGATTTGGAAAAATACAATACAATCATTCTGAAAAATTAAATTTTGGCGTTGAATATTCTTTGCTTCGAAATAAAATAAAAATGCCTGGTGGATTAACTGACAGCTTATTTTATGCCAACCCAAAAACATCAACACGAGCAAGAAACTGGTTAAAAAGCCCTTGGAATATTATTACGGCTTACGCCAATTATACGCCTTCGGAAAACAGTACTTTGAGTGTTAAATCCACCTATTTATTCAGCGGTCGTTCTTTGGTTTGGAGAAATGAAGACGGAGGAGCCGGAGCCACTGATGACATAGACCCAATTACGGGAGCATATGTACCAAGAGAAGTAGGTATCGAAAAAATGAACAATACCACCACCGAAGTACGCTATTCCCAAAATTATTCTTTGGGCAATCAAAAATCAACTTTTGCAGGCGGCGTCCGCCATAGCTATGCTTGGTTTAAACGTCAAGGAGGCGGAGAAGGAACCACAAATAGTGATTTTGATTTATCCATTACGGGAGATTGGGGATACGATTTAGATTTCACCACCACAAATCTGGCTCCGTTTGTGGAAAATATTTTTAAAGTCTCCAAAAATTTTACCATCACTCCCGGTTTTCGATTTGAATATCTAAGAAATACCGCCAAGGGACATAAAGAAGTAGAAGGCGACATTCAAATTACAGATGAAGTTAGAAATAGGACTTTTGCATTGGCAGGACTTGGATTGGAGTTAAAACCAGGAAAAAACACCAGTCTCTATGCCAATATTTCTCAGGCATACCGTCCGATAGATTACAGCCAGTTAGAACCTTTTGGAACTAGTTCAAAAATAGATCCTAACCTGAAAGATTCAAAAGGATTTAACAGCGATTTAGGATACCGAGGAACCATTAGAAACTACCTTAATTTTGATATTGGAGGATTTTATATGGCATATAACAAACGTATTGGCGTGACTTTGGCGACAGACCCTATCACTGGGGATTATTATTCCGTTAGAAAAAATATTGCCAATAGTGTACACCAAGGTATCGAAAGTTATATCGAGTTTAATATTCTAAAATACTTTAATTCACAATCTGATTTTGGTTTAAGTATTTTTAATTCCTTTTCCTATATAGATGCCAAATATACCACAGGAGAATTTAAAGGAAAAAGAGTCGAAGCAGCAGCCGAAACTATAAACCGTGTAGGTTTAATTTTTAGCACTAATAAATTGTCGACAACTTTACAGTACAATTATGTTGGAGATGCTTATGGAGATGCTTCCAATGTCATGTCTAGTGAAGATCCAGTAGCGGGTCATATTCCTTCGTATACAGTTTTGGACTGGAGTGCTTCTTATAAATTAAATAATTTTGCAATCAAGTTAGGGGCAAATAATTTAACTGATAAATCATACTTTACCCGTAGAACAGATGAATATCCTGGGCCAGGAATAATACCTGCCGTTGGACGAAGTTTCTATCTCGGATTTACAGCTAAATTTTAATAGATAAAAATTCATATTGTCTAGTCCTGAAAAAGTGATGCAGTATTAATAAAAATTAAAAGTACAATTTTTAGACAGTAGTAAGCGTCAGTTTACTACTGTTTTTTTTGTTTTACGTTCTCATATTAATTTGGCTTTCCTTATGCATTTGATTTGGTGTAAGACAAACCGCTTCAATACGGCTCTATATGCTTTTTGAACAATGCACCGCAACGCTTCAAGTTCAAATAGTTTATTTTTTTTAACATGTCCTATAAGTCACGTTTAAAAAATCGAAAAAACTTAACATGTTAAAAACCTCATGTTAAAAAAATTGAAAAAAGTTAACACGTTTAATTAACGTGTTAAATAAAAGAGCTAAAAGGAAAGAGCTAAAAAGACAATTAATAAATTCTTTATCTTTGAAATACAAACGCATTAATCATTAACAATCTAGGAATACTCAAACGAACACGATTTGTATTTTTTTATACTAAAACAGCTTTGCCAACCCTAGTAAACACAGGAGTTTAAAAACTGTTTTCAGATTCATAACCTTGAGATCCCGAGTTCAAATCTCGGTCTCGCTACCAAAGCAAACCCTTAAACAGCAATTGTTCAAGGTTTTTTTTTATTGGAATAATGTTTCAAAAATACAGACCTTGAACCTCTCAAGTGAGGACTCGAATGAGGAACTCAAGTGAGGAATTTGTAAAATTAGATTAGTATTAAATCAAAATATTATACTTAAACAGTCGAAATAAAAAATGTAATTGACTACACTTCTAATTTGAATCGTCATAATTTTTACACTTGCCTCCTCTATTGGTTGCAAGACTTATATCATTTTTTTCTAAAAAAAAGGCTGTCGGGTTTAATCTTGATTTATCGGTTTTGCTTAGTCTTGAATTTCCGCCACTGAATAAAGCACCCAGCGTTACCAGTAATTTTTCCTCTGCAAAAAAAAACAATTTTTCTTTTATATGTTACCAGTTTTTGGTAACTTTACTCAAAATTTTAAGATTATGGGACGTAATACATCTGTTTCTTTAGGGAATTATTTTGAAAGCTTTGTTGATAACAAAGTTTCTGAAGGTAGATTTAAAAACGCGAGCGAAGTCATTCGCGCTGGTTTGAGATTGTTAGAAGAAGAGGAAAGTAAAATAGTTGCTCTTAAAAAAGCAATTATTGAAGGTATTGAAAGTGGAATCGCTGAAAATTTCAATCCTAAACAACATCTTGAATCATTAAAAGCCAAAAAAAGAAATGGCTAAATATCATCTTACTAACAAGTCTGTTGATGACTTATCCAAAATTTGGGATTACACATATGAAGTTTGGTCTGAGAACCAAGCCGACAAATATTATTATGAATTACTTAGTGACTGTCAAGAATTGGCCCAAAATCAAACTTTAGGAAAAAATTACGGCGAAATCAAGAATGACATTTTTGGGTATATTTCTGGTCAGCATCTTATTTTTTACAGAATACTAAATGCAACCGAAATAGAAATTACCAGAATTTTACACTCCAGAATGGATTTAAAAAATAGAATTCAAGAATAACTCTGACATTCCGGCATAAAGCACGCCTCCTATTCGGGATCCATTACCTCACTAAGTACTACCGAAATCCATTTCTTAACTCAAAATACAATTGAAAGGAGTGAGGAAAAGGAGTGAGGAAAACCACAAAAAACCTTAAAAACCCATTATGTACAAAAAAAAACAAATAACTACATATCAATTACTTACAAAATTAAAACGATCCAATTTCAATTTTCATAACCCTGAGGTCCCGAGTTCAAATCTCGGTCTCGCTACCAAAGCAAACCCTTAAACAGCAATTTTTTAAGGGTTTTTTATTGAAAATATGCCTTAAAAACACAGACCTTTAACCTCTCAAGTGAGGAACGGGAGTGAGGAATTTTATAAATTGAGCTGTAAATTTTATTAAACATCAAGCAGAAAAGATATAAATAAAATGTAGTTTTTCATTTATACCTTTTGAATTTTAGTCAAATATTTTAATTTCCAAAGCACCTTTTTTACAATCACAGATAAAACTTTAGGATCTAAATAATACTTTTTCAAGACCCCATAGGCTGAGTGATAATAAAATCTTAGTTTCATCGCCCATTACTCTATTCACCCATGTAAGATATGTTTTTCGCAAAGTTTTTAAACTATAATTTTTATTAACCCCAGTGCTTTTTCAATAATGCGTAAATGATTTGGATAGAAAATCCATCAAATATACTATTCCATCATCACGATTAGGATGCAAAATATACTCATCTGTTGTATATTTACTATTATATCCCATTTCGATTAACAAATTCATTAATTCCACTGTTATTGGAATAGGTTTAAAAATAGTTTTCTTGTTTTTAATTCTCTGCACTTTAATATTATCAATGTACAGGAATTTTACTTTTTCTTCTGATTCATAAATATCGCTCCATCTCAAAACAACTAGTTCTTCTCGCCTACAACCCGTCAATAAAAACAATCTAAACGCATCCTTTAAATAAGCCCGATACATGTTTTTTTTTTCTCACCTTTACCACCTAACTTCATTATTGGATCATTATTATCGACCGCTACAAGAATCAACTCAAATTCTGTTTTACTTACAGATTCAATTGTAGACTGCAAAACTTCTTTTGGCACATAATTCCTCATAGGGTTCTTCATGTCAATTTCTTCGATATCAATTAAAAATTTAAAAAAATATTTTACACTATACATACATTTATTAAAAGTTCTGGGACTATAATTTTCAGCTGCCATAACATAAAAGCTTGAAATATCTTCTTTAGTTATCTTATTTATTCTTGCACTACATTTTTAAAGTAACACACTTTTGCTCCTCCTAGGATCCCTTTAAATTGGAATTAGGTGTCATTTTGAATTGGAATCAGGTGCTCACTTTAAATTAGAATTGGGTGGTCAATATCACTGGAATTTGCAGCTTTTACTAAATGTGCATCATCGAATTGATCATGATTTTTTACAGAATTATCTAAATGAGTTTTGCTATAAATTCAACAGAATTCTTTGAAGGTAAAACAATGGAAAGACTCATCATTGCGGGAGTTAATCACCAATGGAACGAATTATAGCTAACTAAACGGACAAGCATAAAAAAAATCAAATCATTCTATTCATTGATAGTTTAATTTGATTAATTTAGTAGGTAATTAGATTTATGAAAGATAGATGCGACAGAACAAAATTAAAAGGGTAGATTTATTTTTAATCTTTAATAACCTCTTTAGCAGATTTCTCGTTTTTAGAATTTTTTATATTTTTTAAAGGGGGTAAGTTTTAGTAATAAATAATTATTCTCAAAAAAGTTCAATCTATAAGTCTTTAAGAATGAGATTATTTTTTTTTATATGATGCCCATCACAAGCTTTCTTTAAAATCAACATTGTAAAAGATTTTATATATTCAAATTAGTTTCATATTTTAAAGAAAATGATTAGATATCGAATAGCAAACATTGAAGATAATCAACAATTAATTGATTTGACATCAGCTTCAAGTATGAAGGGAGATATTTCTTTACGAATTGATCGCAAACCTAATTTTTTTAAACTATTAGAAATGCGAGGTGAAAGTACCGTATTTGTGGCAGTTGATAACCATGCTATTATTGGATGTATCTGTGTTTCGCTTCAAGAAGTGTATGTTAATAAACAAATTTTTCCAATGCTGTACATTGGTGATTTTAAAGTTTTAGAATCTTACAGAAATAAAGGAGTTGGACTTAATTTATGCAATGAGTTGGCCGATTATATATTATCAACAAAAGTTGACCTAGCTTTTTTTAATTTTTCAAAAGGAAATAATAAACCGGTTTCTTTTTTTAAAGGTAGACCAAATATTCCAGATTCTGAAAATATAGGAGTTTTCAAAATCCACCAATTCATAGGGAAAAGAAAAATAACGATTAATTCAAAACTCAAAATCGAAAAAACTCCTATTACAGATGAATTAGTCCAATTTTTAAATGTTCATTATAGTAATTACGAACTTGGAAGTGTTATTAAAAAAGAAAAACTAGAAGGAACTACTAATTATATAATTCGGAATAATTTTAAAATAATTTCTGCTATGTGTTTAATAGACACCATGGATGTAAAGCAAAATATTGTAATGAAGCTTTCCTGGAAAATGAAAAACTTGCTCCAGCTTATAAATTCATTTAAAAGTTTTTTTGGAATTACAAAAATGCCCATACTAAATAAACCTGTAAAAATGATTTATGTTAAATATTTAGCGGTAAATAACAATGAAAAAGACATGGTTAAAGTGCTAATTAATCATGCGAGAAATATAGTATTTCAAAAGGAGTATTCCTTTGTATCTATTGGATTACATGAAAAAGACCCTTTAAACTATAGTTTTAAAGGTTTGCTCAAGCTTACTTTTAATTCTGTAGGTATGCTTTCAAGTATAAAGAATAACAAGAATTTAATACAGCAAGTTAAACAAGGAATTCCCTTTGAAGATTATTCCCTTGTTTAAAAATATTTTTTGAATCTAAAATTTAAAGATTATGGAACTTGAAAAAAATGAAGTACTGACAATTGAAACATTTAATGTTATTTCTGATATTTTCTCGCAGGCTATTACCGGTGAACTTATCGGGATGTCAAATTTCGCATCACTTGCTGAAACAATTGATGACCCATACGAAAAAATGGAAGCTGTAGAACATGCCAATAGTGAACGAACGCATGCGGAAGGATTTATGGCTTTTGCTAAAAAAATGGAATTAAACATTAATATAAATCTAAATAGTGAGTATTGGGGAAATGTGCGAAAACAATTTTTAAAGTACGCTCATAAAAAAGATTTTATCGCCTGTTTAATTATACAAGAAGTACTATTGGAATCATTTGCCATTTCAATGTATACAGATGTTGGCAATGCAATTGGAGGAGAAGCTAAGAGAATTTTTTTGAGTATTGCAGAAGAAGAAAAGGAACATTTAGAACATTCTTCAGATTTATTAAGAGCTGAATTAAAAAAGGATTATGATGCCTTTATCAATAAATTTGAAGAGGTTCATTTTAATTGTATGACTATTCTTGCAGAGTTTACCGCAACAACAGATCTTCGTGGACATTGTGGGGTTTGTAATGGAGATTGCATGAAAGGTTCCTTGCATCATATAGGATTGAACATTATAAACATGAGGGGCAATGCAATGGCACTTTATGCAAGAGCACTTGATAATATTGGAATACCTGGAGAAAAATCAATCATATGGATTACTCAACTCCCCGCTTAGATTTTGCGGCTATAGGTCATCAGGATAGTTGGGAAAATATTTCCTCATTTGTAAATGGCATTCGAACTCCAGAACAAGAAAAACTGTCTTTAGAAAAAATTAGAGCTATATTTTCGTTTATTCCGCCAAGGGATCTTTTCAGGGTGAAGGTCAAATCAAAAACAGGGAGCGAAATAAATGGTGTATATATTGAAACATTTATTGATCCAGATAAGTTGGATTCACAATATATCAGAACCAATATCAGTAAGGTGATGGATGCGGTTTTGTGCGCCAAAAAAATGGGTGCAAAGATTGTAACTCTTGGTGGTTTTACCTCCATTGTTTTAGAAGGAAATTTAAATTTGTTTTCTCAAGACGAAACTAAATTTACGACGGGTAATACTCTAACAGCTGCTTACATTGTTAAAGGTATCGAAAAAGCTGCCTTTCAACTTAAAATTGATGTTCAAGAATCAGCAATTTTAATAATTGGTGCTACCGGTGACATTGGAATTGCCTGTGTAAATTATCTAAAATACAAGAGTAAGAAATTACTTTTGAATGCTCGAAATAATCAAAGACTTGACAATTTATCAAAACAATTAACAGAAGAAAATATTGCTGTAAATTATTCAGTCTCTGTTGAACGGCTAATCCCTGAGGCTGACATTATCATTTGTGTGGCAAGTTCAACAGGAATAAAACTAACTAATTGCAAAAAAGGAGTTCTTATATGTGATGCGGGTTATCCTAAAAATTTAGAAACCAAAATTGAAGATAATATTGACGTAAATTTATTTCATGGAGGAATGGGATTGGTAAGCCAAGGATTTAATTTTATACCCGATTATTCAAATAGCATCTATCGCTATCCATCACCTAATGTTATTCATGGTTGTCTACTTGAAGCTATGGCACTTGCCTTTGAAAATAAGATAGAAAATTATTCTACAGGAAAAGGGAATATTACTGTTGATAAAATGGAAGAAATTTATGCTTTAAGTCTGAAACATGGAATTACACTCGCACCATTTTATAACTCAAAAGGTATTTGGTGATTAAGTAAAATCTTATTTTTATAAAAGTCACAATAATGGAAAATGTAAAAAATCAAGTCTCACTCTTCAAGTTAGTATTTACCCATAATTGGGAAGATCCTGAAAGTGATCATGTAGCATTGAAAATAAAAAAAAATGAAACAGTTGTAGCAATTACTTCTGGAGGTTGTAATGTTTTAGGTTTTTTAATGTTCGATCCTGAAGTTATTTACAGTATTGATATTAATCCTGCACAGTCATATTTACTGGAATTAAAAATTGCGGCTATTAAAAGTCTTAATTTTGATGATTTTATTTTGTTTTCTGGGCTTAAGGATTGTAAATATAGGATAAAATTATATGAAAAAATCAGACCTGTTTTAAGTAAAGATGCTCTTACTTTTTGGGACGAGAATACTAAAATTTTAAGCAATGGATTTATTATGAATGGAAAATATGAACGATTTATACTGTTAGCAGGAAAATTTATCAATTTCCTACAAGGCAAAAAAAGAGTTTTAGGTTTACTTACTGAAAAATTAAAATCCGAACAAGAGATTTATTTTGATACTATATGGAATACCAGACGCTTTCATTATATGTTTAAAATATTATTTAATAAACAGATTCTCGCCAAACGAGGCTTAGTATCAGATTACTTTCACTTTGATGATGGCAGCAAATCTTTCGCAGAAAGTTTTTATAATCGTTCTAAAAAAGCTTTTCGGAATATCCCTATAAAAGACAATTATTTTGTGTCCTTATATCTTTTAGGAAAATACAAAAACGAATATGAAGTGCCAAACTATTTAAAAAGAGAAAACTTTGAGGTAATAAAATCTAGGATTAACAAGATTAAAATAATTACAGCTGAAGCTCAAAATTGGATTGACTCTATACCTGATGAAAGTATCGATTGTTTTGCCCTATCCAATATTTGCGAATTGATGAGTGACAATGAAACAAACCGATTATTTACCTCTGTTTACAGAACTTCCAGAGTTGAAGGGAGAATTATTTTTCGCAACCTAATGATACCAAGAGATGTTCCAGATATATTGAAACAACAAATTGTAAAGAATGAAACTCTTAGTAAGTTTATTTATGATAACGATCGCTCGTTTGTATATGGAAAAGTAGCTGCTTATTCAATTCTTAAATGATAAAAAATGAAAGAGCTTTATAGTATACCTGCTAAAAAAAACATCTCTATTATTGTTATTTGTTCTGTATTATATTTTAGTCTTTTATATACAAGTTCACTAACTCACCTGTTGATTTATAAATTTCTATTGGGAATTGTTTTTGGAATTGTTATGATACCGGTATATTCTCTTATGCATGAATCAGTCCACTATACCCTTCATCCGAATTCATTCTGGAATTTATTTTTAGGGCGTTGGCTTTGTACTATTTTTATTTTTTCTTACAGTTTTTATCGCCATTGTCATTTCAAACATCATAAAAAAAACCGAACAGATGAGGAAATGTGGGACTTGTATTATGAACATCAGAATAAATGGTTTCGTTTTGGAAATCTTTATTTAATGATGATCGGTTTAGGTTATTTGGGAGTGATGTTATCGGTGGTTTTATTTGCTATTGCTCCACAGTTGGTAAATTCCACCTTATTTAAAAAACATACTGAAATAAAAGGATTCGTAGAGGGCTTTGATGATGTGTTGAAATTAAAGACCTCGCAAATAGAATCTATCTGTATAATTATTTTTCAAGTTTTATGCCTATGGTTTATAAATTGGGATTTTAGTACTTGGATTATTTTTTATTTAATAAATGGTTTTATATGGTCTTCACAGAATTATGTTAATCATGCTTTTAGCCCCCGTGATATTATAAACGGCGCTCATAATTTAAAAGTGCCGGTTTGGCTGAATTTAGTATATCTGAATTTCAATCTTCATTTAGCGCATCACCAAAACCCAAAAATTCCTTGGTTGCATTTACCACAATATATTAAAAATAGTGATGGACGAATTACATTTTTAAGAAACTATTTGAGCTTATGGAAAGGCCCACAATTGACCAAGGAACCATCGCCAAAAGAACATCATTCATAATTCCATTTAAAAAAATATAGTTACAGGTTCATGATAAAAAGAGAGACTCTTTTTTTTTGTAATTACATTAATATAAGTTCACTAAACACCAAACTGTCTTAAATGATGATCAAGATGTTTATATGTTAAGAAAGCTGATTCCTCATGAGTAATCTTTCCTAAAACATAATGTGGTTTTCTTGAAATACCATTTGGCCCTTTCTTTAAATACTTTTGTATTGAATCCATTACTTTTGTTTTTTCAGTTAAAAAATCGGAAGCTTCTTTAACCAACACTTTTCTATCTGCAGGTAAATGTTTAGGAAAAGGTTTTTCTCCTAATAATATCCAGCGGGATATCCCACTAAAATATTTACCTAACAATCCTTTTTTTAATTCAATTTCATCAAAGTTTACGCATAAAGATAAATCGAGATGAGCAAGCATTTGAGAAACAGTCATTTTCCCCCACTTTGGTTTTAAGGAAGGGTTAAGTTTTTCAATTCGGTTTAGAATTTCTGGATAAACTGTTGAATCGAATAAGGTTTTCATTTTATATGTTTATTTTATAATTCAACTGTCGCATCAATCATAAATCTATTATTTGACTAAATTAAACAAATTATGCGGTTCTGTCGCATCTGTCAATTGAAATAAACAGTATCATTTAACTTCACAGATGCAATATATTCATCTTATTTATTAAAATAAGTAAATATTGTTAAAATTTTTATTTACCTTTAACTACTAAATTAGTAAAAGAACTTCGCCTAGCCTCTATCCGTTAGCGGCAATGTATCAACCTAGGAACATCCTGTAGAAGTAGATTACTAATATTTTTTTTTACAACGTATCAACTATATTTTATCCAAAAAATGATTAGTGCCAAACACATATCAAAGTCATACGGTAAAAAGGAAATTCTGTGTAATATATCTTTTACTATAAACCCTGGCACACTCAATGCAGTAGTTGGTGAAAATGGAGTTGGTAAATCCACATTAATGAGGATTCTTATCGGAGAAATAAGCACCGATAAAGGTGTAGTTGTTTTAACTGGTAAAGTAGGTTATTGTCCGCAGTATCCGCTCCTTTTTTCTATGCTTACCGTTGAAGAAAATTTCAGGTATTTCGCCTCTGCTTATGGGTTGATTAACTATTACTGGAAAGCAAGACGAGATGAGTTGATGGATCAACTTGGTTTCAAAAAATACCAGCATTACCTTGTTGAACATCTAAGCGGAGGTACCCGGCAAAAACTAAACCTTGCAATTGCGCTTCTGAACGACCCCGATATACTTATACTTGATGAACCTTATGGTGCTTTTGACCTGGAAACCTATCAACATTTCAGGGAAATGATGTTTCAATTGAAAGATCAGGGAAAAGGCATACTGTTAGTTACACATTTATTAAATGATGTTGAACGGTTTGATCAGATTTTGACTTTAAAAGAAGGAGGCCTGCAATGAGACTGAATCAATTTTTCACAAGTTTTATTATGCACTTCAGAATGTTGGGGCGCCAAAAAATAGTTTTACTTCTCTTAACGGGCATCCCTGTCCTTTTTATTTGTATTGTCCAGCTTACAGCTTCTGGAAGAGAAATATTATTCGAGCTTGGAATTGCAGAAACAAAAACAATGATAAAGGCAACAGAGGCAAATTTGTCATTAATTTTTGTTTCGATGGCAACAATTGGATTTTTATCGTCTTTCGTTTCCCTAAACATTGTTCTGCAATACAAAGAAATTAACAAACGGCTAGTTCTTTGTGGGTACTATCCTGCAGAGCTAATGTTATCAGCATTAGCCGTAATGTTCTTTATTATCGTATTGTTGGTATTCTGTATTGGCTTATCTGTTCTGATTTTTTTTCAGCCTCTGCATTTTTGGACGATGCTATTGGGAATGTTATTTAACGGGCTTATTTACGGGGGTTACGGAATGTTGGTGGGATGCATAATCAATGGGGCCCTCGAAGGAACGTTGACAGTTATCCTGATGGCAAATATAGATGCCGGCTGGCTACAAAACCCAATTTTCTTTTCGGAAGCCAGGAATAAATTTATTATTCAAATGTTACCTGCTTATCACCCTACACAATTATCAGTGGGAGCTGCATTTACAGAAGTTCCTCTACAAACATCGATTTTTGTCAGCATTACTTATTTGCTTTTTTTCTTTGGTTCAGCTATTATCCTTTCATATTACAATATGCGCATCAAACAAGCTGTTAAAATAAAAAAAGTAAATTAATCAGATATAGAACTATCCGTTTTAAATAATTTTTCAATAAAGAACATATTATGAGCCTAGTTTCATTACTATTTGGTCAAAATAAGAACCAAAACAAAGATATTTTTATTCAAAATAGGGCACCTATCCGAACTATTCCTGCTCATTTAGAATCAGTTGTTTCACAAAAAGTAATAGGTAATCATGCTTTTCTTGAGTCCGGTAAAGGAAAGGCAGTCATTTTTTGTCATGGCTTGTTCGGAGGGATTTTTAATATTGAAAAAGTATCTGAACTCATTTCAAAAAAAACCGCTTTATCATGCCGTACTTACCAATGTATGACATGCCCCTAAGTAACTGTACTATTGATATTCTTGGCGACTATTTAGAATCGTTTATTGATGATTTACAAATTGAGGAAGCAGTTATTATTGGAAGTTCTATGGGAGGTGGAACAGCTTTATACTATGCAATTAAATCCAATCACAAAATCAAGGGTTTAGTTCTTTGTGGTAGTTCAGGCTTAAGTAATATTCCCTTTCAAAAGGATACTTTCAGCGTAAAAATTATGATTTTGTAAAACATTCTACACAGGATATTTTTTTTGATCGAGACATTCCATCAGATGAAATGATAACAGAAAGGGTTATTGTTATGGATAGAAGCCAACAATCCCATTGAAATCAAGGATAAAACAACGAATAGGGCATTTACAAAAACAGGCTTAAAAGTGGTGTATCAATTCCTGATAAACGAAGAGTGGATTAATTATACCTACAGACAAATTGCCGAAGAAACCAACACAGGAATTGGAAATGTAAATAACATCTTTACAGGCTTGAAACAAGAAGAATACCTATTGCAGCTAAACAAAGAGCAGTATAAATTGGAGAATAAAAAGAAGCTGCTCGAAAAATGGATATTGGAGTATGAAAAACGCTTAAAACCAACACTAACAATTGGAACATTTCGTTTTCTCAAAGAAGAGGACTTCTACAATTGGAAAAAGCTGCAGCTACAAAGCGGTAAAACATGGTGGGGAGGAGAACCGGCTGGTGATGTTTTTACAAATTATTTACGCCCTGAAGAGTTGACAATCTATACAACAGAAGCCAGGGGGGATTTAATGAAAAATTATCGTCTGGTTCCAGATAACAATGGTAATGTAAAAGTGTTCAAAAAGTTTTGGGAGAATGATGACGCAAATAACAATGTGGTTCATCCATTATTGGCCTATGCCGATTTAATAAACGAAGGAGACAGAAGATGTACCGAAACAGCGCAAAAAATATACGATGAGTACCTACAAGATAAATTTTAAACAATTACGCCAGCAACCCCAACTTTCCGAAATGCTTTCAGCATTGGAAAGAGGTTTAAAAAAATTCGATATTGATTTCTATTTGGTAGGAGCAGTAGCTCGGGATCTTTGGATGAGTGCCATAAATCATATTCCTTCTGTCAACACAATAGAAGATCTACTTCCTATTTGAGTCCCCGAGTAATTAATAAAGGATTTTGATTTACTTCATAGTCAACCGAAGAAACATTCTTTACGAACGGTCGGCTTACAATTGCTTTTACTGGATCAGAATGCATAAAGTCTTCCATTGCGGTTTTGTTTTCCCATAAATAGAACTCGACAACAGTATTTTTTTCTTCGTCCGCCAATCAAACTTTTGAAATAAGACCTTTTACTTCCGCTAAAATTGGCGCATCTGGTCCTACCATTTGCTTAAGATATTCCGCTTGAGAAATATCCTTTAATTGATAAGTGATTAATTGTGCTTGCCTTATTTTATTTTTTTTAAGTTTATAATGATGCTTTCTATTTGGCAAGTATTTACAGCTAAACTATTAGTTATAAGTGTGCTACTAAACATAAAATAACTACCTTCATACATTCTTAAAAACCAACCATCTATGAAAATACTGTTTTTCTACCTATCATTTGTCTTAATGTTGTTTATTCCTAGTAAACAAGAATCTCCAAAAGTGACTTCTTTGGCAAATTATCAAGGCAACGAAACATTTAGCGTCATTTTTGGCAGTACCACTGTCGGGCACCTTAAAACCAATATCCTTGGGGATACCATTCAAATAAATTACGACTATAAAAACAATGGCCGTGGGCCAACTATTAAAGAAACCATTGTGTTGAACACCGATGGCTTTCCACTTCAATGGAATATTACTGGTAATACCACTTTTGGAAATGCCGTGGATGAACACTATACTTTAAACGGAACCAATGCTTCATGGACCGACGCCACTGGAAGTGGTAGTAATACCGTTCCCAATGCCTTGTGGTACGTAAATCAATCCGGAAGTCCTTATGCCATGATACTTACCGCACGTAGCTTATTAAAATCACCTAATCATTCATTTGATGTGCTCCCCGCCGGAACCCTCAAGCTTACTGAGATGGAAAAAACTAGCATTACCGTTGATTCAACTAGACTCAACCTTACTACCTATGCATTATCTGGAGCCGATATCAACCCCTCGTACTTTATTGTAGACGCAGACCAACGATTATTTGCAGTAATCAGCCCAAGGTTTGTCATTGTTCGTGAGGGTTTTGAATCTGAGGAAAAAGCACTCAGAGCCTTAGCCGAAAAATATTCGACGGAACGATTTGAGGCCCTGCAAAAAGAGTATGCCCATAATTATGGAAAAAAGGTGCGTATTGCAAACGTAAAAATATTCAATCCTAATACGTTGGCGCTGTCTAAACCTTCATCAGTAGTAGTAGATGGTGACCGCGTAGTAAGCATCGATGCCGCAAATACCACGGAAAAGAACGAAGTCATCATTGATGGCTCAGGAGGTACCTTGGTGGCTGGAATGTATGAAATGCATGCCCATAGTGGTGATGAAGACGCGCTGTTAAATATTTTGGCAGGTATTACTTCCTTTCGGGATATGGGGAACGACAATGAAGTGTTGAACGAATTGATCAAAAAAATAAATACTGGCGTTTTAGCGGGGCCTCGCATTCATCGATTGGGCTTTATTGAAGGCAAAAGTGAATACAGCGCAAATAATGGAATATTGGTTTCTAATAAAGAAGAAGCCTTAGCCGCGGTAGATAAATATCATGATATGGGCTTTTATGGTGTAAAACTCTACAATTCCATGAATGGAGATTGGGCACCAGCTATTGTTAAAAAAGCCCATGATTACGGAATGTTTGTATGCGGACATGTGCCTGCGTTCTCAAATGCCAATGCGATGTTACGAGCTGGTTTTGACGAAATGACACATATTAATCAAACCATGTTGGGCTGGGTTTTACAGCCAGATGAAGATACACGTACCCTGCTTCGCCTTACAGCTTTAAAAAAATTTCCAGATTTAGACCTGAATAGTCCCAAGGTAAAGGAAACCATGGATTTATATATTCAGAACAAAACTGCAATTGATCCAACCTTAGCCATCCACGAAGTCTTGACGAAAGCTAGAAATGGAGAAGTTTGGGAAGGAACCAAGGACTTCATAGATCATATGCCCCCAAACTCACAGCGAGAGTTCAAGGTAGCCTTATCAAAAATAGCCAGTCCCGAAGATGACAAAGCCTATCGAAAAGGTTTTGATAAAATTGTGGAAACCTTAAAAATGATGAAAAGGAAAGGAATCTTTATCGTACCCGGAACCGATCTAGGAGGAGCTTTCTTCTACCATCGCGAACTGGAGCTTTACCAACAATTGGGTTATACACCTGCTGAGTTGCTAAAGCTGGCAACCTATGATATGGCTCACTATTTAGGAGATAAAGATCTCGGAAGCATTGCTCCCGGTAAATTGGCCGATTTTTTCTTAATCCCTGGAAATCCAGTAAAGAACATCAAAGCCATCAAAACAATATCTATGGTATCTCGTGGTGGCATTTTTTACTTTCCAAGCGAGGTGTATCCTGCTTTTGGTATCAAACCATTCACTCCAATACCTAAGGTGAAAGAATAAAAATATAAAATGTGCTATAACACAACATAAAATACTGAGAAAGGTATTATAACAAAATCGGGGACTGTCGCAGCTGTCGAGCATAAATCTACTTATTGGTGTTTTCGGTAGGTTATGCTACCAAGGAACAGAATCAAAACACAGATTAAAAGGAGTGAGGAAAAGGAGTGAGGAAAACCACAAAAAAACTTAAAAACCCATTTTGAACAAAAATTCAAATAATTAAATATCAACCACTTACAAAACAACAATGATCAATTTCCAATTTTCATAACCCTGAGGTCCCGAGTTCAAATCTCGGTCTCGCCGCCAAAGCAAACCCTTAAATAGCAATTGTTTAAGGGTTTTTTATTGGGTTTTAAAAATATCGACTTGAAATCATTTGGACCTTCTAATTTTGAAACAGCTCCACAGGAATAATGTTTCTTGACAACAAAATCTACGCAACGTAGTTTCAATTCATAACTGTACTTGACTTTTCTTTCCTTACAAATACCCCCAAAAAGTATCTAACTTTTTGGGGCAGTGCATTTCTGAAAGGCTCTTTTAATGTTAAAAGTTTTCGTCTTCGATAGAATTTATACGACCTAAATTATGCTACTCCCTTATAATCTTTGTATTAGTTTTGATTTTAATCTTTGTATTTGTTTTGATTGTGTTATTTTCCAAAATCTTTGCGGGTTTTTCCAAAATCTTTACGGGAAATTTCCTCTCATAAGGGAATTTTCGACAACTACCCAATCTATCACCATGATCTAAGTGTTCCTGAACAAATATCCTGTTTATACATATCTCTTCTCCGTGGTGACAAAGCAGCACTTTCTCTAGTCCTTTGCCGCATCGCACATCATGAACATTGATGATTACATTATCGGTCCGACAATAGCCATTAGCATCAGTTACTTTCAGTGTATAAATGGTAGCAATTTCCGGACAAACCTGTGTAGTATTGGATTGAGGGGAAGAGCCTCCTGGAGACCATGAATAACTATAAGGCGCAACACCTCCTGTTGCCGTTCCAGTCAATTGTGTACAGTTTGAATACCCGAGAAAAACAGATTGATCCGGACCGGCATCGGCACCGGCAATGGAATTTTCAAAATCGAACACAGTAGTTACGCCGTAAATGCCAATCCTGAAATTATCAACATTGACCTTAAAATTTGTGACATAAGCGGTAAGTCTGATCCCTCCTAATACCCCGGTATTAACAATCTTGGTATTTTTATTTTCCTTCACCTTCAAATAGGAGGCGATATCATAAAATGGCCCCCCCCCGGCAGGGTCCGGAGGTGGAGAACCAAGCCACCAGGTGCCAACCATCGCATTCCATGTTTGCCAGACATTTTCTATTATAGGCTCTGTTTGAAATTGTGGTTCAAACACAAGGTTATCATCTATATCGCCATCATCATCGAGATCAATTTGCAGGACGATAAAAGGAGCATTTTTAAGATCACTGCGAGATTGTATAAGAGTACTATAGCTGAATTCTGTAAAAGAGGACAACAAAGAGCCAGCATATAACACGTTTCGCATTCTGACATAATCTTGTGGTGTATATACTTCAAGACTGCCAGATCCCAATCCCATTAGAGGGGGCGGTTGATCTTTAAATAATACAGTTCCCCCAAGATCTATTAGTGTTGTACCCATCCATTAGGACTGCACTCAGTAACCTTGACGGTATTTTGTGAAAACAATTCAGTGCTAAAAAATAATCCGACCAGGGTGAGACCAATAAAGAAATATTTTTTCATAAGGCAATGATTTAGAGTTAATTATGTTAAATTTACAAAAAAACAAAAAAATCATAGGTAAATGCGTTCGGCTAAAAAATAAATCTTGTGACAACCTCGCGTCCAATTTCATTAGAAATAAATGGTAGCTTGCTTATAATTTAACTATAAGTAGAAATTTTCGTATATTATCCGTTAATTATGATTTAATGTGCGTAAGAAAAAACTCTACTTGTGTTTTAGAGGTATTGAGAGAAGTAATATTTAGGTGATAAAATAATTTTGGAATACAGAGTGAACACAACCGATTTTAGTACAAAAGAAAAACAACCTTTTGGAGATATGCTGCTTTTTACGGTCAATTTTCTAAATAAGAGTTTGGTTATTGAAATTGATTCTTTTGTGAATTTCTTAAATTCTAAAGTAAAATTCACATGTTATTATAATTGTTTATTTTTGGGTTTCAAAAGCATTAATATCTAACAATCTTGGAATACTAAAACGCATACGATTTGTATTTTTTTTATACTAAAATAGCTTTGCCAACCCCAGTAAACACAGGGATTTGAAAACTGTTTTCAGATTCATAACCCTGAGGTCCCGAGTTCAAATCTCGGTCTTGCTACCAAAGCAAACCCTTAAACAGTAATTCTTTAAGTTTTTTTTATTGAAATTATGTTTCGAAAACACAGACCTAAGACCTCTCAAGTGAGGAATTTTATAAATTGAAACAAGACTTCTTGTTAAGCTTTAAGCAGAAAAGGGATCAATAAAATGTAGATTTTAATTAATACCTTTTGAATTTTAACCAAATATTTTAATTTCCAAAGCAGATAGTGCTGTTCGGATTAAATAATACTCTTTTAGAACCCCATCCGTTGAATTAAAGAAAAGAGTTTAGCATCCTTATATTATCTAAGGATTTGTGTTTACATCAAATCAAAACACTATTTTTACCACGCAATATAATAGAGAACAGACGAAGATAGATAAAACAAAAAGAATGTAATAAAAACTGAACTCGATCAGAGAATGTCAAATGCCTAAAAAGAGTAATGGAACAATATGGATATAGTCAAATTTAAAATCACGTCGAAAACGATAAAAGTTGAAGTTCGCAATTCGAATAATTATGTTTTTAATTTTAATACCGCTTTAGAAATTGAGAAAGAGGATCGAGAGGTTTTATTAAGATTATACAATGCGTTAGACCTTCTTTTTAAGAAAGAAAACACTAGTGAAGTAAAAAATTACATTTCACCCAATCAAACGAATATACTCGACCAGATAGCCGCTGTTGGCGATTTAGAATAGAGAGTTTAAGAAAAAAGCTAACGATTTGAGCTGCCAAAAGGTGTGCTCACAGGTTTGTAATATTTTCCTTTAGGCATAGTTTTGCAATCTTACCTGAAGCTGCCATGCGATTCAATGTCTTTATTACAGCTTGTTTTTTATTCACCTCTGTAGTAAGGTCAGCATAGATAAAAACATATCCTTTTGGAAATTTTTCTATGGTAAAGGCTATATAATCAGTAGTTTTCATGCAAGACTATTTACTACAAATACATAAAAGTGTCTAGTTTATTTTACAAAAAACTGGAATTTGGATTACATAATAGATTTGGGGCTGGTCTAATGGACTAATTTTATCAAACGCCATAGACTTGGATTCGAACCATTCCTTAAAAATTATATTCCCAAACATATCAGGAAGTGAATCAGCAATCATTGGTGGTAGACCTCTAAAGGCAATACCTTCGTATTGGCTAAATATCTGAGGATGTTTATGTCGCTTAAAAATATAAGGAAACATCCTGCTGTATTTCCCCGAATCTAAAAAATCTGGATTATATTGAAAATAACTTCTTTTTTCATCAATACTATAACCCAATTTACCAATCTCGATTCCAAAGACAAAAACATCTATAAGTCCACTAGCTGCCATAATTTAGTATAAAGAATTAATATTATTATCAGAAATATTAGAATCAATTGCATTATAAACATCTTCCAGCATATCAAAATGATTCACTACCTTTAATAAAGTATCAAGAGTAACATTTTTACCGTCTTCTAGTTTTCTAATTGTGAGTCGTGACATCTCTAAGGCTTGTGCTAAATCATCCTGAGACAATCCATACAAACGTCGCTTCTGTTTACACCATTCACCAATCTTAAGTTTTACATCTTTAATATTAGTTGTACCCAACATACATAGTATATTTTAATATACAAATATAGCCAAAATTATACTATTAGTATACTTTAACATACAAAAACTATATTAATCGTATGTTTTTAATATAGTTTAGAATTGAAAAGCTATTATATTCATTCCGTTTTTATATGATTCGAATTAAATAAAGTATAAAATCAATAACGGTCTAGCATCAAGACATTATTAATCACAATTTATTTGGTTATTTTTATTTAGTTCACTATATTTTCCTGTTCATTTTAAATGAACACAATAAAATAATGAACAGATCATGAGATGTTGGCAGTAAGATTTAACAACCGTCTCCGTTGACGATTTTTCGGTCGGGAATAAAGCTGCCCTGATAAAAACACTTTTTACCAAATGGCAAATGCTCAAAGAATAACTATCACTAACTTCCTCCCATGAAAGAATTTATAGATTACATTTTGCAGTTTGGTAATTTAAACCAACAACAAATAGACTTCATTTCCAAAAAAGCGAACGAGTTTGAACTTCGCAAAGACGAATACTATTGGGAAGCAGGAAAGATGGTAAAGCAGATTGGTTTTATTACAGAAGGTGTTCTTCGGGTATATTATTATACCAATAAGGGCGAAGAAAACACACGTTACTTTATTGATGAAAATCATTTGATTTTAGATGGACATACTTCTGAAGTAAACTATATTCCTTCCGAATACCTGCAAGCTGTTACTGATTGCAAACTAACCCTATTTTCAAAACAGGATTGGAAAGAAATTTCCGATACCATTGTTGGATGGGATAGCATCATTCAAAAAATAACTGCAAAACACCATAGGGAGAAATTAGAAAGAAGAAGCCAATTGATTTCGCAAGATGCCGCTACGCGCTATCTTGAGTTTATTGAAAAATTCCCAACTTTAGTAAATCGTGTACCCCTATCTTTCATAGCGTCTTATTTGGGCATTACACAATCTTCATTAAGCAGAATAAGAAAAAATATTCGCTAAATCACTTTTTGCCATTTGACAAGTCTTGTTCATTTTGTATTACTGTCCTTTGTACCAGAAATTTAAAATTTTAAAAAATGAATAAAAGAAATTTAGGAAGCAACGGATTAGAAGTATCTGCACTGGGCTTTGGTTGTATGGGATTAAGTTTTGCTAATGCACCTTCAAAAAATGAAGCCATAAAATTATTGCGTTCCGCTTTTGAACACGGCATTACTTTTTTTGATACAGCCCAAGCTTACGGAGACAATGAAGAATTATTGGGTGAAGCCCTTGCTTCGTTTCGCAAGGAAGTAGTCATTTCTACCAAATTTGGTTTCAAGCAAGGCAAGACAATGTTGGGAATGGACAGCCTTCCTGAAAATATTAGAGCCGTTGCAGAAGCATCTTTAAGGCGGTTAAAAACCGATTGTATTGATTTATTCTACCAACACAGAGTTGACCCTAATGTACCTATTGAAGATGTTGCAGGCACAGTAAAAGATCTGATACAAGAAGGTAAAGTAAAGCATTTCGGTTTATGTGAAGCAGATGCAGAAACTATCCGGAAGGCACACGCTGTTCAGCCTGTTACTGCTTTGCAGAGTGAGTATTCTATGTTTTTTCGTGAACCAGAAAAAGAAATAATATCAACATTAGATGAATTGGGTATTGGTTTTGTTCCGTTCAGTCCATTGGGAAAAGGATTTCTTACAGGAACTATAAATGCTGACACAGAGCTTGAAAAAACTGATGCCAGAAATATGTCGCCTCGTTTCAGCAAAGAAAACAGAGAAGCCAATCAAGCATTAGTTGATTTAGTTGTTGCTATTGCGAAAGGTAATAACGCAACGCCTGCACAAATTGCATTGGCTTGGCTCCTAGCTCAAAAACCGTGGATTGTCCCAATACCCGGCACAACAAAATTACATCGCCTACAAGAAAATATTGGCGGAACAAACATTTCTTTGCCAAACAATGAACTAAACAAAATAAATGCAGCATTGGCGACAATCAAAATTTTAGGCGACCGTTATCCTTCACAAATGCAGGCGAAAATTGGCAAGTAATTAAACTGGTCTCGCTACCAAAGCAAAAACGTTTTTTTTTATCTTTAAAATTTACAATATCCTCAGACCTCAAATGCAGGAGTGAGGTATGGGAGTGAGGAATTTTATAAATCGAGATAAAAATAGTACTAAGCATTAAATAGAAAAGGTATATATGAAATGTAGTTTTTCATTTATACCTTTTGACTTTAGCCGAATATTTTAATTTCAAAAGCCGTTAAGATTGTCGGATCTAAGTAATATTCTTTTAGAACACTATCTGTTGAATGAGACCTTTACCTGTAACTTATTCTAATAAATATCCTTATTCTGAAACGATCCATATTCGGGTGGAGAATAAACATAACTCAAATTGTTATGAGGATACTCAGATAGAATTACAGACTAAAGCTTCTTTTAATTTAAATAAAATCCCCGATTTATATTCCTGTAGCCCTACCGGAAACGGATATGCGGTATTTAATCTGTCAAAAACAAGTTCACTTCTAGTTGATGATCCTACTCTTTATCAGTTTTCATATTTTGATAGTAATCAAAATGACATAAGTGCTTTTATATATGAATCGTATCAGAACTCTAAAAAAGACTATGAACAAATAACAGTTAAGGTTACTAATAGCAGTACTTTTTGCACTGTAGAAACAAAAATACATCTAAATGTTTCTACTAGTCTTGATTGTGATTTGGAAAACAATGGGGATCCTTTACTGTATACTATCCCGAAATTTTTCACTCCAAATGCTGATGGCATAAATGATAGCTGGAAAATTACTGAAATAACTGATCCAAATTACAGCATCTATATTTATAATCGTTATGGAAAACTTTTAAAAACTTTGGGTTATAATGAAGGATGGGATGGAACTTTAAATGAAAAACCCTTACCGTCTACAGACTATTGGTTTCAAATAGTATTTGTGAATGGAACCAATAAAACGGGTCACTTTTCATTAAAAAGATAGGGGACATCAATGTTATTATATCTTAATTAAAATTTAAAAAACTCATTCTGTCATACTTCCACTTAGCCAACATGTCGCTAATAAGTTCCCGTCCCCATAAGCACGGTGAAAACCGTAAATAAAACAACTGAATTGCGAATCAAAATTATGTTTAAATGCTGTGAAAAACGTCATAGGCGGATACCAAACTAATTTTTAACCTCGATTTATTCACTAACGAATAGTAGTATTCATTTTTTCATCAAATGAATCTTCTAATTTATTACTATTTATTTCATTTATTTTTCTCAGTTGTTTATTTGTTTCCAAATTTTTGGACAAAAATCATCTTTATACATCAGTCGATTCGTTCGAACGGGATTGACGCGATTGGTAAGAACAATTAAAAACCTGTTTTTATCGGGACTCACAAAGAAAAAAGTCCCTGTAAAACCTGTATGCCCAAAATGATTTTTCAGATAAAATTCATCTGGTTTACGTTTGTCAAAACCAAGTCCCCGATAAATTCCTTCTTTGGCCAGGGGCGATTTTGTAAATTCTCTGATGACATTGGGTTTTAAAACCTGTTTGTCATTGTATTTTCCTCTATTGAGCAACATTTGGCAAATTACTGAGATGGATTCAGCATTTGCAAATAGGCCTGCATTTCCGGAAACGCCTCCTAAAATAGCGGCTGCTTCATCATGAACATAGCCTTGGATGGTATCTTTTCTAAAGAAATTATCAATTTCTGTTGGTATTATGGCTTCCTTCGATGTCCATTGTAAAGGATTGTATCCAATTTTTGAAATACCCAATTCCCTATAAATTTCTTTCGCCAGTCTATCGAGCGTTATACCCGTTTTCTCCTCCATCATTTTTTGTACAAGAATCAAATTCAAGTCGCTGTACAAATATTTGCCCCGTGGATTTGTTTTGGCTAGGGCTATTTTTTCATAAACCGTTTTAAAAAATCAGGATTCAACCACATATTTTTATAGATCTGAACATAATTCTCTTTGGGTACAAAAGAAAGGTATTTCTTGTCGTAAACAATATTTTTATTAACATAAACATTGTCAAACAACTCCGGATAATTATCCGATTTCTCTTTGTTTAACAAAGGCACTCCATCAGCAGTTGATAACAGACTTTGATAAAAAGTGATTCCTGGTTTTAGCCCCGTAGTATGGGTCAGTAATTCAAAAAGAGTCAGATCGGCAATAGGTGTGTTTTTATAAAAAGAAACCACTTCTCCAAGGGTATCGTCTAATCTCATCTTATTCTCTCCTACCAAACGCATTGCTACAACGGTAGCTCCCAACACTTTTGACATAGAAGCTAAATCGTAAACATCGTCTGCTCCTACCCGTTGTTGTTTGGAGTAATCGTGATACCCGTAATTTTTTGATATAAAAATGGAATCTTTACTCCCCACAATAACTTGTGCTCCTGGAAAAAACCCTTTGTCGAGTGCATTATTCATCATCGAATCGACGTATACTTCATTTTTTTTGGTGTCAAAATGCGCCTTCTTTGAAGAGCGACAACCAAATGCTAAAAGGACAAACAATGCAAGAAAAATTAATTCCGGTATCTTTTTCATTCTATATGAATTTATGGATGAATTCTCAAATCCTGAGAAGCAACAAGAGGTTCATTATTAGTGCCCGTGATCACAATTTTAACTGCCATCACAGGTTGCTTGGGATAAATTGATGCCATTCCGTAATCAAAACCATCACCTTTTTCAAAATCAACTCCGTTATAGGAATACTCAACATAACCGTCATTCACAATAAAGCGCGGATGATGCGGAATTCCTGTCAGCACATCAATCTTAGAAGCAGTCACAGGAGCACTGAAAGTGTATAAAATCCAGTCGCCATTTGCGCAAGGAACAGCTGTTCGCAAGTAGGTTTCAATAGCATAATCTTCCAATTTTGAAAGTGGAAATTTAGGATTTTCGATCATCGAAGAGGTAACTTTTACCGTTGGTTCCAAATAGCCCGAACAATTAAAATTAACCTTGGCTGATGATTCTTTTGCCTCTTTATTTTCAATCGAAAAATCCAACCGATAGCTGTTTTTTTCATTGTAGCTGTCTATCAAAAATCGCATATGAGGCTTTGATTTTAAAGTCTTTTCTTCCGAATACGTTTTTATCAGTATATCATTTTCGAAAAGGGATACCTCTTTGATGACTCCATTATTAGCATGATCAGTCGTTGGTTCAAAATTCAAATACCAAATTCCATTTTTATCAACATTGTCAGAGATAATCTGAGATAGCTTTAGTGTTTCGACTTTAGAAGTACTCCAATTGGCAACTGCTGGTTTTTCTGCCTGAACTGCCGGGCTCGAAGAATTTTCATTAAAAAAAGTGCGGAACCTGTATTTTTCATACGCTTTGGTCTGAATAGGAGCTGTATACAATGGAGACTGTCTTGTGGGTTCATTTCCTTCTGCATCATACCGGACTACCGCTCCTTCATAAGGAGGAGTTACGGTGATAATGCCATTTTTGTACATTGCCGTTGGAGGAAAATCTCTGAAAGCAACACCCATATTGGCAAGACGTTGTAAATGACTATTGGTTAATCTTCCGTAGAAATTGTCCCAATTTCTATCTTCTTTTTTAGACCAGGCAATTTCTGATAGAGCGGTGATTCGAGGATAACTTTGGTATTCCATAAATCGTGTTGGACGGTCCAGATACTCGCTCCACAAAGCACCTTGAACCCCTTTAATCAATTTCTGTTGCTTCGGTGTTAAATCACTTTCTGGAATTGGCTCAAACGAATACACTCTTTTTGTATCTGTAATGGCAGCCCAGCGATGACCACGCTCATTTTCTGACTGAGCCATATCAAAATAAGTATATTGACCTGGAATCATAATTGTCTGACGCCCCTTTTTTGCAGATTCTATGCCGTAGCTTACACCTTGCCATGCAAAAATTTCTGTATTTGGGCTCAGTTCTCCCCCTTTCATAATTTCGTTCCAACCCGCCGTTTTTCTATTGTATTTTTCTACGATTTTTTCGATCCGTTTAAAGAAATAATTCTGAAGTTGAAAAGGTTCGGTATACCCTTCTTTTTCCATCAACGCTGTGCATTTTGAACATTGTTTCCAAGCAGCTGTATTTACCTCATCACCTGCAACATGAATGTAATCAAAAGGAAACATTCCCGCAAGTTCTTTGATAATCGAATCCAAAATTTCGAAATTTTCTTCTCGACCCACACACCACACATTTTTCACTTCCCCTTGCACACTTTTTGTTTCTTCAGTAGTAACACAAGCAATTTCCGGATAACTAGCGGTTACCGCACGCGAGTGCCCTGGGATTTCAATTTCTGGCATAATAGCAACGCCACGAGCCGAAGCATAGGCTACAACTTCTTTTATATCGTTTTGGGTATAATACCCGCCGTACCGTTTGTTTCCAGAACCGTAGGATGGCAGCAACACTTCTCCCGGTCCTCTCCAAGCCCCTTTTAAAGTCAAATCAGGCATTGATTTTATTTCCACTCTCCAGCCATTATCATCTGTTAAGTGCCAATGAAAAACATTCATTTTGTGTGCTGCCAACCAGTCGATATAATTTTTAACCGTTTCTTTATCAAAAAATTGCCTTGAAACATCGAGCATCATTCCACGCCATTCAAAACGAGGATAATCTGCTATTTTCACAAAAGGAATAGTTCCTTTTTTCACCTCTTTTGCCGAGCAAATCTGCAACAACGTTTGAAAACCATTCAAGACTCCTTTTGGGGATTTTCCCCTTACCAGAACTCCTTTTTTGGTAACACTCAATTTATAACCATCATTTGGAAGACTCATTTTTTCATCTACCAAAAATAATATTGTATTTTTTTTACGCTTATTTCCAATAGCAATTGTCGGAACAATCCCTGTGTTTTTAAAAAAACAACTTCCGATGTACTCCGAACTTTTTTCCAATTTTTTATCAATAATAAGGCGTACAGAAGAAGGTATTGTAAATACTTTTTCTTTCTGTTTAATCCTTACGGGACTTGGAATTAAATCGAGTTTTTGAGCGTGCAATACATTCAATGTGCTGAGCACAATAATCATTAACAGGAACTTTTTCATTCTATTTTGCATCAATTATTTTTATTCTAAAAAAAATTTTCTTTTTTATTTTTTTATTTTGATATAAATTCTATTGGCACGCTCTCTGTTTGTGTTGGACTCAAAGCTGTAACTGCATAGATATAGTTTTCTAAAGTATCATTCGACACATCTAATTTTGCCTCGGTTGTTACATAATAAATATTCTCAGCATTTGAGAAATCAGTTATTTTCCCTTTGGTAAATCTATAAACCACAAATTTTTTATTGTTCGCTCCTGCCTGCCAGAAAAGAAGGGTTTTATTTCCTTTTTTAACCAGTACCGCTTTAATAGGTGATTGAGGGACAATCCGGGTAATTCTGCTCGCTTCGGGCGCCAATGCTAAATGTTTATATTGTTTCTGAATCATAGGCTTTCTCAGCGTATCTCCCATTTTCAGCAAAGTAGATGATGTAAAGTGCATCGAGCCGCCTATTAAAGGCAACGACCTTATCATTTCTATTTGTTTTACAATTTGCTCCGGACTTCTCCATTCTTCATCCTTCGACGTTTTAGAAATACGATAATCACCATGCCCTATATACACATTTGCTCCGTACCTGTGTTCTCCCCACCATTTTGCCAAAACTTCAAAATCAGCTCTTTTAAAACCAATATGCCAATACAGTTGCGGGGTAACGTAGTCTATCCAATTTTCTTTTTGCCATTTCAAAATATTAGCATAGAGGTCATCATAATTTGTAACCCCTGCCACAGTATTGGAACCTTCCAAATCTTTTGTCTTGTTTCTCCACACTCCGAAAGGTGAAATTCCGAATTCTACATGGGGTTTATTTGCAATTATTGTGTCCCTGATTTGTTTTATTATCAAGTCCACATTATTTCTTCTCCACTCTTCTTTGTCTTTGAATTCTCGCGGATCTTTTTCAAATGCTTTTTGATCCGGAAAGTCTTGCCCTGTAATTTTATAGGGATAAAAATAATCATCCATGTGTACTGCTTCAATATCATAATTTCTAACAATCTCGCCTACGACAGCTGACACAAAATCTCTTGTTTCTTTATATCCTGGATTAAAATACCGAGCGGTACCATACGTTAAAAATAACTCGGGTTTTTTGAAGTATAAGTGGTCTTTTGAAAGTACTTCTTTTGTTGTGTCTTTTTGCACCCGATACGGATTAAGCCAAACATGAACGTTCATTCCCCTTTTTCCGGCCTCCTCTATCATCAATTGCAATGGGTCAAAACCTGGTGCAACTCCTTGTTTTCCCGTAATCCAATGGGAAGCGGGTTCTTTTGTAGATTTATAATACGCATCGGCGGTGGGACGGATTTGAAAAACAACCGTATTCAAATTGAACGAGCGTAAATTATCCAAAAGAGTTATCATTTCTGCTTTCATCTCTTTGTCTGACAATCCTTGTTTTGACGGCCAATCCATATTATCTACGGTAGAAATCCAAGCAGCTCTCATTTCTCTTTTGGGGCTTTCTTGACTAAAAAGGTTTATTTGAAATAATAGAATAATTACTAGTAGTACGTTTTTGCTATTCATAATTTACTTTTCTGGATTAAAAACAAACGTGATTTATAATGTATAACAACAATCCTGAACTATACAGGTCGTCCTTTTGAGCAATTTATTTCAAACCAAAAATCGGAACCGGATGAAAGCCCTTTCTATTTGCTGCGTCAAAAAAGGAAATCCATGAAAATAACAACCAGCTAATCCTATAATCAAATGCCAACTATAAAAACAGGCAGGGTAATTGGTTTTAATAACAGTCCACCCAACCTTCTTTTAATTTATTTTTAGTAATAAAAACGCTTGAACGCTTCAATAGCTTCGTATTCTGCCAAACCTAAATCGTCGTAAATCTTTGCCGTATTCTTATTGCGGTCTTCGGCTCTGACCCAAAATTCTCTGGAGTCATTTCCCTGAAACATCACCCTGTCTTTTTGAGATTGGTGGTATAAAATGGCATGTCTTTTTAATAAAACTTCATCCGGGCTTAAAGGGACAGCCATATCTATTTCGTGAATATCCCAT
>NZ_JBLVPW010000017.1:0-114916 GCF_048286715.1 Flavobacterium kochi
AAAATTGAAATATTATCCGTTTACTAAAAAGTCTGTAGTACACAAACTGGAAATAAAAAAAAGTGAATCACTTATAGACAGTGGCAGTTCGGGCTAAAGACCTGCAACTTGGGTTAACACCTGCAATTTTACCCTGCAAGGCCTGTGCTACGTTAGCCACCGGATAAGCAGCAAGATCTTTCCCCTTAACTGACGCTACAGAACCCGTAAGATCACGTCTTTTTGCGGTTCCATAACCCACCACAACAATTTCATCCAGCACATTATTCTCTGCCTCTAAACTTATATTAATTTTAGTTTTTCCGCCAAGAGGCATTTGAATCGTTTTGAAACCGATATAGCTAAAAACTAATACGTCATTAGGTTTAGCGCTTATTGTATAATTTCCATCAAAATCGGCTGTTGTCCCTTTCGCAGTTCCTTTAATAAGAATGGAAACACCTGGCAAAGCCCCCCCTAATTTAGCATCGGTCACGGTCCCCTTGACATTTAATGCTTCTTGTCCATAAATCGGCAAACAAAACAGTATTCCTAATAAAAATAAAAAATAGTTAACGTTCTTTTTCTTTTTTTGCATTTGGTTATTATTGGATTATTGGTTAAAAATTTGGTTACTATGCAAATACATAGTTGAATTAAAAAGGGATTGTTTATCAATAGGCCTACTGTTTTGGATTAATACTTCTACTTTTTTTTTCGCAAAGAAATTGACTGCTGTATGTACTTGCTCGCCTCTTTTTGATCAAGGGCATACTTCTTTTTTTTATGATTTATAACTGCTTCATTTTTCAGCACATATTTTGGTGTGGCTACTAATCTGCCAAATTCAAAGTAATAACTCAACCCTTCTATTTACAGATTATTCATTCAAATATATTTATAATGTAAATTGTAATCGATTACACAAACGTAAATAATAATTTTTAATTTACCAAAGCAATCGTAATTAAATTAAATTCCATGTAAAAAAAAGCAACTTATAATGATAATTACGCAACTATTTTAAAAAAATAGTAAACATTTCTCTAATGCTAAAAGTCTTACTTAGAAGGAACTATATAATTCTTAAGAATTACAGCCATCAGTAAGAATTAATTAAAAAGCAATTGTCCGGAAGGGACTGATGGAATGATAATTGACAGAATAGTATGATAGTGGTTTTTACTTCTTTAGGTTCCAAAACAGGATTTTCGCTGTAAAAAAGTGCTAGCTTTAGCGCTACAGGAAAATATTCAACGCAATCATAAACACCTTTGTGCTCATCATGATCAAAAATGCAGTATATTAAAATCAATCCGGCTCGACCTAAAACAAAGAAACCTGCAAGGTTAAAAAACCCTGCAGGAGTACAGTATAAAAAAAATGCGTGTTTTTAAGTTTATTTTATAGACCCAATAATATCATATTTGGTAATAATATGATGATTTCCATTCGCTAGTTCAACCAAAACCGCATCGTTTTCTTTGGTAAATAATTTAGAAACTTCTTCTATTGAGGTTCCCAATTTTACGATTGGAAATGGTTTCCCCATAATCTCTTTAATAGGCCTGTCCGCTACATTTTTATCGGCAACATAACTTTGGAACAAATCACTTTCATCAACCGAGCCTACAAATCCTGTGACATCAATCACCGGAATCTGAGAGATTTTGTATTTACGCATTCTTTCTATCGCATGCGAAACTAATTCTTCCGTACGAACGACAATCAATGGTTTGTCGATATGATCTTTGATAACATCTTCGGCTTTTTTGATTTCCTCGTCAAGAAAACCTCTTTCACGCATCCAATCATCATTGAACATTTTACCTACATAACGGCTTCCGGAATCGTGAAATAAAACAACCACCACATCTTCCGGTTTGAAATGCTCTTTAAGCTGCAACAATCCCTTTACGGCTGCACCAGCTGAATTCCCAACAAATATTCCTTCCTCCAATGCAATTTTTCGGGTATAAACTGCTGCATCTTTATCCGTAACTTTCGTGAAACCATCAATCAGAGAGAAGTCGACATTCTTTGGTAATATGTCCTCGCCAATTCCTTCTGTGATATAGGAATAGATTTCATTTTCGTCAAAAATTCCTGTTTCATGGTACTTTTTAAATACAGAACCATAGGTATCTATTCCCCAAATCTTAATGGCGGGATTTTTTTCTTTTAAGTATTTTCCAACTCCTGAAATCGTCCCTCCAGTTCCTACACCAGAAACAAAATGAGTAATTTTACCGCCGGTTTGCTCCCAAATTTCAGGACCAGTCTGCTCGTAATGTGCCAGTGAATTGGACAAATTATCATATTGGTTTACATACCAGGAATTGGCCGTTTCTTCAGCCAGTCTTTTAGAAACTGAATAATAGGAACGTGGATCTGTTGGTTCGACGTCGGTAGGACAGACAACAACTTTTGCACCCACGGCACGAAGAATATCCATTTTTTCTTTGGACTGCTTATCGGAAATCACACAAATAAGTTTGTAGCCTTTTATAATGGCCACTAATGCCAACCCCATCCCTGTATTTCCCGAAGTTCCTTCGATAATTGTGCCTCCTGGTTTTAACCTTCCGTCAGCTTCAGCGTCTTCAATCATTTTAACGGCCATTCTGTCTTTGACAGAATTTCCCGGATTGAAGGTTTCTACTTTAGCAAGCACCAAAGCTTCTATTCCGGCAATGACTTTATTTAGTTTTACTAAGGGTGTGTTGCCTATTGTGCCTAATATGTTTTCTGCGTAGTGCATTTTATTATTCATTTAAGAGTGTCAGTTGTTATAAATCGCAATACAAAGATAGCATTTTGTTACAAAACAACAGGAAAAACTGGATGCTGCGTTTGTGATTACTTCACTACGATTATTTTAACAGGAATTACTTAAAGAGACGTATACTTCTTGCATTGTCAAGCAGGTAATGCTGTAGTGAACAGTACGATAAACGGCCGCTGAAAATTATTGAAAGAAATTCCAAACCAACCCAAAACGGATTGTAAAATCACGGGAAGGATTGTTAGGCGAAGCATAGAAATTATTACCGGATAAGGAAGAATTAAAATGCTCCGCTTTTATGTAAATTCTTGTTCTTTGAATCTTTGCATTAACAAAAAAATCAAGGTTGGGATAATTTCCAATTTCCTTTTTATTTTGAACAAAAAACTCCCCGATTACCGGATTGTAATCATTGGCAAAATAATTTGTAAAATAATTAAACGAAACACCCGTCTGTAAAAACAAAGCGTTCTTTTTGAAAAAATAACCCGAGTAATAAAAGGTATTTCTTGTCACAATTTCAGGTACGTTTAAGACCATATCCTGTTGATCTACTTTTTGATATAAAACAGTATTATCTAATGCAAAACTCCCGAATCTTATTTCTTTACTCACTTTCACCGACAAGTAATTTATCGTATTCCCGTATTGTGCCGGTGCAACGATTTGAGTATGTGCCGCTATTTGCGCAGCTGTTGAAACATCATTGAAATACAAATGATCGTTTAGAACCGAGTACTGTAGCGATGCAGTAACCCATGGTGTGATCGCGTTGACGTTAATTGAATTTATTTTTTCATTCTTGAAATCATTTGACCAATTGTATTGAATATAGCTACTTTGATAGAGATTATAATTATTATTAGGTAACTTATTAATATTTTGATATTGAAATGACAATTCCGTTTCATCATTAAAACTATACCTTACCTTGGCATCCAAATTGGACAAGGATTGATTGGTAATTGATCTTGAATACAGGAATTTTCCATTCCATTTATTTTTCTGATACTCATACTGGCCTCCCACATTATTTATATTCTGACTTAAAGAGCTGCCGACCGTTTTATCGTCAAAAATCAATATCTGGTTGTAATAGTAATTCGATCTGAAATCATCCACAAAAAATTGAAATTTCCCTAAAGTGGTATTCTCATAAATTAATCCCGCTTTATTATACATTTTATTGTAATGGGTATGATCATTTATGCCACTATCCTTAAAAGAATCGCCAAATCTATACACGATAGTTCCTCCTACAGTCGATGGAACAGTTGCCTGATTGTATTCGAAAAATTTATTTTCGTAATTAAATTGGTGCGTAACGTATAAATTATTGGCGCCCTTGTTCGCATTTATCCTGAAATTGTGATCTAAGAATACTCTTTTCCCTTTCAGAAATGATTTAGCATCTAAAAAATACACCTCAAATCGTTGCCTGTTATTGTACTTTGGATCCTCACTTTCAAAATCACTGATGGTTGTAATTCCACCATTTTCTTCATTTAGAATATCCTGAGACGTGAAATGTGCGTTGGAGTAATACCGTTTATTTTTAGTATTATAACTTACCGTGAACCTGAAATTTCCGGTACTTGACAATTGATTCAGGTACTCTCCCTGAGAACGCAATCCCCTGTAGGCCATAGAAAAATTAAGATTCTCCGACGTATTTAAAGTAATAAACGCATCTGTTGATTGCCCTTTTTGTATGGTGGTTTTAAAATACAATTCCGTAACCGGAGTGGCAACAGAGCTGTAACGTATCTGGTTTGCTTCCAAAAAATTAAAATGTTTTGCTTTGAAACCAAATTCCGGAAGTGGTGAAAAATCGGTCAAACTATATTGCAACGTATTGTAGGTTTGCCCATCATTTGGAAAAGGTAAAAGTCCAAAAATGTCTTTTCGTAAATAATTGTGACTGTATTCTTTTTGAATGGTCAGTGAGGTATCAATATAAGTCGTATCGCGATCCAAAGTAATTACCCGATACATATCTATGGTCGCAACTGGTTCTTTTTTTTTCTTTATTGAATCTGAGCTGTTGTATTTACTATTGGGGTCTAAATTGCTACTATTTTTTTTCTGAGAAAATAGTAAACCGGAGCATGATAAAAAAATAAAAAAAAAGAGAATTCTCATTTGAAAGGGGTATAATTAGGCAATTATTTTTACAATTTTAATCAAGCAAAGGTAATTTATAAAAACGTATAAATAAAAAAACACAGCATTTTATAGGATTGTTATAACAAATAGAAAGATAACGGGTTTTTACAGAAAAATTTTTATAATATTGTTGCTTCAAATCCATGCTATATGCTCGAAAACAATTTTTCGAAAATTATCCTCGAAAGCGGAACTGATGAAGCAGGTCGCGGCTGTCTCGCTGGTCCCGTCACAGCGGCTGCTGTAATATTACCATTCGATTTTGAGAATACAATCCTGAATGACAGCAAGCAACTTTCAGAAAAAACGAGAGAAAAATTAAGAATTATTATTGAGCAACAGGCCATTTCATTTGCTGTAACGCATCTGGAGCCTTTGGTAATTGACGAAATCAACATCCTGAATGCATCGATAAAAGCAATGCAGGAAAGCATTTTAAAACTCCATCCCAGACCCGAATACATTATTGTGGATGGCAATGCACCACTAATTCACAAAAAAGGAATAAAAAACCGTGGAGGGAAAATTTTTACTGCTACTGAACTCAAAATTCTTAATTCGATTCCAAATACCAGTATTGTACAGGGGGATTCCAAATTTATGAGTATTGCTGCTGCCTCCGTCTTAGCAAAAACACATCGTGACGACTACATGAATCGGATTCATGAAGAATTCCCAATGTATAATTGGAAACAAAACAAAGGCTATCCTACCAGAGAACATCGCGAAGCTATCCGAAAATATGGGATTACAAAATACCACAGAATAACGTTTCAACTGTTACCCGAAGAATATTCTTTTGATTTTTTGATTGACTAATACCGATTTTAAATTGGGGATGCCTCAAAAGTCGCTTCGAAAAGACTGGAGAAGTGTTTCAGAATTTTTTCTTTTACTTCTGTTTCATTCACACTTTCAACGCCTAATTCTACGTTTAAGGTCGTTACCGCTTTACCACGAATTCCGCAGGGAATAATATTGTCAAAATAACCCAAATCAGCATTTACATTTAAAGCGAATCCGTGCATGGTAACCCAACGGGAAGCACGAACGCCCATAGCACAAATTTTTCTTGCAAATGGAGTTCCTACACCCAACCAGACTCCGGTTTCACCTTCACTTCTTCCACAGGTAATCCCATATTCCTGCAACGTAAGAATAATCGCTTCTTCCAGAAAACGCAGGTATTTATGAATATCGGTAAAGAAATTTTCCAGGTCAATTATAGGATACCCTACAATTTGTCCCGGTCCGTGATACGTGATGTCTCCTCCGCGATTGATTTTGTAAAAAGTCGCTCCTTTGGCTTCCAACTGCTTTTCAGATAAAAGCAAATTAGTTAAATCACCACTTTTACCCAAAGTATAAACGTGAGGATGTTCCACAAAAAGAAAATAATTTGGGGTTTCCAAATTGGTTTCTTCTCTCCTGTTTTTAATTTTTAAGTCAACTATTCCTTTGAACAATTCTTCCTGGTATTCCCAAGTTTCCTTGTAATCTTTGTTTCCTAAATCTTGAAGCTGGATGGTTTTGTTCATTTTTTTTTACAAAATTTGCACAAAGGTACTACTAATTCACCCGTTGGGTATAATTAAATAATTTGATTTTTGGTCACAGGATTATTTTTTTTACAAACGGCTTATATTCTAAAATCGGAATTATTTTAGGTCAAACATTATTTCCCGTCTTATTTAGATTTAGATATATGCAAATTGACAACTTGACTAAGTAAAACTTTTTTACAAGAGTCTGCCATCCCAAATATAATCCTCTTGTTCTAGTAAAATAACTTTTGAAGAGAATAAGGGATGATTTGTGTTTATCACATAATTACTCTCTTGTGGAATTAATGCTGATGGTACTTTTAAAACCAAGGTTTCTTTTGCTTGATACCAATTTGATCCTATTTCTTGCAGAATGATATAAGCACTCGTTTGTCTCCAATTGTTAGGCAAATCACTTTCCTGAATCTCTTTTATTAATCCTGGTTCATCTGCAATAGAAATAACCATAAGCTTATAAGGTATCGTGATTTCTATTGCCGCCCTATGAACGACAAGCTCAAGTGTTGATAACGAACGACTGCAACCTGTATAAATTACATATTCATTTTCCTTATTCCATCTATTTTCTGTTCCTGATGCAGTCAATTTTTTTGAATATTTAGCGCTACTTATTCTATATACATTCATAGCCTAAATGTTATCGCCAAATTCTATAGCAGTTAGACGATCATCAATTATTTTAATTCCAGTGATTGTCCCTAAATAATCTTTAGGGGCTTTATTATACAAATAAAAATTGGGAGAAATTAACCATTTATCAAAATTCTCACTTGTCTCAAAAACTTCCTCTCCATGTTGATATAATGCAAGTAACAAAACAACATGTTCTTGAGTATTCTCTTTGGACAGAATCCCTTCCTTTCTGTAAGTTTGGTACGTTTTGGTGCTAATATGCAACCAATCGGAAACTACACTATCATTTAAAGTTGAAACGGCTTTCAAGGCATTAAAATAGATAGAACCTATAGTATTACCCTCTAAAAAAAAACGTACAGCTCTCGGGTTACCAATTTCCGGAATTTCAAATTTTACTGTCTTTTTAGCTCTTTGTAAAGTTGTCATGACTATGTTTTTAACCAAAATTACGTAATTTTACAGAACTACACAAGTAATTTTACCAATACTATACTATTTCCCGGCAACTTTTAGGACTGATCCGTTTTCAGGGATAGTTATAGATGAATTATAATTATATCCGTTTTCTCTCCTGGTTTGAATTCAGGATTTTTAAGCTGTATTTTTACATTCTGGGAGAAAGAAAATTGGAGCCCAGCGCAAAAAACCTTTAGCACTTTGTTACTTTGCTACTTATACAGTATCTTTGCGCTCTTAAAATCAGAATAAAATGGCATTATCCGAACAAGAAATATTACGTAGAGAAGCACTTACCGAATTACGCAATTTAGGCATTGAGCCTTATCCAGCAGCCGAATTTATCACAACCGCTTATTCCAGCGAAATCCTAGCGGATTTCGAAAAGTACGAAGGAAAGGAAGTTGTTTTAGCAGGACGTTTGATGGGTAAGCGTATCATGGGAAAAGCGTCATTTGCAGAATTGAAAGATGCTGAAGGACGTATTCAAATCTATGTTTCCAGGGATGATATTTCAACTGATGAGGAAAAAACGATGTACAATGTTGTTTTCAAAAAACTATTGGATATTGGCGATTTTATCGGGGTTCGCGGAACGGTTTTCAAAACACAGGTGGGTGAAATCTCAGTGCATGTTTATGGATTGACAGTTTTGGCGAAAGCCTTGAAACCACTTCCTGTAGTAAAAACGGATGCCGATGGAAAAACGCACGATGCTTTTGCTGATCCAGAACAAAGATACCGTCGTCGTTACGTGGATTTAACGGTGAATGATCACGTGAAAGAAACGTTTATCAAAAGAACCAAATTATTCAATGCGATGCGTTCTTTTTTTAATGACAAGGGGTATTTAGAAGTTGAAACTCCTGTTTTACAACCGATTCCTGGTGGCGCTGCGGCCCGACCTTTTATCACGCATCACAACTCGCTGGATATGCCTCTATACATGCGTATTGCGAATGAATTATACTTAAAAAGATTGATTGTTGGTGGTTTTGATGGTGTTTATGAGTTTTCGAAAAACTTCCGTAACGAAGGAATGGACAGAACACATAATCCAGAATTTACTGCGATGGAAATATATGTAGCCTACAAAGACTACAATTGGATGATGAAATTCACCGAAAACCTGCTGGAACATTGTGCTATTGGTGTAAACGGAACCAGCGAAGCGACTTTCGGAGAACATACTGTTAACTTTAAAGCACCCTATGCAAGAGTTACCATGACGGATTCCATCAAACACTTTACAGGTTTTGATATTTCGGGTAAAAATGAAGCTGAATTGTTTGAAGCAGCAAGAGGAATGGGAATTGACGTGGATGCCACAATGGGTAAAGGAAAATTGATTGATGAGATTTTTGGCGCTAAATGCGAAGGAAATTATATTCAACCGACCTTCATCACGGATTATCCTAAAGAAATGTCACCTTTATGCAAACAACACCGTGATAATCCAGAATTAACAGAACGTTTCGAATTAATGGTTTGTGGTAAAGAAGTAGCGAACGCTTATTCTGAATTGAATGACCCTATTGACCAGAGAGAGCGTTTTGAAGACCAAATGAGATTGTCTGAAAAAGGTGATGATGAGGCTACCGGAATCATCGATGAAGACTTCTTAAGAGCATTAGAATACGGAATGCCGCCAACTTCCGGATTAGGAATTGGAATGGACCGTCTGATGATGTTCCTGACCAATAATGCGTCGATTCAGGAGGTATTGCTTTTCCCGCAAATGCGACCAGAGAAAAAACAAGTTCAAATTGAATTGTTAGACGAAGAGAAATTAATCATCGCCCTTTTAAAAACCAATGACAGTAAAATGGATTTGGGTTTATTGAAAGTAAAATCAGATTTGAGTGGCAAGAAATGGGATGCTGCCATGAAAGGCTTGGCTAAACATGGTTTGGTGAAAGTAGCTTTAGTTGATGATCATAAAATTGTGGAATTGGCAGAGTAATTTATTCCGCTTGACGATATAAAAAAGGAGATTCAATTTTTTGAAACTCCTTTTTTGTTGTTATAAAGTATAATTCAAATTGACACTCCAGCGGTAATTGGCTTCGATTTTCGAATTGGATAAATGTTGATTGATGGGAAGCATCGCATTGACACCAATCGAAAAATCTCCTTTTCCCGCTTCAATCCCAAATTTACTAAAAAGAATAGCTCCCGAAGTATCCGGTAACTTTTGTCCATATTGCTTATTGGTTTGATAGACTTCGCCTGCCAAACCCAATTGCGGGACCAGTTTTATCACAGGTAAATCAAACAGATAAAAGAGTGTACTGCCATAATTAAATTGATTTCCAAATTGATACTGCTTTTGATTTTCAGTTTTGAAAGTATAATTGAGCATGGTACTTAGTCCCATATTTTTCTTTTTAATAACATATTCCGATACTAATAGATAATCCCAGCTGCCCGTCCCCACCTGGAAACTTTGGTTAACACTTCCAGTATTATTGGCTTCGTCAAATTTTCCTGTTGGTATTTTGATTCCTCCGCCCAATTGCAGTTTATGCGTAAACACGGTGCTGTCTTTATGCGTTTGAAATAAAGAATACAGCGCTATAACAGAGATATCGCCCAATCCTTTACTGTTTTCTATTCCTGTTGAAAGTTCACGATTGTGAAAATGATACGGAATCAATGCCGAAATCTGGATCTTTTCTGTAATTGGTATTTTTGTCCAAATTTGCACCGTATTGAAATTTTCATCGATCCACGGTGAGTTGGCAAAAATACCTTCTCTGCTGGTATAACTTTGATTGAAATAGCGCAAGCCAACAAAATTGTTATTCAGCATAGAACTAAATCCCATACTCCCTCCACTTGCAGAACAACCACAGGCATCACAATCAAAATCTTCCAGTAATTGCATTTTTTGTAAACTAAATCTCGAAATACTGTCTTTTACTATTTTGGCAGCAACAAACTGGTTCATAAAAAGAACGGTAACAACAATTAAAATTATATTTTTCATGGTTTTAAAACGTTTTTAAAGAATACAAAAGTGGCAGGCTTGTACATTGATCTAATCATTGTGAACGTGAGCTACGGTATACATTCCTGTTAAGTTTGCAGTGATTAATGACAAATTTGCCCCGTCCATAATCATGGCACCCATTCCTGCCATAGTATAGTCGGAAAGCTTAAATTTAGTAGTTCCGTCAATAATTTTAGACACATCTGCAACAATGTGGATTTCGGGACTGATGGTGGTTCGCACCATTGCTTTTGTTGGTAAATCAAGAGTCACTTCAGTATAGTTATAAGCTGATGCCGTTTTCTTGGCGTACACCATAAAATTAGTGCCTGATGTAATCGTTGAAGATGTAAAACTGCCTTCAAAACCTAAATTTATATACCCCTGTGACCAGCTCCCTATCATTGCTGCCGCCTGAGCCTGTGCTAAAAAAGCACCCTGACTTGTTTCTCCCAGATTATACTCTGCCTGATCCACTCCGATTCCAAATTTTACTTTAGTATAATTTGCCGCAGGGACATTAATTAATTCCAATAAATGGCTGGATTCGGTGGCTTCGTCAACTATAAAATAACTTTCACTTTTTGGATACATAAAGGTGGTTCCATCCTCTTTTATCAAGACGATGTTACTGATAATGTATTTAATTGTATTGATTTTCAACATTTCGTTGTTTGAAGTCGTATTAGTCTGGGTACCTAATGTCAAGTCATTTGCTCCAAAAGAATTATCGAATTCCAATCCAAGGTTTCCAGTTCCTGAGATGACTTCTTCATTGCTTGTACAGCCTGCAAATACAGTGCTTAATACAATAATAACTATTGTTTTATTCAGTAAATTTTTCATTTATTATGAGGGTATATTTCTTATTCCTTGTTTTGAAATATTTGCACGCACAAGGGACTTTCAAATGACATTTGTCAAATGAAAAAGTACCTGCAAAAGTGTTTCAACTAAAATTTAGGAAATAAAAATGGGCGGATGAAAAATAGCATACAAATTCAGGTGAGCATATAAATTACTATATTCTGAATTGAATTTTGTTTGGGTATTTACATTGTAAACTAATAATGAGAAATCATATTTGCTGTCCAAAATTAAATCAGGGGTAGCAGCTGTTGCGTTCTTTTTGTTAGAAGGGGTTTGTTTTTCTTGTTCTTGTGCCTTGGCTAATTCTTTCATCAAATGGCATTTTCCATTACAATGCATCATAGGTTTTGCCTTATTAACACAAAGCACTTTTGAAATATATTCAAAGTTAACGGCATATTCCAAAACCGGAAACAGTGGTTTTAGAAACAGGATTAATACGATTATAAATGCTATTTTTTTCATGGGGCAAAGGGTAGATTACAACTCTTTAAGTAGCTTTAAATTGAAAGACTTTAAAGTAGCTTTAAATTGAAAGACTTAAAACCAATTCGCATCATTTATTCTTTTTTTTTATCGCTTATCAATGCGTAAAAAAAACAGGCTTAAAAAAAATTTAAGCCCATTTTTTACTAAACCATCACTAATTCTGGAATATTAAATTCAACCAGTTCCGTTTTGTAGAATTTGAGCTGGCTCTCAATCTCTTTTCTGCTGTTTTCAAAAAAAGGTGTGGATGAGAATAAATTTTCATAATATGCAATTCCTTCGATCAAATTATTTTTGAATGAATGCCATTTCTTAATTTGCCCGGCTGTAATTTCATCAGAAACTGCTGCGATTTCATTTTTTAAATAGTCCAGATACATTTTCAATTCTTTGACAAATAAATTGGGACGATTGGTAACGGTTAAAACCGATGCATTTCCATAAATATGCTGTACCATTTTAGAAAGCGAAACTTCCTGGTCAAAATAAGCCATATTAGGTCCGGGACAAATGATCACGCCTTGAGCCTGACCTTTAATTTTAATATCCTTTTCAAGATAAGAAGCATTGGCCAAACCTACACAAAGACATGCCTTTTCAGTAATGTTGCTTTTCTTTTTATCGTAAATAGCGGCCGATAGCATCTCTTTTTGTTGCAATAATTCTTCCAGTTTTAAGTCCTGGTATTTTTTGGAGGCGGTACAAATTCCTTTTACATCGTATTCTTTGCTTAAAGCCAAAAATCGCTTTGGGCACGAACTTCCCGCCTTATTTTCCTCAATACGTTTGAGTTTGAATTTTTCATTAGTCGTACCTCTCAACGTATTAAAAGGAATTCCCAATGGTGAAATATGACTTAAATACAAATCCTCTTCTTTGGCTTTAGCCAATAATTCTCTGGTGTGCTTATCTACAGAAGTAGCTTCGGGAACCAATAAAAAGGGAGAGCCCCAACCCACAGAATCGACTCTATAATGGTCCAAAAGAAAATCGTGTTCTTCGGAAGTTCCTACGCCACCCTGAACAGTAATTTTTAAATCCAAAGGCTGTTCCGGAACATGCATTTCTTTTTGTCTCAAGGCTTTCACCATCAAATCATGGGCTGATTGAATCAACTGGTCTTTTTTCTGTTTGAATTCTTCTAAAATAGGTCCCAACAAATAGCCCTCGGTTGCAAAAGCATGTCCACCGCAATTTAATCCAGATTCTATTCGGTATTCAGAAACCCAAAGTCCTTTTTTAGCTAAAAAATTTCCCTGAATCATTGCCGAACGAAAATCGCTCACTTTCAGCGTAATTTTCTTTTTCAGTGTATTATTCAAATCTGGAAAGAAAGCCGAGAAATTTTCAAAATAACTGTACAATCTTGGATTCATTCCTGCAGATAAAACTACCGAAGACTCTAATGTACTATTAGCAAAACCGCGAAGAGCAGCATGCGCATCATTAAAAGCAATTGGTAATTGCTCGTCTTTGATGAAATTATCCTTGTCAAGTTTGGTCATTATATTGACATCAATATCACCTGGAAAAATAGTATGCTCCAGATAACTTTTAATATTTTCTTTAAAGGCAAAACCATCTTCCATTAAATTTTGTAAGCCCAATTTAATCTTCGATTTGTTGGGCAGCATTGCCATATAATTTTCCAATGCCAATTTGCTTTCGGACAATTCGGTTTTAAAATTTTCAAATTTTTCTTTTACGATTTTGTCTACCAAATTCAAATAAGAAGTAATCCGTTCTGCGCGATAATCATGTATTTTTTGTGTAATTTCCTGATAAGGAAGGTCAAATTTCTGGCTGTAAAATGCAGTCATTTTTTCGATAAGTTCATCATCCATAATTGAAATTACAGAAGATATTCCATACTTCGCTACCCTTATCGGGCTATCGATTGTATAGGCTAGTCCCATAACAGGAATATGAAATGTATGAAGCGGTTTAATTGTTGTCATGCCTAAAATGATTTAATAAATAAACCACAAAAGTCGAGAAACAAAATGGGATAAAAGCTGATAAATATCATGTGCTATTCCACTTTATCAAAATACCTTAGCCAATTAAAGCGCTATTTTGAGACACCGGTAAAACCAATATTTTTATAACTGTTTTTTCATGATCTCAATGCTGTTTTTGTTGAATTTAGGCAAATTTATAGTTGCATCAAGCGTACATTTTAACCAGTCCAATTGTAAAACAACCCATTTATAATTCCAATTTAGTTATGCAAATAAATATCGATTTACTTTTTTCCTGGGGTGCTGTAGCAAAAAAATATAAAAAAAACGAAGTGATTTTCAATGAAGATGAAGATGCCTATTTTTATTATCAAATCATTGACGGAAGCGTGAGAATGTTCAACTCGAATGACGAAGGAAAAGAGTTCACACAAGGCCTTTTTTGTAAAGGGGAGAGTTTTGGCGAACCACCTTTGTTTATTGATCAAATGTATCCGTCAAAAGCAATTACTATTCAGGACAGTACCATTATAAAATTGTCCAAGGATAAATTTTTAAAGATTCTTGAGGAGTATCCGGCAATCCAAAAGACTTTTCTGATTTTGCTTGCCAACAAAATTCATTCAAAATCCAATTCTTCCAAAGAGATTATCAATCAGAAACCGGAGTTTCGAATTCTTGCTTTTTTAAATTCACATAAAAAAAAATGTGAATGTACTGCTGACAAAGTATTGATTCCTTATACACGTCAGGAAATCGCAAATTTTACCGGTTTGAGAGTAGAAACGGTGATACGTGCTTTTTCAAAAATGAATAGTTGTAACAAAGTTGCTATCGTCAATCACAAAATATTTTTTTAAAAAATGAAATTAGATATCAAATTTTGGTTGAAATTCTCCTTATTAAATCTTTTTATAGTTACCTCTCTTGGCGTTTTAATGCGCTATAAAATAGGTTTTGAATTCCCCTATTTCAATCAAAAAAGCATACAACATTCCCATTCTCATTTTGCCTTTTCTGGCTGGATTAGCCATACTTTGATGACTTTGATGGTGTATTACCTCGAAAACAAAACAGTTGGTTTTAAAGCAAATAAATACAGAAAACTAATTATTGCAAATCTAATTTGTTCTTACGGCATGCTGATTTTCTTCATCATTCAGGGCTACGGTCTGTTTTCAATACTATTCTCAATCGCTTCTATTTTGGTTTCCTATGTTTTTGGATATTATTACCTTCAGGATTTAAAAAAAATAGATCGCCATTTGTTGGCTGTCAACTGGTTTAAAGCCGCAATAGGTTTCAATATCATTTCCTCTTTTGGAACTTTCTATTTGGGTTATATGATGATGAGCAAACATATTGTTCAGGATTTGTATTTATCATCCATTTATTATTTTCTTCATTTTCAATACAACGGTTGGTTTTTCTTTGGTTGCATGGGCTTGGTTTTTGGCTTTTTAAATTTAAAAAAATCAGAACATTCTTTTTACGAAACTTCATTTAAATTGTTTGCAATTGCCTGTATTCCTGCTTATTTTTTATCCACGCTTTGGCTGAATTTACCGCTTTGGCTCTATATAATTACAGTTCTTGCTGCACTCGTTCAGGTTTTTGCCTGGTTTAAACTTCTTTTTATTTTAATACAAGCCAGAAAAGAGTTTTTGAAAAACTTTGCCCCTTTATTACGATATATTCTACTATTTGTAATTGTGGCCCTGAGTATAAAATTAGTGCTTCAACTGGGTTCAACCATTCCCGTCATAAGTGATCTGGCTTTCGGTTTCAGGCCCATTGTAATTGCTTACCTGCACCTGGTTTTATTGGCTGTAATTTCATTGTTCCTCTTATTTTACATTTATGCAAACCATTTGATTTTTATTAATAAAAAAATAAAAATCGGGTTGGTTACATTTTCTGTTGGCGTATTATTAAACGAGCTGGTTCTTGCCGTTCAAGGTGTCGCGTCGTTTAGTTACACCAGTATTCCTTATATTAATGAACTCCTTTTTATTGTTGCTTTAATCTTACTTTCAGGAATAGGATTGACCGCGTATTATTCCATAAAAAAAGTTAAAAACAACCGTCCTCTATGATTGAAATCATAAAACAAAAACACTGATAATTAGTACTTTGCAGTATAAAAATCAAGTACTCATATTATGAAAAAATCTATTCAATTATTCGTAGTCGTTTGTTTCTTTGCCGTTTTTGGATGCAAACAAAATAGTGACGCTACCGCTGAAACTGCAGCAGAAAACACTGCTGCCCAAGGGGCAGGCCAATCTGCTGTTAAAGATGAAATTTCCAATCCAAATATCGTTCAGGTTGCTTCCACAAGCAAAGAGCACACCACCCTGGTAACTGCAGTAAAAGCAGCAGGATTAGTGGATGTTTTGAGTAATGCCGGACCCTTTACGGTTTTTGCACCAACAAATGCAGCTTTTGACAAACTTCCAAAGGGAACGGTTGAAGGATTACTGAAACCGGAGAAAAAAGATGATTTGAAAAACATATTGGAATACCATACGTATGTGGGAGCATTAAAAACGGAATACATGCAGGATGGTCAGCAATACGAACAAGTGAATGGTGGTAAAATAAAAATCACCAAAAAAGAGGATAAAGTATATGTGAATGGTGTGGAAATTATAGCTTCTATCCCTACATCAAACGGAATTATACATGTTATAAACGATGTTTTACTTCCGAAATAAAATTAACAATCCAGCGTAAAAAATTGAAAGCGTAAACTTAAATGTTTACGCTATTTTTTCTTTTAGTGGTTGCATCGAAAAACCCCGACACCTGTGGGTTCGTACTAGCTTACCCTATTGTTTTAAACAGCATTAACGCAGAAATATTCATTGCTCTCTGTTTGATTTCTTCCGCTTTTTCTCCTGTAAATAATTCATCGACAGTTTCATTGAACAAGGCGTTCCAATGTTGGAAATGAGCTTCTTTCATTTCGCTTTTCTGATGTAATTCTTTGTGTTTAATCATTGGATTTCCGGTGTAATTTCCGTTAGAAAACAGAATATTATCCCAGAAATCATACATTTTAGGCAGGTGCGCTTCCCAATTTACTTTGGCTACAGCCGTAAAAAAATAACCGATTTTTGCATCCGTTTTTATTTTGCTATAAAAGGTATTTACCAGTTTCTCAATGTCGTTTCTATTTTTTATATCCGTTTTCATTTGTAGATTTTTAGCCTTTAAACAATAAACACAAGCTGTCTTCCAACGCTTCATCCGAATGCAAAATGGCTACAGGAATATTTTTTTCATCATAAAGAAAAAGTTTTTCCTGCTGATTTTGTTCGTTATAAATCACATTTCCTCTTATCACCAATAATTTGGCGGGAACATCCGTTTTGTGTTCTTTAAGAACCATCCCTTTTTTGAAAGCAATTGCAATTACTTTACTGCAAGCGGTATTTTGAACTACCTGCGTTACCGGATTAACAGCATTTTCTAATTTTTGAAACAGCTCTTTAAACATTATAAATCTTTATTTTTAAATTTAATTAATGAAATGAAAAACGGAATGACAACCCATAAACACAATAATAAAAAGGAGATTAACAACCCCAATGAGGTTCCGAAAAAATCTTTAAAAATAGCGCCGGTATACCCCATCATCGCCGAAACATCAAGATGCAATAAAATTTGAATTCGTGCCAAATCTATTGGACTCAGCGCCGTAACGCCAATCATTGCCTTTTCGATCGGATAATCTGATAATTGAAACAACAGATACAAAATTATTCCGTCAAAAAGCAATGCAAAATATAACCAAAGCATTATGGCAATTCCTATTCCTTTCGATTTATCTCTGGTAAGGATAGCACTCAGGAATGCCAACGCCACAAAGACTAAAGTAATCAGGCTACCCACAATCAGCATCATTATCCCAACGCTGTCCGGCGCATTTAGTAAAAGCGGAATCCCTGCTCCAATAAAAAAAGCCAAAACCATAGATAAAGACAACCCAAAAAACAAACTCAGCCAAATTTTCTTTCGTTTAATCGGCTGGCTTAACAACAATTCTATAAACTCGGAACTGTTGTATAAATAAATCGTGGCAAAAAGAATGGAAACTAAGGGAACCGTGAATAAAATTATATTCAAAATCGTAAGTAATCCTTTAGCAGAATTATCTTCCAGCCCAAATGAACTCCAGGAAAGTATGGCTAAAATAAAAGTATAAGCCAATATAATCTTGTTTTTCAAAATGTCCAGAAAAATGATTTTAATGATTCGGTTCATCGTTTTTGTTTTTTAATATTTTGGCAATTGCTTTGGATATTTTTTGCTCATTTGTTGATTGCAATAAATTCGAAATGGTCTGATGAAAATGTACTTTTCCATCCTGCATGTAAATGATTTGTGATATCAAATCATCTAATTCACTCAAAAGGTGAGAGGTTATCAAAATGAGTTTCCCCTTTTCTTTTTCTTTTATAATTTTTTCCTTCAATATTTCAGAAGCCAACGGATCCAATCCTGCTGTCGGTTCGTCTAAAATCAACACCTCCGGATTAAACAGAAAAGCCAGTGTTGCACTCACTTTTTGAGTAGTTCCGCCAGAAAGTGTCCGCATCTGTTTGTCAAATATTTTTTCAAGTTCAAATGACTTCAATAAATCTTCATCTAACACCTGGTTCGAATTTCTAATTTTTTTAATCATTTCGATGATCTGACCTACCGTCATGTAGTCTGGATACCGACCTATTTGAGGCATGTATCCTATTTTTTCCCGGTATTCAAACGCTTTTAAAATCGACTTCTGATCAAACAAAATATCTCCTTTGGTGGGAATTACCATGCCTAAAACACTTTTTATCAAAGTGGTTTTTCCGCATCCGTTAGGACCAATAAGTGCAATGCACTCCCCTTTTTTGAAAGAAAGATTTATATTGTTTAAAACTTCTAACTTTCCGAATTTCTTGTATATATCTTTTATTACTATCATAGCGATAAAGAGTGCATTAATGGCGCATTATCAATAAAATTATCCGGGGTTATGCTGGGCAAAACTTTTTCGGATTTATCCAAAAGTGTGATCATAAAACTCCGGAACAACAACATGGCCGACGGATTATTTTCAACCAATACCGCAAACAGACTCAAGGGATGATAGGGCACATCGCCTACTCCATTTTTGTCTAAATCGTAGCCTTCGTATTTATCCCAATAATTACTGTTAAACTGGTTCAGAACTAAGCTGCCGTTGGTTCCCATATCAAAAGTATTACCAATAAAATTATTGTTTACAATTTCATTATCCATGCAGCTTGCCAGTATTTTCATGGCCCAGCCATTGGCTTCAAAAACATTCTTCTCCACTCGAATTCTGTTCGTTCCTTCCATATGAATTCCTGAGGTATTTCTGGAAAATTTATTTCCTATAATGTAACTGTCCGAAATCTCTTTTAGAAATAACCCGTAAGCGCCATCGCCCCAGTTTTCTTCAAAATAATTATTGAACATTTTGACATTCTTGGTAAACATTACAGAAACGCCGGCACCGTTATTTTTGAAAATATTAGTAATATAGGCATCATCGTTAGAGAACATAAAATGCAATCCATAACGGATATTATTGGTTGATATATTTCTCCAGATTACTGAATTTGTAACAAATTCAAAATAAATTCCATCACGATGCCCCGAAATTGTGTTGGCAATAATTTGAAGATTATCACTTTTCCAGCAATGAATTCCATTGCCAATTTGTTGCTCTTCTTTCCCGTAGGCAATGATTTTATTGTTTTTTACAAGGCAGTTTTTACCATTTTGAATATAAATACCAAAGAAATTATCGTCCAGAATATTGTTTTGAATCACGACGTAATTTTTATTATACACTTTAATACCACACGGATCTTCGAGTGTTGCATATCCTGATTTTATAACTTTAAAACCCTTTACAATTACACTATCGGCTTTAATGGAAAGTACTTCATACTTTTTTTGCCCATCCAGAATAGGGAAGTTTTTTCCAATGAAAACAATTTTTTTATCAATAACGATAGTGCCTTCTTTATAAATTCCTTTATAAACCAAAACAGTATCTCCTATTTTAGCCCTACTAATGGCTTTTTTTATTGATTTTATTGGTTTATCAGCCCCAACTTCAATCACATTCGCTTGAAGAAAAGAGGAAAATAATAAGAATATAAATAACAGTGTTTTCATTATTGCTCGTAACGTATTTTGTTTAGTGACTGCCGTTTTATTTTTCTAAAATCGCATCCCAGGTTATGGTTTGGGCATTTAATTTTACGCTGAATAATTTCGCGTCTTTTTCTGAAGAAAATCCAATGCTATTGCTACCCATTGGGCTATGAACAGCTCCGCCGGAAACAAAAAAGGCAGTTTTAGCAGCAATTAAAATATTATCCTGAGTATAGTTATGTATGTAATAGGCTTTCATTTTTGTACTGCTGTTTTCCTTACAATAATTCGCCATGCACCCAATATCATCAAATTTATATACCCTTCCTTTTTCAGTTATTACTTCGGCACCATATTTACCATCCGAAATGCTCATTTTACAAAAATCACAGGTATCTTTATTTAGTTTTATGGGAACTGCTTCCGCATTATTACAGGATAAAAAAGAGAAAGACAGTACGAATAATAAAGGGACTGCTGTTTTTGGTTTTCTCAGTCTTTGCAACAAATGAGCTTCTTTTAAGACAATTATAAAAAGTAAAAATCCGGCTGCAATTAACATCCATCCTCCCGTATCGGGAATGGAATAGGCTCCAAAATTCAGCAATTGCTTGTATCCTAATAGGGGCGGCTGATAGGCCATCCCTGGCACTTTAATTGCCGCATTAGGGTCAAGATTGTGTCCGTATTCATAGTTCCATCTATAGAAATCTGCAGCTGCTAAAATCCCAAAAAGAACAAATGAAATAAACAAAACATAAAGTCCTTTTTTATTGGCCGTTACAGCAATCACCAATGCAAAAAGTGCAAAAAAACCAAAGATATAAGGCAATACCGTAAACTCCACAAAATCTTCCTTGTGTAAGGTTTTCATACCTATATAATGGTTCAAACCATTAATGATGTCAACATCTCCTCCAATTTTATTGGCATGTAACTGCAACAATAATCCTTCCGGATATTGCGGTGCAGACAACTCAATTCTCCACATTGGAACAAAAACAGAAGCTGCTAATAGTAGCATCACCAACAAAAGGATGCCTTTTGAAAGTGTTGAAATTTTTGAATTGTTCATGATTGTTTTTTAAAAAAAGGGAACAAGAATTCGTTCCCTTTTTATTTAAGAATTTATTTCGTAGCGGGAAGATTAGTTCCTAAGCTAAAAGTCAAGGGAACCGTGCTTCCTGAAGGTGATATCCTAACATATCCCTGCATTTCCTGGTGCAGTGCACTACAGAAGTCCGTACAATAGAATGGATAAATACCCACTTTTTTCGGAACCCATTTTAAAGTTGCCGTTTCCCCAGGCATGATCAGCAGCTCGGCATTATCGGCGCCTTTTATGGCAAATCCATGAGGCACATCCCAATCTTGTTCTAAATTGGTCACGTGGAAATAAACCTCGTCACCCATTTTTACTCCCTCAATGTTATCTGATGCAAAGTGAGATCGGATCGAAGTCATGTACACATCTACTCTGTTCCCTTTCCTAACTACTTTAGCTTCTTTCTCCCCTTTAGTTACAAATGGATTATTATTATCTTCTATTTTGTAGAATTTTAACTGTCCATTGTTTCTGATTAAATCAGCAGGTGCAGCTTGAGCATAATGTGGTTCTCCAATGGTTGGATAATCTAATAAAAGTTTCATTTTATCGCCACTAATATCAAACAATTGTGCACTTTGAGCCAATTCTGGTCCGGTTGGCAAATACCTGTCTTTGGTAATTTTATTGTACACAATCATGTATTTACCAAATGGTTTTTTACTGTCTCCGCCAGGAATACAAAGATGTCCCGGAGAATAATAGGTAGGTGCTCTATCTAAAATTTTCAATGTTTTGATATCCCATTTCACTACTTCAGAAGAAACGAAGAACGTGGTATACGCATTTCCTTTTCCGTCAAACTCAGTGTGCAATGGTCCTAGACCTGGTTTTTTAACTTCTCCATACAAAGCCGCTTCATATTTAATAACCGGAATACCTTCATATTCACCATCAAATTGTTTTTTTGCGATCGCATTTTGCATTTTATCAAAGCTAAATACCGGAATTAAGGCTGCTAATTTTCCACTGCCGACAATATATTCTCCTGTAGGATCTACATCACATCCATGAGGTGATTTCGGACAAGGAATCATGTAACAAATGTCTTTCAATTCTTTTGAGTCCAAGACCAGGACTTCGTTTCTCATTTCAGATTTTGCAGTATGCGTTTTTTCATCCCAGGTATTGTGCGCATATTTTGCAGGAATTTTTTTCCCTTTTCCTGCTTTAATATATTCCTCCGCTTTTTTCCAGTTTACTGCCATGATAAAATCTTTGTCCTTTTGCGAAGCATTCACTTCCAGCAAAGTATTGGCCTGTTCTGTATTATAACAAGAAAAGAAAAACCAACCATGAGATTTACCTTTACCGGCATGACTTAAATCAAAGTTCACTCCGGGTGCTTCAATTTGGAACGCAATATCCATCTGTCCTTCCTTACCTACCTTTACAAAACTTAAATATCCTTTGAAATTTTTTTTGTAGGTGTTAATAGGCACATCACCATTGGAGTTATCTGGCGGAACGCTGAAACGGGTTCCCGCCACAACATATTCGGTGTTTTCAGTAATAAATGGTGAAGAGTGATTCCCTGCACTGTTAGGAAGCTCAATAATCTCAACCGTTTTGAAAGTTTTTAAATCAACACGAGCGATTCTCGGCGTATTGTTGGCATTGGCAAAAATCCAGCGTCCATCCACTTCACCATTGGTTTGTGACATGTCTAAATGATGCTGATCATCCCATGGCACAAAACCCTGAGAAGTATTTAGCATCGGTTTTGACTCTTCGCTGTATCCGTAACCACTTTGCGGATCAACGGAAAAGATTGGAACAACTCTTAATAGTCTTGCACTTGGCAGCGCATATACGCTCATTTGACCACTAAAGCCTCCTGAAACGAAATTATAGAATTCGTCATATTTCCCTGGAGCGACATAGACTTTTTGAGCTGCATCACCACTTACTGCATCCCCAGTATCTTTGGGTCTGCAAGAACTAAAAAACGCACTTGCTAAGACAATAGCAAGCGTTGCTTTTACAAATTTATTTTTATTTATCATTTCTATTGTTGTTTTTTGTAATCGTGAATTTTCCATTTCATATTTTTATTAAGTGAAATTTATTTAGTGGAAATTACTTTACACCGTCATTTTTACGCATAAATTCAAGTAAATTTCTTGCGTCTTTATCCGTAAGGGATTGATTTGGCATACGAACCAAACATATTTCTAACTGAGCCTGAACTTTTGGATCTTTATCAATCATTGGATCAGGATTCGTAATAAAATTCATAATCCATTCTGGTTTGTGTCGCGAAGTAACCCCTTTCCATCCTGGACCCACTAATTTTTCTTCAGTCAGTTTGTGACAGGAAGAACATTTAACAGATTGAATTTTCTCGCCCTCGGCAGCCATAGCCACATCTAACTTATCTCCTAAATCTACGGAAGAATGTTTTCCTTCACCTCTGTTTGGATCGTAAGTTGATACATCAGGAGCTCCGGTTTCAGCCGATTCCTCAGAAGCAGCACTTGGGGAAAAATCCTCACTAGATTTTTTTTTATCGGAACAGGAAGTTAGCATTACTAAGGCAACTACAAAAAAAGATAATTTGTACATAATATTGATTTTTAAAATTTCTTAGACAAATTTCAGAAAATAGTAGTGGTTTAATTATGACTTCAATCATACTTAAATTCCTATTTTTTATTTTTTTTAAAATATCAAGGACAAACGATAAACTTTTGTTAACGATTAAACTTTTGATTTTTATCACAGTCTTATAACCCTAACGTAAAAACAATAGAAATGAAAAAATTAATTATCGCCGTATTATTAGCTGTTGGACTGTCTGCTTTTGCTCAGGACAAAAAAGAAATGGAAAAAAGACCTGATCGAGCTGAAATGGAAAAATTAACTCCAGAACAACGAAATCAGTTAATGTTAAAAAAAATGACATTAGACCTTGATTTGAATGCGAAACAGCAAACAGAAATGAAACAAATCATTGGGGAACGAAGCGCCAAAAGAGAAGCAATGAGAGCAGCACGAAAAGCAAATCAGGAAAAACCGACTGCTGATGCCCTTTTTGCTATGAAAAATAAAATGTTAGATGAACAAATTGCGATGAAAAATAAAATGAAAACCATTTTATCTCCGGAACAATTTGAAAAATGGAATGCTATGAAAGACAGACAGCATCATGGACATCGTGGATCTCACGATGGTGAGAGAAAAGCAGCATTAAAAAAAGCGTAAAAAAAAACTTCCGGCGATAACCGGAAGTTTTTGTTATAATTTAAAAAGTTTTAGAAACTTTATCAATAGCGCGAATGGTAAAATCTAAATCATCGTATGTTAGTGCATCAGTAATAAACCATGTTTCATAAGCTGACGGAGCAATATAAATTCCTTCCGCTAATAATCCATGAAATAATTTTTTGAAGGTTTCATTATCCCCTTTGGCAGCGGTTTGTAAATCAACAACCGGAGCGGCGTCAAAATGTACTGAAATCATAGATCCAATTCTATTGATCGTAAAAGCAACTTTATTGGCTTTCAAAACTTTGTCAATTCCTGCACTCAAATAGGCTGTTTTTTCTTCTAATCGCTGAAAAATAGCACGGTCATTATCTAACGATTGCAACATCGCCAATCCCGCAGCCATGGCTAATGGATTTCCGGATAAAGTTCCTGCCTGATAAACAGGACCTAATGGTGCCAAATAATTCATAATTTCTTCACGAGCGGCAAAAGCGCCAACCGGTAAACCTCCGCCTATTACTTTCCCGAAAGTCACAATATCGGCAGTAACATTAAATAATTCCTGAACACCACCTCTGGCCAGTCTAAAACCAGTCATTACCTCATCAAAAATCAATAGAATTCCATTGTCGGTACACAATTGGCGTAAGCCTTCCAGAAAACCTTTGCAGGGTGGAATACAGCCCATGTTTCCGGCAACTGGCTCAACAATTATTGCGGCAATCTCATTTTTATTAGCGTCAATTAAAGCTGCAACATTTTCTAAATCATTGTATCGTGCCAGCAAAGTATCTTTGGCAGTTCCAGCAGTCACTCCTGGACTATTTGGTGAACCAAAAGTAATTGCCCCACTTCCAGCCTGAATCAGAAACGAATCAGAATGACCGTGATAGCAGCCTGCAAATTTTATTATTTTATCTCTTTTTGTAAATCCACGAGCCAGTCTTACGGCGCTCATACACGCTTCGGTACCTGAATTTACAAATCTGATTTTATCGATATTCGGAACCATCGCAACAGCCAAAGCGGCAATTTGAGTTTCCAATTCTGTCGGCATCCCAAAAGAAGTTCCCAATTTGGCTTTCTCGATCACGGCTTGGACAACCGGTTCAAAAGCATGTCCTAAAATCATCGGCCCCCATGAATTGATATAATCAATCAAACGGTTTCCGTCTTCATCATATAAATAAGCCCCTTTGGCACTTTTGACAAAAATTGGAGTTCCGCCTACCGCTTTAAAGGCTCTTACTGGTGAATTTACGCCACCTGGAATTACTTTTTCTGCTTCAGCAAAAAGCTGACTGCTTCTTTTATATAACATTGAAATGAATTATGAGTTTTGGTTATTTTTAAATTAGTTTATGATCAGTCGTTGTCCAATAGAAAGGGTATTGTCCGAAAGATTATTTTTTTGTTTTAATTCGTCAATCCTTAATTCGAATTTTTTTGAAATGGAATAGAGCGTATCTCCTTTTTGAACCTCATAGGAGACTAAACCTTGCTCTTTGGGTTTTTTATTTTCAACCGATAACGCTGCTACCAATTGTTTTTCATTGGAAACATAATTCGCATCTAAAACCTGGCTGTCATATTGCTGCAGATTGTATCGTTCAATGTAAGATATCAATTTATCCGGATATCTGGGGTCTGTCGCATAGCCGGCAGCTCTTAGTCCCCTGGCCCAGGCCTTATAATCTCCTTTTGCCAACGCAAATAATTTAGAATACCTGCTTCTCCCTGTTAGAAATACAGCATGATCTTTAAACGATTCCGATGGATTATCGTATTTTCTGAAACATTCCTGATCAGAATCATCGTCATGCCTCACACTTTCTCCGGTCCAGCCTTCATGACATTTTATACCAAAATGATTGTTGGCACTTACGGCCAAATCCCCTACTCCGGCACCCGATTCTAAAATACCCTGAGCCAAAATAATACTGGCAGGAATACCAAAACTCTTCATATTTCCCATTGCAATTTCTTTAAATTGAGAAATATAAGCTTTAACAGCAGCATTGGTAACTACCGTTTTTGAAGTAGAAACAATTACTTCTGTTTCACCACTCTGTTCTTTTACAGGTTTTGGCAATATGGGTTTTGGCGTATTTGATTTGGTGACGTTTGGTTTTTTAACCACGTTGACTACTTCCGATTTTGGTTTTAAAGGAACCTTTTTTGTAGTTACAATAACAGGTTTTGTGGCCTTACAGCCTACCATAGTTATTAGTATGAGTATCAGCAGAATTTTTTTAAACATTGATATTGATTGTTGGTAATTGTTTGTTTCTTAATTTCATATTCATCCCTTGAATTCCCTGAATTCCACCGGTATGAATTAGTAAAATTTTTGATTGAGCCGGAAAATAGTTCTTATGTATCAAATCCATAACGCCAAAAACCATCTTTCCTGTATAAATAGGATCCAAAGGAATTTGATTTTCCTGATAAAACTGATTGATGAACTCGATTAATTCTGGATTTACTTTTCCGTAACCTCCAAAATGATACGCTGTAATCAGTTCCCAATTCTCATTTTGTGCAAAATTACGAATTTCCTCTTTTAAAAAATCACCTTTTAAAGCGGGAAACCCTAAAACTTTTTGATGGCGTAAAACGCTATTTATAATTCCGGAAATCGTACCACCGGTTCCTACGGAACAACAAACGTAATCAAACACACTGTCTTCTTCGGTTACAATTTCCTGACAGCCTTTGACGGCTAATGCGTTGGTTCCACCTTCTGGAATAAGATAAAAATCGCCAAATTTTATTTTTAAATTTGCTAAAAATGAAGCCTCACTTTTTAAGCGGTATTCCGCTCTGGAAATAAATTCCAATTGCATTCCACAATTTTGGGCAAATAATAAGGTCGGATTTTCCGAAATTTTACTTGCTAATTCATCCCCGCGAATAATCCCGATAGTTTTGAATCCTTTTTCTTTTCCTGCAAAAGCTACCGCTGCAATATGATTCGAAAAAGCGCCACCGAAAGTCAATACTGTTTCCTGGCTTTCTTCTTTGGCCTGAAGCAAATTGTATTTCAATTTTCTAAACTTATTTCCTGAAACAAAGGGATGAATCAAATCTTCCCGTTTAATGTGTACTGAAATTGAGTCTGGAAATGATAGTGTTAACTGTTGATTCAAGCTAATTTATTTTTTACAAAGATAAAATTTATATATAATAAAAATGCAATCCCTACAGATTGCATTTTTTTGTTCCCGTTTCTAATGCGTTTTAGTTCTTAATGATTATTTTTTTTCCAACCTCAATAGCCTCTTTAGTGGACAACTTAACAATATAAATTCCATCTCCAAGACCCGATGTAGGAAATTTATAAGATGCATTTACTCCCAAATCATTTTTGCTGAAAATTAATTTTCCCGCTACATCATACAAACTGCAGGTAGCAAGATCTATAAAGAGTGGATTATTGATTGTTAGATTCTTAGTGGCATTATTTTGATAAACCACGAAACTTTGACTGGCCAAATCTTTAACTCCCAAAGCAGCATTACTTTTAAAAGTAATTTCAAATTGTGTATTGTTAACACCTGCAGGAAGCGTAATTTCATGAAAATCATTCTTAATATCAAAATATTTATCCGCCACCTTATCATGTAAGTACACCGTATTCGCTTCCGTAAAATTCAAAATTTCTTTTACTGTAATTTTATAATTGGCCTGGTCCGCATTTCTAAAACCGATGGGAATTTTTTTATCGATATTGAAATTCACAGCCTCTATTACAAATTCACTGTCCTCTAATACAAAATAAACATCCGCCGGAGCATCATCACTCGAGGACATGGCATCCATAGCGCGATCCACACCGTCAGTTGCTCCAGGAATAAATGCCAGTGCCAGTTGACGGACTCCCTGATTATTCAGCAACGTATTAAATCTAATTTGTGGGGTTGGCAAAACACTCACTTTTGTATAATCAAAACCTGACAGTGATTGAATATTCGATAAATAATACGATGCATTTTTCGTTTTACTTCGATTTCCATTTTTATCAAATTGAGAATAATTAGAGGCACCTTCCTTGATAAATACGCGATAACTATTTTTCATTTCCACCGTACCATCCACAAGCCCATCGATCAGGAAACCTTGTCCGACAGGACTAAAACGTCTTTCATAAGTTGCTCCTGTACCGGTACTTGTTCCCGCATTGCCTGATCCGTCATACGAATAAAATGTTGCAGGAACATAGATTCCGCTACTTCCTAAGAAACCCGGTGAAAAAGCACCATACCCTCCTTTGTAATCTGCTATATAGTGCGAGTTTACCGTTTTATCTTGCTCCCAGAAATAAGCTATCCCGGTACAATTTGTCGCATCAGTTAAAAAAGCAGATAAATCGATCGCTGACGGATAAGGATTTCCCGTTAATGTGGATTGCTCAAATGCAACGGGAATAGCAATTGTCCCATCATTGGGTTTTCCTCTAAAATCATATCTTTGGTGACTTCCCGGATTGTTTTGAACGCCGTTGACCGTAATAAGATTGGTTCCGGAAGTTCCCTTCATCGTAAATCCTTCTCCGGTATTTATACTGGAAGCAGCGCCCACCTGAAGCCAATTCGAATAACCGGATGTTGCTATCAATTTATTTATCCAATAGGGGGCAATTGCAAATGGACTCGCAGTACCATTATAATTATTTGATGCTAAAATAGTGGGATTAGTACTGTTTGTCAAATCAACAATATCTTTAAGTTGCGTTATTCCGAAAGGAGAATTGCCTGCTGGTGCATTATTTCCCCCAACAGGCGAACACCAGTAATTGTATTGGAAATTGTTGGTGGTTCCTTCTTGAAAAACAGATAAGTTTCCTGTTCCTTTATTAGTCCCCACTGCGGTAGATCCTTGTAATAACGCCGCATCTTTCCTTAAATAAAAGGTACTCGTAGCTGCATTTAATTCCAAGTCTTGTCTAATATATACCACTTCATTGCTGGCAAAAACATAGCTATTAGGACTTACGTACAGCTGTGCATGAAGATTGCTCTGAAGTAAAACGCTTGAAACAATCAACAGTGTTTTTTTAAGTAGTTTTGAGTCCATAAGCTGCGGAATTAGATTAATTTGTACGTTTTTTAATGAGTAATTCCTTAGATACGATAACTCCTTTAACGATAGAAAATGAAACGATTAGGAATAATAAAAATTTTAAAGGTGTATTTGTAATCCCGATTTTCAGAAAAGGAGACCCAACGTTTAATATTTCATCTAAAGTTACAAAAAAAATAGTATTGTAATCCGCACAAATAACGATAAAAAGCATAATACATCGTTTAAATACATATTTTTAACTTTTAGACACCTAATTTCTTACGATTAAAAAACGATAAAAATAAGATTAAACCGACTGGAGCGAAACAATTCCGGATCGACACAAAAAAAGGGTAAAAGGGTAGTGATTTGGTATTTTGGATTTCAAAATGGGAGCAGTTAAAAACAGCCCTTACCTTACCAAAGTGATCACCTGATCAGCGGGCTATTCCTTTTTTAAAAACAGATATTTTGAAAATCGTAAAAAAGGTCTGCTTTTTAAATATTTAAAATCTGATTCATTAGCGTACGCTTCTCTTTCAAAACTAATATTTCTATAGGCTAAATCAGCGCTCTTATATTGAATCAAACGAAAAAGATACTCCATAAAATACCAGATAAAAAAAGGAATCACTAACAGTTCTAATTGTTGGCGCAGGTGTATTTTTTCATGATTAACAAAAACTATATTTTCTTTATCAACACGATGTTTTACAAATACAAAAGGAAATGCGGTCAATCCGCGATATCCTTTTGGAATTAAATATTTAGCAACAATTAGAAACATTCGCTATAAAATTTATAAATTTGTACTGATAAAATGGTTCTATTTAATGAAAAGCTCAATCGTTTGCGTTGTTTTGCTCATTAAAGCAATCCACATGACTTTTACAATAGAATAATCCAAAGTATGATTGACCAAAGTAATGAAAATAAATTAATAGAAGGGGAAGATTTCTATTACACCCCTGAAGGCTACAAATGTTTCACTGAAAAGTATCATTTAAAGCGAGGGTATTGTTGCAAAAGTGGTTGTCGCCATTGTCCGTATGGTTTTGATAAAAAAACAGGCACAAATAAAAAGTAAGCCGATTCCACATTACAAATTGAACAGTTTTTAAACAAAAAACAAAAAATGGATATTAGTTTACAGCGATACAGAATCAAAATTCATAAATCCTACCACAGGTCGGATATTCGTTATCCTTAGTTATCACTTTTTTTGCGCAGCAGCCTAATGATTCTCAAAAAAAAATGCATTCCAAAAAAAGTAATAAATTCGTTTAACAACAGTATCAAATGACTTTTCAACAACAGTATCAAATGACTTTTCAACAACAAATTCAACAGGGAATTCCATCCGTTTTACCAAAAAAAAAACCATACGAAACGGATATCAATCATGCGCCAAAACGCAAAGAAATCCTTTCGGCAGAAGAAAAAAAACTAGCACTGCGAAATGCCTTGCGGTATTTTGAACCCCAGCATCATGCTGAATTAATCAAAGAATTCTTGGAAGAATTAGAGACCTACGGACGTATTTATATGTATCGCTTTCGTCCTGATTATAAAATGTATGCGCGACCAATCTCTGAATATCCGGGAAAATGTGAGCAGGCAAAAGCGATTATGCTAATGATTCAAAATAATTTGGATTACGCCGTGGCACAACATCCCCATGAATTGATTACGTATGGCGGTAATGGAGCTGTTTTCCAAAACTGGGCACAATATCTTTTGACGATGCACTATTTATCGGAAATGACAGAAGAACAAACATTGACTATGTATTCCGGTCATCCAATGGGATTGTTCCCTTCGCATAAAGAAGCTCCCCGAGTTGTCGTGACAAACGGAATGGTAATCCCTAATTATTCTAAACCGGATGACTGGGAAAAAATGAATGCATTAGGCGTTTCTCAATACGGACAAATGACAGCCGGAAGCTATATGTATATTGGTCCTCAAGGAATTGTACACGGAACAACAATTACAGTATTAAATGGTTTTCGCAAAATAAAACGCAGTCCCAAGGGTGGTTTATTCGTTACCTCAGGATTGGGAGGGATGAGTGGCGCGCAACCTAAAGCCGGAAATATTGCCGGTTGCATCACCGTTTGTGCTGAAGTAAACCCAAAAATCACTCACATTCGTCACAGTCAGGGCTGGATTAATGAAGTGGTTGAAAATGTAGATGCACTGGTAAAAAGAGTTGCTTTGGCACAAGCCAATGAAGAAACCGTTTCTATCGGTTATCTCGGAAACGTAGTGGACATTTGGGAAAAATTTGACCAGGAAAACATCCATATCGATTTAGGATCCGATCAAACTTCCTTACATAATCCTTGGGCCGGTGGATATTATCCTGCCGATGTTTCCTTTGAAGAGGCTAATAGCATGATGGCTGAAAATCCCGATTTATTTAAAATAAAAGTACAGGAAACGTTACGCAGACACACTACTGCTATCAATAAACATACGGCCAGAGGAACGTATTTCTTTGATTACGGAAATGCTTTTTTATTGGAGGCTTCCCGCGCCGGTGCCGATGTGATGGCCGAAAATCATATTGATTTCAGGTATCCGAGTTATGTTCAGGATATCATGGGTCCTATGTGTTTTGATTACGGTTTTGGTCCTTTCCGATGGGTTTGTGCCTCAGGGAAACCAGAAGATTTAGTCAAAACAGATTTAATTGCCTGTCAGGTTCTCGAAGCAATGGCGAAAACGGCTCCCGAGGAAATTCAGCAACAAATGCAGGATAACATTCACTGGATAAAAGGCGCACAAGAAAATAAATTGGTTGTCGGTTCACAAGCCAGAATCCTTTATGCTGACGCCGAAGGACGGGTGAAAATTGCGGAAGCTTTTAATCAGGCTATTGCCAAAGGCGAAATAGGACTTGTGGTTTTAGGCAGGGACCACCATGATGTTTCCGGGACCGATTCTCCGTACAGAGAAACTTCCCATATTTATGACGGTTCCCGTTTTACTGCTGATATGGCGATACAAAACGTTATTGGTGACAGCTTTAGAGGTGCAACCTGGGTTTCCATTCACAATGGCGGCGGAGTTGGCTGGGGAGAGGTAATTAACGGTGGATTTGGTATGGTTCTTGATGGATCAAAAGAAGCCTCAAGACGCTTAGAATCAATGCTTTTCTGGGATGTCAACAATGGAATTTCCAGAAGAAGCTGGGCACGAAATGACGGAGCAGAATTTGCAATAAAAAGAGCTATGGAGACGCAACCTTTATTGAAAGTAACCATCCCTAATAGAGTAGCCGACAATTTGTTGGATTTTTAGAAATTTGGGCGTATCTTTAATAAACATTTAGTAATCAAATAATTAAGTCATGAAAGCAATTAAACTCATTCCAGTAGTATTACTTCTCCTAGTAGCATCGTGCAGTTCCGTAAAAGTATATTCCGATTATGATAAAAATGTAGATTTTAGTCAATACAAAACCTATGCCTTTCACAGAAGAGGTATCGATCGATTAGAAATTTCAGAATTGGACAAGAAAAGAATTCTTCATGCTATTGACAATGAACTTAGCAAAAAAGGAATGACTAAGAGTGAAACACCTGATTTACTTATAAACATCCTTACCAAAGAAAGAGAACAGGTAGATGTCACCCAATACAACACTGGATGGGGTTATGGATGGCGCTATGGATGGAATCCTTATCTTTGGGGTGGGCGCACCTATGTTTCTACTTCAACCGAAGGAACACTGTACATTGATTTAATCGATGCCAAGAAAAAAGAATTGGTTTGGGAAGGAGAAGGAGTAGGCTATTTGACCGAAAACCGCAATGAAAAAGAAAAACAGATCAATGAATTTGTGGCTAAAATTTTAGAGCAATTCCCTCCTAAAGCAAAATAGGTTACGATAATTTTAAACATAAAAGCCTACCTTTGCGTAGGTTTTTTTTTATACTAAATCATGACACAATTGACCGATATTACCACTCTCGAAGATATCAAATTACTTGTTGATACCTTTTACTCCAAAGTTCAGAAAGATCCATTTATTGGACCCATTTTCAACGAAAAAATAAACAACCGCTGGCCGGAACATTTAGAAAAAATGTATCGCTTTTGGCAAACTATTTTACTGGAGCAACACACCTATTCCGGTAGCCCGTTTCCACCACACAAACAATTACCGGTTGCCAAAGAACACTTCGAACGCTGGATGGAAATTTTCATTGAAACTGCCGATGGTTTATTTGTGGGGCCACTAACCGAGGAAGCGAAACTTCGCGCTAAGAATATGGCTGAGATGTTCAATTATAAAATTGAGTATTTCAGGAATACCGAAAAAAATTAAAGCAATAGTCCGTTTTCCAACGCATTTCCAATCCATAGATCAGTTGAATTTTGCAAATAGTAACAAAACCTTTTATGCGTAAATTTCTATTTCTCGTTGCTTTACAGGCTGTTTTTCTTTCTTGTTCCAATTTAAAACAAACCGCCGAAAACAAACCGACTCCCAGTTTAAAATTAATCAGCACGCTCGAAATTCCTTTTAATCAAACTTTTCAGGACACTAAGGTGGGAGGCTTATCAGGAATCGATTATGATGCCAAACAAGATTTGTATTACCTCATCTGTGACGACAGATCGATGGTTAACGATTCGAGGTTTTACACTGCAAAAATTCTTGTGGACGAAAATAAATTAGAAGGCATCACTTTTCAAAGCACTACTACTTTAAAAGATGAAACCGGAAAAAATTACGGCAACTGGGACACCAGCCCGACAACAGCATGCGACCCGGAAGACATACGGTATAATCCAAAAACCAATTCTCTGCTCTGGAGCAGCGAAGGTGCCCGGATAGTTACCGCTGCTAAATTAATTTTACAAAACCCTTCCCTAAACTTTATGGATTTGAAAGGTAATTTCAAATTTAAAGCCAAATTACCCGCTAATTTAGCAATGAACAAAGAGGAAAAAGGCCCAAGGAATAATGGAACGTTAGAAGGAATTACTTTCGATTTTAACTACAAAACAATATACACCAACATTGAAGAACCTTTATTTGAAGATGGTAACCAAGCCAACACCAGCAAAGGGGGCGTAATCCGATTGTATCAATTTAACGCTAAGACAAAAAAGAACACCGCCCAATATGCGTACCTTTTGGAACCAATTGCACTGGAGCCGAATCCAAAAGGTACTTTTGCCGTGAATGGCGTTTCGGCAATTCAATATTATGGAAAAAATCAATTGCTGGTTGTGGAACGTTCCTACTCTACCGGTACTCAAGCCTGCACAGTTAAAGTTTTCCTGTGCGATTTGAAAAGGGCCACTAATGTAAAAAAACACACTTCATTAAAAAATCAGAATTTTGAAGTGGCCACAAAGAAACTAGCACTTAACATGGATCAATTGGGGATTTTTATTGATAATATCGAAGGGATTACTTTTGGACCAAAATTGCCTAACGGACACCAATCCCTAATTTTTGTTTCGGATAATAATTTTTCTGAGTTACAAAAAACGCAGTTGCTGCTTTTTGAGCTGATCCAATAATAAATGAAAATTGCAAAGGATGCTTTCTAAAGAAGACTGCATCAACTTTAGAAAAAACAAAAGGGCAAAAATTTGCCATGAAAGCTGGAAAAAGCATCTTAAATTCGTACTTTTGCAACACAACTACAACGATTTCGAAATGAACTCAACTATTGAAAGTAATCCGTTATTAGACCGATTGCCAAAGCACTTAAAACAATTTATTAAGCCTCAAGATTATAGCGATTATACGCCGATAAACCAGGCCGTTTGGCGCTATGTGATGCGCAAAAATGTGAATTATCTTTCGAAAGTAGCCCACAGTTCGTATCTCGAAGGACTAAAAAAAACAGGAATTGAAATTGATCACATTCCCAGTATGTACGGCATGAATCGTATTCTGACCGAAATAGGCTGGGCCGCGGTGGCAGTGGACGGATTTATTCCGCCAAATGCTTTTATGGAATTTCAGGCCTATAATGTACTTGTAATTGCTTCTGATATTCGTCAGCTCGAACATATAGAATACACGCCTGCACCGGATATTATTCACGAAGGCGCTGGCCACGCACCCATTATTGCCAATCCGGAATATGCAGAATATTTACGTCGTTTTGGGGAAATCGGCTGCAAAGCAATTTCTTCGCACAAAGATTACCAAATGTACGAAGCCATTCGACTGCTTTCTATCTTGAAAGAAGCCGAAGATACACCGCAGGCCGATATTGAGGCTGCTGAAAAAGCAGTGGAAGATTTGCAGAACAACATGGGCGAATTATCGGAAATGGCGCAAATTAGAAACCTGCATTGGTGGACCGTAGAATACGGCTTGATCGGAACGTTAGATAATCCAAAAATTTATGGCGCCGGATTGCTTTCATCCATTGGTGAAAGTGCTTGGTGCATGACCGATAATGTAAAGAAAATCCCCTACGACATATCGGCAGCCAACCAGAGTTTTGATATTACAAAACTGCAGCCTCAGCTTTACGTCACTCCAGATTTTGCTTATTTAAATTTGGTTTTGGAAGAGTTTGCCAATAAAATGGCGTTGCGTACCGGAGGACTATCGGGAATCAACAAATTGATTCATTCCAACGCCTTAGGAACCATTGAATTGAGTACCGGAATTCAGATCTCAGGAGTTTTCAGCAATGTTATTGAAGAAGAGGGAAAACCCGTTTATATTCAAACCAGGGGTAAAACGGCCTTATCGTATCGAGAAAAAGAATTAGTGGGTCATGGAACAATCAAACATTCGGAGGGTTTTGGAAGCCCTATTGGAAAACTAAAGGGTATCAATCTCGCTATTGAAGATATGAGTCCAAGAGATTTAAGCGCTTATTCCATCACTGAGAATCAAAGTGTAACATTGGAGTTTGAGGGAGAGATTATCGTAAAAGGAGAGATTATTACCGGATCTAGAAATCTACACGGTGAAATTATTTTAATCAGCTTAAAAAACTGTACCGTAACGCACAGGGAAAATATTTTGTTCCAACCAGAATGGGGCAATTACGATATGGCGATAGGAAAAAAAGTAATTTCGGCTTTTTCAGGTCCTGCAGATGTGAATAGTTTTGATTTGATTTCGCATGTTCCAACAAGCAAAACCATAAAGGCCAAACATACCGCAGAACGGGATGATTTAGAGGTGCTGTACCAAACCGTTCGCACGGTGAGAGAATCCAAAGACAGGCAAACGGCTTTGGCACCAATCTTTGAAAAAATTAAAGCAAATCACTCCAATGACTGGTTATTGGCCGTTGAAATCACGGAACTTTTGAAAGACAGAAACGAACCACAACTTTTGCAGGAAGTGCTGCATTACCTTGAAAATTTAAAAGAAAAAAGACCCGAAGTGGCACATTTGATTGCCGGCGGTTTGGATTTGATTTTTGATAAACAAAAAGCTTAGATTTTTTGTAGTACAGTAAGTACTATTATTAGTGGAGCAACCTGACAAAAAAGTAATTAAAGCTTAATTTGCTGACCGAAATCTTTCTCGCTTTCGATTACTTTTCCCTCATACCGTAACTTCCAACCCATGGTATTGGTCAGAATCAATATTTTGGACAATTCACTAATTAGGCGATTTTCAGCGTTCGTTTTTAGTGACGATTTTTCTATTTTCTTGGCCAGATTTGCTTTAACCGATCTATTGATTTTGTTGTAATCAGCTCCCGTAAATGGATTCAATTTACTTTGTTCGACATCATAAAACTGAATATCAGGGCTGATCTTTATTTCTTCTTTGGGAATACTTATAATTGTGATCGTTTTATTTTTCTCATCGATATCATACTTCATTTTATGCAAATCATACGCAACAGTTACATCAGCATTGACAACAACCAGGGCTTTTTTCTCGAATGAAAGCATATCCAACAGGTATTTTTGCTGATTTTTATAGGTTATTACCTCAGAGAAATGCCCTTCGGTAACTACAAGTTTCCCTACGTTTACGATTTGTTGCTGAATGAGATTGGTGTTATAACTCATATCTTCATCATCGTTTTTCTTAAAATCACAAAATTTGAACAATAAAATTATTCCTGCAACAACTCCGATTCCAATACCTATTTTTCTAAGCATAATTAAAATTTCATGAATGAAAATTGAGACTCCAATTTAGTGATTTTTTCTCTGAGTTTGGATTCGAACTTCAAATGACTTTCAGAATCTGGATTAAATGGCTTGTGTAAAAGACTTTTCTGAATACTTTCAATGGCATCCATCGTAGAAAAAGCATTTTCTGAAATTGTGGTTTCTTTGAAACGCTCCCAAATATAATCGATTGCCACCTGATTGGGATGCAACATATCTTCAGCATAAAACCGATAATCACGAAGTTCATCCATCATGATTTCATAGGAAGGAAAGTATTCCGTGTTATGTTTATAGTCTTCCGTATTCAAAACACTGTGAATTACTGAAATCAAACTGGCTTTGCTCCATTGGTTTTCAACAAAACCATCTTTAATGTGACGCACGGGCGAAACCGTGAAAACAATACCACAATCCCCTTTCAACGAATGGATCAATTTAATAGTATTTGCGATGCTTTCTTTACTCTCGTCAAACGAAAGTAATTCTTTGCTGAATTGCTTTTGCGATACTTTATGACAATTCGCCACAATGGTATCACTTTCTCTATTTCGATACACCCACGAGGTTCCGTACGTGATAATAACATGAGAGGCTTCTTGCAATTGCTGTTTTGTTGATTGGAGTATGCTGTTTAACGATTCTAATAATTCATCCTTATTTGAAGTACTCAAATCCGAATGTGCATCAAAACAATGCCACAATTCATTATGAAAAAAAATATCGTTTTCCGTGAACTGCTTTCCCGAAACAGCAAAATCAACGAGTTTCTCAATCGCCAAAGGATGAAACAAAATTCCAAATGGGTTACAGCTGTTCTGAAACTTAAAAAAGTCTAGTTTTTCCGCTATATTTACTGCAAAACAAGACCCCAAAGACACAATCTTTGAATTGTAATCCAGCAGATGGCTGCTTATAGAAATGGGTATTTGGGTTCTGAATAGCATCGTTTCTAATTTACTGCAAATTTGAATAATTTTAGCGAATTAAATACTGTTTAAATCCTTTTTCATTGGGCCTATAAAAATATAGGATTAAGAAACTCTTTACGATTTTAAAATTCTGAAAGGGTTGTTGCCGCCTTTTGCAAGCTAATGGCTTTCTTAGTAGAAGAATTGTGATTTCAAATAACCGGTATTATCGCTGCCAACAATCGCATTCTCTGAAATCTTTTCGGTTGGGTAATTTTCTAAATCGTATGCAAAGGAATTTTTATAAAATTTAGCGGAAGATGCTATCTGGTCACCTTTTGTAGTACTTATAATCACTGTACTTATCAGACTATTATTCGACGAGATGGCTTCATTATAATCCAATAGTTTTTTGTACCCCAATACATTATACAATGGATTGTGTTTAGAATCATAATCAAAGCTTATACTATATTGAGACAAAACACCTAATCCGGTGTTATCCAATATTCTTTCGTCTTTGATGAAATTTTCGTTTTGAAAATACAAAATTCCATGATACATTTTCACTTCCTGATTCCCTGAATTAATGGCTAGTTTTTCATAGGAAACAGTTTCATCTGAATTATGGATATAGTTTATTATATACTTGTTTGCAGATTTTACACGCACCAATTCACCGGTGACATACGTATATTCAATAGTTTCAGAAAGTTGATTTGTTTTATCTAACGTTACTATTTTAGAGATCAAACCATTTGTATAAGTAAAATCAGTATGTTTCTGAACGCCATCAATACTTACTATTTCAGTACCATTATACGTAAACAAAGTGGTTGCTGAAGTTCCGTCTGATGCAGTGGTAACTATTTTTTTTAGCAATTTTATGCTATCATCCTTATCACTTGAACACGAATAAAGAGTCGATAAAAAAATCGATAATACACAAAATATTTTTTTTGCTTTTTTCATAATAATAAACAAATCGTATTCTCCTTTATCAAACCGTTTGGGTCTATATAAATCAAACGTAAAAAAATAAAATAAGAGGTACAATATTCATCGCTACAATCCCTATATTTCGGTTAAACTACTATTTTTAAACCTAGTAGTAACACTATCTGAAACCCTACACTACAGCCTATTGAACAAAAAAACAAACCCTTTTAGAACGTATACTCTAAAAGGGCTTCTATTATAAAAAAATAAATTTGTTTTACTTTACGAATTCAACCGATTTTTCCAATGCGTTCTGAATTCCGGCCACATTCTTTCCTCCGGCTGTAGCAAAGAACGGTTGTCCTCCGCCTCCACCTTGGATAAATTTACCCAATTCACGAACTACTTGTCCGGCATTTAGGTTTTTATCTGCAACCAATTCTTTCGAAATATAACAGGTTAACATTGGTTTTTCCTCCTCGGCTGTTGCCAAAACCAAAAACAGGTTTTTTCCTAAATTTCCTAATTCATACGCCAAATCTTTTGCTCCTTCCGGATTCAGGTCCACTTGTTTCGCCAAGAATTGAATACCGTTTATCTCCTGTATTTCTGACGTTAAACTCGCTTTCAAATTTTTAACTTTGTCTTTCACCAAAGCCTCAATTTGTTTCACCAATTTCGCATTTTCTTCTTGCATCGAATGAACGGCTTTCAAAATATCCTGAGGGTTTTTCAAAGCAGTTTTTACTTCATTCAATGTGCCTTCATACGAAGCAAAATGAGCTTTAACGGCATCACTTGTAATGGCTTCGATACGACGAATTCCCGCAGCAACCGCTCCTTCTGAAACGATTTTGAAATGCCAGATTTCAGCAGTGTTTTTTACGTGGATTCCTCCGCACAATTCCATACTTGCGCCAAATTTGATAGCACGAACCTCATCTCCGTATTTTTCTCCAAAAAGCGCCATCGCTCCTTCTGAAACAGCTTGGGCAAACGGAATATTTCTTCTTTCTATAAGTGGTAATTGCTCCTGGATTCTTGCATTTACAAAATCCTCGACCTGTTGCAATTCGGTTTCCGTCATTTTAGCAAAATGAGAAAAGTCAAAACGCAGATAGTTTGGATTTACCAGTGACCCTTTTTGTTCTACATGCGTCCCTAAAATACTTCTCAACGCCTGGTGCATCAAGTGTGTCGCCGAGTGATTTCTGGAAGACAAATTTCTCAAATCCTGATTTACTTTTGCTATAAAACCAGCGTTTACATTTTCCGGTAATTTTTTTGCAAAATGCAAAATCAGGTTATTTTCTTTTTTAGTATCAATGATTTCTATGGTTTCATTTGCAGAAACCAAAGTTCCTTTATCACCAACCTGTCCTCCGCCTTCTGGATAGAATGGCGTATTGTCTAAAACGATTTGGTATAAAACCCCGTCTTTTTTACTGTCAACTTTACGGATGCGAGTGATTTTTACTTCGTTTTCTGTTTGGTCATACCCGACAAATGTTTCTACATTTCCAGGAATCAACACGGACCAATCTTCAGTAGAAACTTCTGATGCGGCGCGTGAACGTTTTTTTTGTTCCTGCATGGCGGCGTTAAAACCAGCTTCGTCCAGTTCGAATCCTTTTTCTCTAAGAATTAATGCCGTCAGGTCAATTGGAAATCCGAAAGTATCGTATAATTCAAATGCTTTAGTACCTGACACTGTTGTCCCTTTAGTTTCGGCAACTACATTTTCCAGCAATTGTAATCCTTGATCCAAAGTCCTTAAGAACGATGCTTCTTCTTCACGAATCACATTAGTAACCAATTGTTGCTGTGATTTGATTTCTGGAAAAAATTCCCCCATTTGATTGGCTAAAACTGCGACTAATTGGTTGATGAACGGTTCCTTGGTATTCAAGAAAGTAAATCCGTAACGAATCGCACGACGCAAAATTCTACGAATTACATAACCAGCACCTGTGTTTGACGGCAATTGTCCGTCAGCAATAGCAAAAGCCACGGCACGAACGTGATCTACCACTACACGAATAGCTATATTGGTTTTGTTTTGGGCTTCGCTGATATTTAAAACTTCGTTTGAAGTGTATTTTAATCCTGTAATTTGCTCTACTTTTTCAATAAGTGGCGTAAAAACATCCGTATCATAATTGGAAGTTTTTCCTTGCAATGCCATACACAAACGCTCAAACCCCATTCCGGTATCAACATGTTGTGCCGGTAATTTCTCTAAAGAACCGTCCGCTTTACGGTTAAACTCCATAAATACGTTATTCCAGATTTCCACCACCTGTGGATGGTCATTGTTTACTAAACTCTTTCCGGAAACCTTCAATTTTTCTTCTTCCGGGCGTAAATCCACATGAATTTCAGAACAAGGTCCACAAGGTCCCTGGTCTCCCATTTCCCAGAAATTGTCTTTCTTGTTTCCAAGAATGATTCTGTCCTCATCAATCAGTTCCTTCCAAATATCCCAAGCTTCCTGATCGAATGGTACGTTTTCTTCTGGATTTCCTTCAAATACGGAAACGTATAAATTTTCTTTTGGTATTTTATACACTTCTGTTAAAAGTTGCCAAGCCCAGTTGATCGCTTCTTTTTTGAAATAATCCCCAAAAGACCAGTTACCAAGCATTTCAAACATGGTGTGGTGGTAGGTATCAAAACCTACATCTTCTAAGTCATTATGTTTTCCTGAAACACGAAGACATTTTTGTGTATCGGCAATTCTATTGCTTTTTGGCGTGGCATTCCCAAGAAAATATTCTTTGAACTGGGCCATTCCCGAGTTGTTGAACATCAGGGTTGGGTCATCTTTTAGAACTATGGGTGCAGATGGAACGATTAAGTGCCCTTTTGATGCGAAAAAATCTAGAAATTGTTTACGTACGTCTTGTGATTTCATTTACTAAAATTTGTTTAAAGTTTAAAGTTTAAAAGTTTGTTAAACCTAAAACCATCTTTAAATATTTGATTTAAATTATTGTTATTTTGCCTCAGATAGCAGTGAAAAGTTTCGCAGTTTTGAAATTTATTTTTTCCTGAGATGGCAGAGCGACCGGAGGAAGCCCCCACTGGCACGTTAGAAAAAAAGATTTCAACAGCAGAACTTGCAATGAATAGCTGCAATAGGCACATTATTATATTTATTCCTAAAAAAAAGCGCTGAACAAATGAAACATTTATTAAATTTGTTCGACTAACATTTTACAATGTGCAAAAATAGGGTATTTTAAAACATGGCGAAAGTAAAATATTATTACGATTCCGAAAATCTAGCATACCGAAAAATTAAAGTAAGAAAAAGAAAGAAATTTGGTGTTATAGCCTTATTTTTAGTGGCTTCGGCATTATTTGGATTTTTATGTTTCATTGTTTTATTGAACACTCCTTATTTTGAAACGCCAAAAGACCGCTTACAGGCACGTGAAATTGAAAATTTGAAGTTGAATTTTTCTATTTTAAACAAGAAAATGGATCAGGTTGATAATGTGGTTGCAGATATTGAAGACAGAGACAACAATTTGTATCGGGTTTATTTTAATATCTCGGCGATTCCTGACTCGGTACGAAAATCCGGTTTTGGAGATATCAACCGATATAAAAAATTAGCAGGTTATGACAATTCACAACTGGTAATCAATACGACAAAAAGAGTTGATATGCTTACCAAAGAATTAGTGATTCAGTCGAAATCACTGGATATTATTTTGGATCTGGCTAAGGCTAAAAATAAATTTCTAGCAGCGATTCCTGCTATTCAGCCTGTAAGGAATGAGAATTTAAAACGATTGGCTTCTGGTTTTGGATACCGAACGGATCCCTTTACGAAAGCGAGAAAAATGCATAAAGGGATGGATTTCTCTGCCAACATAGGAACTCCGATTTATGCTACGGGAGACGGAGTTATAGCAAAGGCGGACAATACGGCTTCCGGTTATGGGAACCATATTGTTATTAACCACGGTTACGGTTATGAAACCTTATATGGGCATTTAAGCAAATATAAAGTCCGGGCGGGGCAACACGTAAAACGCGGCGATGTTATAGGATATGTAGGCAGTACCGGAAGATCCGAAGGACCGCACTTGCATTATGAAGTGCACAAAGATGGGAATGTCGTGAATCCATTGAATTTTTATTACGGAAATATTTCAGCAATTGAATATGTTGCCATTTCAAAATTGGCTAACCAGGAAAATCAATCATTAGACTAATGCACAAAAGAGTGTCAAGTCCACAAAAATAGCGTTCAGAAAAAAGATTAAAATAAAAAAACATGCATATTGAGCTTTCTAAAGATAAAAGATATTACAGCATAGGCGAAGTGGCCAAAGCATTTGACGTGAATGCCTCACTGATTCGTTTTTGGGATAATGAATTTGATATTCTGAAGCCGAAAAAGAATGCGAAAGGCAATCGCATGTTCACTCCGGAAGATGTGACAAATTTACAACTCATCTTTCATTTAGTGAAAGAAAGGGGTTTCACACTGGAAGGTGCCAAAACACATTTGAAAGAAGGTCAGAAGAAAACCCTGGATAAATTTGAAATTATTCGAAAACTAGAAACAATACGAACACAATTAACAAATATTAAAAATCAACTGTAGTTTGTTGATTTGAGATTTTATAAAAATAACAATTAAACACTAAACTTTAAATTAAACAAAAATGGATTTTAAAAAATTTTTACCTTGGATTATTGCAGCAGTATTAATTATTGGAATTTACAGCTGGGTTAAAGGGATTAATAATACTGCAGTAACTTTGAACCAAACCGTAGAGCAATCTTGGGGAGACGTACAAACGGCTTACCAAAGAAGAAACGACCTTATTGGTAATTTAGTAAATACAGTAAAAGGAGCCGCTGATTTTGAAAAATCTACTTTAACTGCTGTTATTGAAGCTAGAGCAAAAGCTACTTCGGTAAAGATTGATCCAGCAAATATTACTCCGGAACAATTAGCTGAATTCAACAAAGCACAAAGTGGTGTGAGCAGCTCTTTGTCAAGATTATTAGTAACCGTTGAAGCGTATCCTGATTTGAAAGCAAATCAAAATTTCTTAAAATTACAAGACGAACTGGCTAGTACAGAAAATCAAATTCTTACTGCAAGAACCCGTTTTAACGAAGCGGTAAAACCCTACAACTCACATATTAAAACGTTTCCAAATTCACTATTTGCGGGACTGTTCGGTTTCAAAGAAAAAGCATATTTTAATGCTGTAGAAGGTGCAAACAAACCCGTTGAAGTAAAATTCTAATCTAAAAACAATGTCAAAAGTAGAAGATTTTTTAACCAAAGAAGAAGAACAAGCAATTGTTGAAGCTATTCGCATGGCCGAAAAAAATACTTCTGGCGAGATTAGAGTACATATAGAAAAAACAACTTCCGAAGTACCTTTTGATAGGGCTTTGGAAGTTTTTCATGAACTCAAAATGGATGAAACCCAGCTTCAAAATGGCGTTTTAATTTATCTGGCCGTTACAGATAAAAAATTTGTAATTTGTGGAGATAAAGGAATCAATGATCTTGTCGCCAATGATTTTTGGGATACTACAAAAGAAATTATGAAGAACCATTTTAAAAATGGCAACTTCAAACAAGGACTTATTGATGGAATTTTAATGGCTGGGGAACAATTGAAAAAGCATTTCCCATGGTCAGCAGACGACACCAATGAATTATCAAACGAAATATCTAAAGGATAATGATTTTACTAAAAAAGAATACTACAATTTTCCTAAAGCTATTCCTTTGTTTCCTATTTTCACAAATAAGCTTTGCTCAGTTTACCATTCCTGAAAAGCCGAGTTTTCAGACTTCAGTTTATGATTATGCGAATATTTTAAGTGCAACTGAAAAAGCACAATTAGAAGAAAAGCTCATTAAATATTCTGATTCGACAACAACGCAAATTGTGATTATTACCATCGAAAGCCTTAAAGGAGAAGATATTGGCATTCTTACTCCAAAATGGGCACAAACCTGGGGTATCGGTGGAACAGCAAAAGAGGATAATGGTGTCCTTATTTTATTGGCTAAAGCCGAAAAAAAAATATGGATTTCACCAGGCTATGGACTTGAAGATCGCTTAACAGCTGGAATTGGCGGAGAAATTACCCGAAATATTATTATTCCAGAATTTAAAGCCGGAAGTTATTACAAAGGTCTTGATAAAGGTACCGATGCCATAATTGATGTTTTTAAAGGAAAATATAAAGGAGAACGAAAACAAATCAAGGGAAAGGAAAAAGGCTTTCCAATCATGCCAATTATAGTGATAGTCATTATTATTCTTGTACTAATTTCAAGAAATAAAGGCGGAGGCGGAAATTCTGGCAACAGAGGCCGTGGACCTAGTTTATTGGATGTAATTATTCTGAGCAGCCTTGGCAGAAACAGCGGCGGCGGAGGCTTTGGTGGTTCTTCCGGTGGTGGTTTTGGAGGCGGCGGCGGCGGTTTCGGTGGTGGATTTGGCGGCGGTGGTTTCTCAGGCGGTGGATCTGGTGGAGACTGGTAGCTTTCAGCTGTCGACATTCCGTTTGAATCCATCCGTTCAAGACTACATTCAACATTTAAAAAACCACAATACTTTTAAAATTATAAATAAAAATAGTTATGTTTGTTTTTCCTTTCATTTTATAAATTTGAAATCGGATCTAATACCTAATATATTATTATAAAACAAATTAAAAATGCTTTCACATAAAGCCAAATATGCGCTCAAAGCATTATTGTTTTTAGCGCAACAGGACGAAAATCATATTTCTCGTACTATTGAAATTGCCGAAGCAGCCAATATTCCAAAAAAATTTTTGGAACAGATTTTATTGGATTTAAAACGCGGACATTTTGTAGGAAGCAAGCAAGGTAAATTTGGAGGTTATTACCTTTTAAAATCCAAAAACGATATTACTTTAGCGGATATCCATCGGTTATTTGATGGCGCAATTGCATTACTTCCATGTGCATCATTAAATTTTTACGAACCTTGCTCCGATTGCACCAATGAGTCTGAATGCCTGCTACGACACGGGTTAATGACCATTCGAGATGAAACTTTAAAGGCTATGAAAGGCATTACTATTGCCTCGTTAGTAGAAAAATAAAAAAATATTTTTAAAACTCTACTATTTTCATAGAATTAGTTATATATTTGCCTCGAATTTAAGACATAATCAAACAATCCAATTTTAAACTATGAAAACGTATTTAAACACGTTCGTTGCTTTAAATGAACAAGCAGGAAATAAACGAGTAATTACAAGTAAAAAAAAGAATCTTCAAATGATGTGTATGTGCTAATAAGTAAAAAAAATTTAATTTAAACTCTACTAATTACATATAATAAACATACAATGAAGCCAATTGATACAAAAATAATTACAACGCTATTATTATTATTCATTTTCTCTCTCTCTTTTGCGCAAACCGCAGTTAGCGGTGTAGTAACGAATAGCCAAAATACACCTTTAGAAGGTGCTAACGTGGTATTAAAAGGCACCAGATATAGTGCTACTACAGATGCCAGCGGCAAGTTTACTATTGAAACCCAAGAAAAACTTCCTTACTCACTTATTGTACAATATGTGGGATCTAAATCTAAAGAAGTTACAATTACGGAACTACGAGATACGCCTTTAGAAATAACTCTTACTGATGACAATGTGCTTGTTGAAGTGGTCATCACATCAAGACGCAGAATTGAAAAAGCACAAGACGTTCCCATTCCAATCTCCGTTGTGAGTGGAAAACAGGCCGAGGAGGCCGGTGCTTTCAACGTTAACCGTTTGAAAGAACTGGTGCCATCCGTTCAATTGTATTCGTCAAATCCACGAAACACAACCATTAACATTCGAGGTCTTGGTTCCACTTTTGGTCTTACTAACGATGGTATTGATCCAGGTGTTGGTTTTTACGTTGACGGGGTTTACTACGCCCGTCCGGCTGCCACAACACTAGACTTTATTGACATAGATCGGATTGAGGTATTACGTGGACCACAGGGGACGTTGTTTGGTAAAAACACGACTGCAGGTGCTTTTAACGTAACCACTCGCAAGCCGAGCTTTACTTCAGGTGCTAACTTTGAGGTTAGTTTTGGAAACTACGGATTTCTTCAGGCTAAGGCCTCTATCACTGGTGCTTTAAGTAAAAAATTTGCTGGACGATTGTCGTTTTCCGGAACGCAACGTGATGGTCTAATCGAAAATGTAGCCACAGGAAAAAGGGTAAACGACCTGAATAATCAAGGAGTAAGAGGACAGTTACTTTATACACCAACAGAAAACACAAATATTACTTTGGCGGCAGATTTTTCGCGTCAGCGTCCCGATGGATATGCGCAGGTTATTGCAGGTGTTGCCCCTACTAAACGTGCCGCTTACCGTCAATTTAATCAGATTATTGCTGATTTAAACTACAGCCTTCCAAGTACCAATGCATTTGACCGTAAAATTGATCACGATACCCCTTGGCGTTCAGGACAGGATTTAGGAGGGATATCACTAAATATAGAAACTAAAATTGGAGAAGGAACACTTACTTCAACCTCAGCTTGGCGCTATTGGAACTGGGATCCTTCCAATGACAGAGATTTTACAGGACTTCAGGTACTTAAACTTTCTCAAGCCACATCAAAACATCAACAATGGTCACAAGAGATTCGTTACGCTGGAGATTTTTCCCGCAGGCTAAGTGGTGTGATCGGTGTATTTGTAATCGGACAGGAGCTAAAAGCAGATCCTATACAGATTGAGGAAGCTGGATCCGCACAGTGGCGCTTTTCTCAGGATACGCCAAACGATTCCAATGGCTACTCACTATGGCAAACACCTGGACTTTTAAATGGATACGGAATCAAAACCAAAAATACACTCAACACATTCAGTGGGGCACTATTTGGTCAGCTTGATTGGGAAATTACCGATGGTCTTCACTTTTTACCTGGTCTAAGATACAATTATGACAAGAAGAAACTTGACTATAGTAGAGAGACCTACGGAGGTCTGCAAACAAACGACCTAGCTTTACTTGCGTTGAAAAAGAAGGTTTATTCTAATCAGGCTTTTAAAGTGGATGTAGACGACACCAACTTTTCCGGAAATTTAACACTGGCTTACAAAGCTTCTGACCGTGTCAATACCTTTGCAACTTATGCTAGAAGTTATAAACCTGTGGGGGTTAATGTGGGTGGTATACCTACTGATGCTAATGGTCCGATAATCGCACTTGCTGAAATAAAACCTGAAGAAGTAAATCACTTTGAAGTTGGAGTGAAGACTACCCCTTTTGACCGTACGATATTGAATTTCACAGTTTATAATACAGACATCAAAAACTATCAAACACTGGTTCAAAGTCCTGATGTGAGTTTAAACCGTGGTTATCTTGCCAACGCAGAAAAAGTACGTGTACAGGGTGCTGAACTTGATGCCAGCGTTACAGCAAACAAACACCTGTCGTTTAACGGTGCAGTATCTTACACCGATGGTAAATATGTTGTTTTCAAAAATGCACCTCTGCCACTAGAAGAAACTGGATTAAAGGATGCAAATAATATTGCGATCTATTCTAAGGACATTTCAGGTGGTGCGCTACCTGGAATCTCAAAATGGGCAGGATCTTTAGGCGGGGAAATCTCTGATTCGGGGAAATTATTCGGTAATGTTGGGAAGTTCTTCTTTGCCTTAGACACTTACGCTCGTTCTTCATTCTCTTCGAGCGCCACTCCTTCAAAATACCTTGTAGTTGATGGTTATGCCCTGGTTAATGGTCGTATTGGTTTCCGTGCTTCAGAAGGCTTATCAGTTTTCTTATGGGGACGCAACCTATTGGATAAGGATTATTTTGAACAATTATTGCCTGCAGGCGGTAATGCTGGACAATATGCTGGTGTATTAGGAGATCAAAGAACGTATGGTATCACTTTAAGATATTCATTATAGTTACAAAACACTTTCAGAGTCATAGTATACTTTTCATTAGCATTTATAGTGTAAGACCTAAATTTTAAAAAAAGTAGATCCAAATACAGTAAAAAAAAGAACCCCCAAATTAAGTTTTGATGGTTCTTTTTGTTTTATCCAATACTACCGACTACTCTATTACAAATAGCAGCTTGTCTTTTGGGACAACTTCTATTTGTAATCCTCTCCCCTACTTTCTCCTCTATCTTCTCCTCTGCCTTCTCTCCTGTTTTCATTTCTTGGAGGCCTTTTCATTCCTGAAAAATCCTGAATTTTATAGGTTACCGAAAACATGGCATAACGCTTTAAAACCGTATTTTCTTCATCGCGAATTGTGGTAGCAGAAATGGTTCTTGAGGAACTCTGATTCTGATTCAAAACATCGTACACTTTTAATTTTGCAATCATTTTTTTATTAAAGAAACCATACGACAAACTTGTATTCCATAAATAAAAATCTTTCTTGAAACCGCGGGCAATATTCGAATTGTAGGTATACCCCAAATCATTTCCGAAAACCCAGTTTTTAGGCCAATAATTGGTGGTTTGCAAATTAATTCTATGCACTACATTGGAGCTGGCTTTTGTCAAATAATTAGTGTATCTTGATTCATCATAGGACAAACTATAGGTAGGCGCTATGGTTAACAGTTCTCCATAATCATAGGTAACATAAATTCTTGGTGTAATTCCCAATGATTTTGCATCATATAAAACCGCATTGGTAAATCCTCTGGTCAAAGAATAACTACCATTCAGACCGATACCATACTTTAAAACATTTCCATCCTTTTTTATCGATTGATTCCAATTTCCACCCATCAAAGCAGAATAAGTTCCTGAAACATTCCCGTAGGTTGTGATCCCTTTTCTATTGGCATCATAGGTTGTGGTTGTAATAACCTGACTATCATTATACTCCCCTTTTAGATACAAATCATAGCCCGAACGGGTACGGAAATCAAAATTTCTAAAAGTTAAATTTGCACTGTGCTTCTCATTAGGATTCAAATTTGGATTTCCTACAATGGTATTTAATGGATTGGCCAAATTTTCCACCGGTAACAATTGATTTGTGGAAGGAAGACTAACCACATAGTCATATTTTGCTGTTATGAATTTTGATTTCTCAAACTTGTATCTAATTTGTACTCCTCCAATAGGTAAAATATATTTTTTATTTAAATCCGTATCTTTATTCAGATAAAAGGAATGATTGTCAAACTGCACAATCGAAGTCGTTGAATTCAGGTTAAAAGTAAATTTATTTTTTTGGAAAGTAACGCCTATTTTTGGGCTAACCCTGTTTTGTTTTGATGAAATAAAATTAGACAACGGATCATTAATAATGGTATACGATTGAGACAATGCATCATAATCTAAGGTTTGCACTTTGCTTATTGCATTCGAACTGCTATACTCACCCGCAAAACGAACACGCAATGAATCCGTAATTGGTTCTGTATATTCGATTTCCGCAGTATAAAAGTCACTTGTGTTCCCGTTTTTCACCATCTGATTTCTCTCATCGTTGGGCTCTCCATTTTGATAAAAAATAGTTTTAGAAGTACTCAAACCATCGGAATCACTATTTGTATTGCTATTCTCAAAACCAATACTCAAATTTCGGGATTTCTTTTGAAATGATTTATTGAAGTTAATGGTATTCCCAAAATTGGTCGAATTACTTTCTCTGTTGGAATTAGAAGTACTTTCATTTAAAGGGTCTTCATTTTCGTCTCTGGATAAACTGGAGGAAGAGGAATTGCTATGCGAATTGGATTTACTCAATTTTGGAACAACAACGATTCTCATTGTTGGATCTATTTTGTATTCAAACTCAAAATTCAATTTATTTCCCGTGGTTTCAGATTTTGATTTCGATCCAGATTCCGTTGAGAAACCACCCGTAGGCAAAAATTCAACTTGCTTAGACTTACTTGCATTTTCCGTTATGGCATTATTAAAAGAATAACTTCCGGTTGTTTGAAAATCTTTAAACCATTCATCTGAATAATTTAATCCCGCAAGATTCGACCGAGTGATTCCTTTGCCTCCGCCAGCAGTTTTAGAACCTCCTCTGCTGTTTCTCCCTCCACCCATATTATCAAATACTTCATCCATCGAAAAACCGGATGAATTGATATTATTGGAAGATCCCAGCACACTTATCTTTCGTTTATTATTGAAAAAATTCATTATCAAACTACTCTCGTACCGCTCAGATGTACCATAACCTCCTAAGAATTTTCCAAAAAAACCTTTGTTTTTCTTCTCGTCAATAGTCAGATTGATGCTTGAATAATCTGAAGTGGACTCTTGTTTGGACAATTCTTCTTTTTTGGTTTTGAAATCCGATACCTGAATTTTATTAATAATCTCCGCTGGCAAGTTTTTTAAAAGCAATGCCCCGTCTTTATCAAAAAAGGCTTTCCCATTTACCAGAAACTGGGTCACTTCTTTACCGTTTACTTTAATTTTTCCCTCATTATCAACTTCAAATCCGGGTAATTGTTTTAACAACGTTTCTACACTGGAGTCCGGGCGTACCTTAAAAGAATTGGCATTGAACTCTAATGTATCTTTTTTAATACGAATTGGAGGAGCTTCACTTTTTATAATTACACCGGCTAAGGCATTTACATTTTCTAATAAATAGACTTTCCCAAAATCTTTATTCTCAGTAATTTCCTTTTGTTCTTCCACCTCAGTTTGATATCCCATATAAGAAATCTTCAAAAAAACAGGCTTTTCATATTTTTTGGTCGCAATTTTAAAAAAACCATTTTTATCGGTAGTGGTGTATTCTAATACTACAGAATCTTTTACCGTCGAAAAATAAACTGTTGCTGCCTCTAAAGGAATCTGGGTAGTAACGTCGAGGACCGTTCCTTTAAGAATCAACTCCTCTTGAGCATTGGCAGAAAAACAAAAAAACAAAAAAAGCAAAAAAAAGTACAATTTAGACATCCAGAAATTTATTTAAATAAAACAGATAAGACTTCGAAATGAATAAAAGGTTTAATCTACCCCCTAATTTTTATAGAGTTTGCGTAAATTCGCCAAAAATTGCACGAAACTTCATGAAAATAATCAAAATATTTTTCTTACTCCTGGTCTGTTTTATATCTAGAGCTCAAACCGAAAAAAATGTAGATCAGCAAAGTCTCCTTTGGACCCGGTACAATAACCAATTGGCATTAAACAATAAATGGTCAATAAATTCTGAATTTGACAATAGGATCTTTCTAAAACCAGTTACCGAAAATTTATATGTGCTACGCGTGCAGGGGCGCTATAAAATCAATGACCATTTAGAAACAGGAGTTGGTTTTGCTTATTTCTCAGTCGCGACGCAGCAGCCTGAACTAAATTACGATTTTAATATACCGGAATACAGAGGCCAACAAGATATTACATGGAAACAAGAGGTGGACAAAATCACTTTCAATCAACGTTTTCAACTGGAAGAACGATTTATTCACAACGCCAACAAACAGGAATTGGTATCCGGAACCACTTTTTCCTGGAGATTTAGATACCGCATTCAAGGTGATTATTCTTTTTGGAAAAAAGAAAATCAGTTTTTAAAAGTAATAGTATCCGATGAGCTATTGATTAATTTCGGTAAAAAAATCATCAAAAATTCCTTTGATCAAAATAGAATTTATGGTGCGGTACAGTATGGTATCAACAAAAATTTCGCCATCGAAATTGGATATTTAAACAGTTTTCAACAACGGGCCAATGGAGTGGATTACTTTAATAGAGACATCATCCGATTCAGTATTTTCCACAAGCTAAGATTACAAAAAAAGGTTAAAAATAGACCAACACCCTAGTGAAATAAAAACTGCAATCTAAAAAACAAATTAATTAAAATCGGGATTAATATTAATTGCTGATTAACAGCGTATTAACTAAATTTTTAGGGATTATGGCGTAACTTTAATAAAAAGATATAGCCATGAAAAATTTCGCAATCAAACTCGTCTGGTTTACCACTATTTATGTTTTTGTATTTGCCGGTTTATGTCAAACAACTATTTTTTTACCGGTACTAATGACCCTCTATTGCCTTGGTATAGTATTAATCTTATTTATGGTTTATACTGCATTGCATGACGATTACAAAACCTTGAAAACCTTCAAAGATTGGTACGGTGACCATCCCATGGAAACTTTGGAAGAAGAAGAGGACTAGTAAACGCTATAAATATAACTTTAAACAAAAAAATCCCGACACTTCGGGATTTTAACTTCTTGATATAAACGTTGTTAGTAAATTTTCCCGTCTTTATCAAAAAATGGTTTTCCATTTATCAAAACTTGATTTACTTCTTTTCCATTAACGGTAATTTCCCTTCGGTATCAATTTCAACACCCGGTAATTGGTTCAATAATGTTTGCACATTTGCATCTGGACGCACTTTAAATGATGAGGCATTAAATTCTAAGGTATCTTTCTTAATTCGTATTGGTGGAGAAGTTTGATAGCCCATATAAGAAATTTTCAAAAAGCAGGTTTAGTAATTTTTTTAACCTCCATTTTAAAAAATCCGTTTTTATCAGAAATAGTAAAATCCATTACGGTAGAGCCTTTTACAGAAGTGAGATAAAAAGTGGCCGCCTCTAAAGGAATCTGCGTTTTATTTTTAAGGATTTTGCCTTTAATGACACTATTGCTTTGAGCAAATGAATACGAACAAAAAAGAAGCAAGAGGAAGGAGCAGAATTTTACCATAAAAAAATTCGCTGTTATCGGTTAAGAATAGACAGCGAATTAAGTAATTTAATTTTTCAAACGTAATTTCTTACAAAAACTTTAACAAAAAATTATTTCTCTCTGATATAAATATCGATCGGAACTCCTGAAAAGTCCCAGTTTTCTCTAATTTTATTTTCCAGATAACGTTTATAAGGTTCTTTAACATATTGCGGCATATTGGCAAAAAACACAAATTGAGGTGTCGGTGTTGGCAACTGCATGCAATATTTAATTTTCACATATTTTCCTTTTGTCGCTGGTGGCGGGTATGCTTCAATAACTTTCAACATAAATTCGTTGAATTTTGAAGTAGCAATACGTTGTTGTCTGTTCTCGAAAACTTTTACTGTAGCTTCCAATGCTTTCAATAAACGTTGTTTCGTTAATGCAGAAACAAAAAGAATAGGCACATCCGTAAATGGCATTAATTCTTCTCTGATTTTAGCTTCATAATCACGAGTTGACATCGTTTCTTTTTCAACTAAATCCCATTTATTTACTAAGATTACAACTCCTTTACGGTTTTTCTCAGCCAACCAAAAAATGCTTTGATCTTGTCCTTCAAAACCACGGGTGGCATCAATAATTAAGATACAAATATCCGCATGCTCAATGGCACGAACCGAACGCATTACAGAATAAAACTCTAAATCTTCTTTCACTTTCGCTTTACGACGAATTCCCGCAGTATCGACTAAGTTAAATTCAAACCCAAAACGGTCAAATTTAGTATCAATAGAATCCCGGGTAGTTCCCGCAATATCAGTAACAATATACCTGTCTTTTCCAATCAATGCATTGATAAAACTTGATTTTCCAGCATTAGGACGACCTACTACCGCAAAACGAGGCAATACAACTTCTTCCTGAGTTGGCTCTGGTTTTATAGGAAAAGCATCAATCAACGCGTCCAATAAATCCCCTGTTCCACTTCCAGAAATACTCGCAAACGTATAATATTCACCTAAACCAAGGTTGTAAAACTCAATCGCATCTTTCTCACGCATTGCATTGTCTACCTTATTTACAGCAAGTAAAACCGGTTTCGTTACTTTACGCAACAATCTCGCAACAGCATCATCCATTGGCGTAATGCCTTCTTCGACATCAACTACAAAAATGATAACATCAGCCTCATCTATAGCAAGTTCTACTTGTTTACGAATTTCGCCTTCAAAAACGTCATCCGATCCACGTACATATCCTCCGGTATCAATCACAGAAAATTCCTTTCCGTTCCATTCGCTTTTTCCGTAGTTTCTATCACGGGTCACTCCCGAAACCGAATCTACAATCGCTTCTCTTCTTTGTATCAATCGATTAAAAAGCGTCGATTTTCCTACGTTTGGTCTTCCTACAATGGCAACAATGTTGTTCATAATCCTAATTTCAAATATTTTGCAAAGGTACTCTATTATTTTGTATTGCTACTATCCGTTTTTTGCATGAAGGATACTAGTAAAAATGCTTTGTTGTAATTCTTTTTACAACAAAGAGATAACATAGCCTGACCGTTCTGGTCAAGCTTAAAAAACCTTATTGGTTATAGCCAAATCGTTTTAACATATTCGCGTTGCTTCTCCAGTTTTTATTCACTTTCACATACAACTCTATATGGATTTGTTTTCCAAAAAATTTCTCTAAATCAACACGTGCCTCCATTCCTACTTTCTTCAAAGCAGCACCTTTATGACCTATAATGATTCCTTTTTGAGTTTCACGCTCCACCATAATCAAAGAACGAATTCTAATGATGTTTTCATCTTCAAAAAACTCTTCCGTAACAATTTCTACTGCGTATGGAATTTCTTTGCTGTAATTCAATAATATTTTCTCTCGGATGGTTTCATTTACAAAGAAACGTTCCGGTTTATCTGTCAATTGATCTTTCGGGTAATACGCTGGAGATTCTGGTAGCAATTCAATTATTCGTCCAAAAACTTCCGGTACATTAAAATTCTGCAATGCTGATATCGGAAAAATTTCTGCATTAGGTACTTTCGCAGTCCAAAAAGCCACTTGTTCCTCCAATTGAGCCTGATTTGAATTATCAATTTTATTCAACAACAACAGAACAGGGATTTTGGCATGGATTATTTTATTAAAAAACGCTTCATCTTTCAACTCCTGTTCTCCAATTTCAACCATATAAATCAGAACATCAGCATCTTCAAAAGCGGACTTAACGAAATTCATCATCGATTCCTGCATTTCGTATGCTGGCTTGATGATTCCAGGTGTATCGGATAAGATCATCTGAAAATCTTCTCCATTAACAATTCCTAAAATTCTATGACGTGTTGTTTGTGCTTTTGACGTGATTATTGACAATCTTTCTCCAACAAAGGCATTCATTAGTGTTGATTTCCCAACATTTGGATTTCCTATGATGTTTACAAAACCTGCTTTATGTGACATTTCTATTATAATTTATTTTGCAAAGGTAGACATATCAAGTCAATAGACGAAATAAAACATTTTTTAAAATTTATGTTTGAATTTATTAAATTTAGTTGTACATTTGCACCCGAAACAACGCGGGATAGAGCAGTAGGCAGCTCGTCGGGCTCATAACCCGAAGGTCACAGGTTCGAGTCCTGTTCCCGCTACTAAGAATTTTATTGAAATTACAAACGCACATCGCGGGATAGAGCAGTAGGCAGCTCGTCGGGCTCATAACCCGAAGGTCACAGGTTCGAGTCCTGTTCCCGCTACTAAGAACGACCCATCAACTTTTTGATGGGTTTTTTGATTTTCACCACCTTCCTCACCCCCTGTAAACACTGAGATTAAGTCAAAAACACCATTCACTTTTTTGGTTAGATACTCTCTATTTTTTGCCCTAATGGACAAGCCTTGTGGAAACACTAAATTTTGAATTCTTATTTTATCCTCGACATTTCCTCTACCCCAGCATTCACTAATGTTTTTAATTTTATCGACTACTTTTTCGACATGTATTTTGTGGTTAGATAATTTTTTTTCGTTCCTATCCATTTGTTCTTCAATTGCCTTTAATTCGTCTGTAAACTGCAATACATACTTGTTGTATTTTTCATCCCCAAAATTTGGATTATCAAAATAGCGCTTGTCCAAATTCTCTATTTTTATTTCTAACTCTTTTTTCTTCACCAGCAAACCCTTCATTTCACCCTTACCCTCAGTGTTCATAGTATCAAAGAGCTTATGCAACTGCAATTTAAAAGGTTCGATAAACCGACTGTTAAGTGTATATTTTGACAATAAATCTTCAAAAGTATTATTCAAACCTGCTGCTTTTGAATTTTTGGTGGTCGAAGCGTTAAAACTAACATTTTTACACTTTTGGCATTTGTAATAATGTTTGCTTCTGAGCCGAACCTCATAACTGGTAAGCAAGCATCCACATTCACATCGTAGAAAACCCGTCAGCGGTCTAAACTCATTAATTTTATTTTTGGTATATTCTTTAACTGAATTCCTTTTATTTTTAGAAAGCATGCTATCAACTATCAGGAAATCTTCTTGACTGACCAATCCTTCCCAATTTCCTTTCACTGGTGCTTCAATTAAGCAATTGACTAATATTCCACAGTAAAACGGATTACGCCATATAGAACTAAGCCCTTGCTTTGAGATTTTCAGATTTAATAGCTCCAATTTTTGTCTAATCACATAATCTCGTTCGCCTATTAGTTTCCATTTCCAAGCCTTTTTTAATAACTCCCCTTCGGCATTGATTGTAATAGACTGCGTTTCTTGAAGCAAAGTATAATCACTTACTTTTTTTCCCCGCATGGTATAGCCTCTAGGAGCTTTACCTAGCCAATCTCCACCACTCAACAGCGTTTTCATTCCTGGAAGTGTTTTTTCTAACCGATCCATGTTTTCTCTTCTGGCATCCAAAAGCTTACTGTAAATGTCTAATTTACTGTATTCATCATTAGTACAAAGTCCAGATGACGTCTCTATTAAATGAACTCCTAACTTATCTACTAGCTCATTTACAATCACAATAGCATTACCTCCGGTTCTTGAAAATCTACTAATAAATTTTATAGCAATTCCAAAAGGTTTCTGTTTTGCATTTTTAACCTCATCTATCAATTTAGTGAACTCCTTTCGTGTAAAATCACCTGAAGCACTTTCATAAGTTCCCCCAAGTATATTTTTCAAAGCATATCCATTTTTATTAGCAAATTGAACTATTTCACTTCGTTGCTCTTCTAAGCTATTGTTCACTAATTGCATTTTAGAGCTAACTCTGGTATAACCCCAAATCTCTTTTACCGCAACCCTTTCTACTATTTTATCTTTTTGAAATTTTTTAAAATTTTCTATTCCCATAATGCTACTCTTTTAAATTATATACTACTATCGCTAATTGAAATAGACTTTCAATTATTTCATTTGTCTCCGATTCTGATATTTCATCAAAACCTACACATTTCCTTAATTCTTCGATCGTTAATCGATCTAGATTACTCGCATTGTTCTTCTTAGTTTCGCAAGACATTCTTTCTCCCTGTTCGAGAGTTAAGTCCGTGCCCGCTGTCTTAAACATTTCCAAAGCTTTCTCTGGAGTGATTCTCCTTTTTTCATTCTCCTCTTCATTTCCCATCTTGCGTCTCCTTTTTCAATAGCAAAAGACCGCTTTAACGGTCTTTTGCTAATTCCACATTAAGTCACACTTCTTCACAAAGATAGGATGCAATTTTAGTATTTTGATGGGTAAAATTTACCCATGATAAAACAGTATTGCTTCCTGCTTTTTTAAAAAGATTAGGATGCTTTTCTATTATAATCAGAGATATAGTATGTATATGATTCTTGAATTTGCACTAGGTGTTTTTATTTTCCGGAATATCCTTTTCCTTTAGAAACAATTCCCTTGACTTATCCAAAAACTCTGCTTCCCCATACGGCAGGAGCTGTAGTGCTATCTCCAACATGTTTGTTGCATTGGTCGGTGGATCTGGTATATGATTAGAAAATGGTCCATCTGTATCAAGCGCCATAATGGATATCTTAATCAAATTAGCAACTGTAAAAAGCAAATCCAAATATCCTTCCACATCTATCTCAACATTATACAAGCCTTTTTTATGCTTAGCTGGTCGAAGTGTCTTAAAACTCTTTTCTGCCAGTTCTTGCAATTCCTGCAACGTTTTTGTTTCATTCGTTTCCATAGCTATTCTTTTTCAGTAGTTAGTTTGTTTAGGTCTTGCGAATCTGAAATAAATATTTGATGCATTTCATCCAATAACTCAATTCCATCTAGAGGAAGTAACTGAGCAACAATTTCCAATACGACCGCAACATTAATAGATGGATTTTTGACCGTCTCTGAAATTTCAGGTGCTTCTTGGTCTAGTGCCAGAATACATAATTTTAACATGTTCGAAATAGCATAAGCTAGTTCGCAATAATTTAGCACTCTGATTTCAGCAACGTACATAGCACTTTTATGTCTAACAGGCTTTAGTGTTTTGAAATACCTAGCGCTTGATTTTATAATATTATCTGCCTTTTTAATTTCATCTGTTTCCATAGTCTTTAATTTTTTGTTTTGTTTTTTTAATATATCCCTCAAATAATCTTCGAACTTCTTTTTCAACCCAATCCACTTTTGCAGATGCTACTTCCACGGTTTCCTTACTGATTGGTTCTATTTCTGCATTGAATTGGATTGCAGCACGAGCATCTACCAGTTGCTCCAGTACAATCCACTCTTCTTCCTTATCGGGGTCAAATGTTTTGCCTAGAATATTGGAAAACTTACTCAAGTCCTCTTGCAGTTTTCCAATATCGTCGTGAGCCACCGCATTTCCCGTCAGAAACCATGATGCACTAACAAAAAGTGAGCACAGTTGTTCATGCATCGTGTAAGCTGCCATTAAATGGTTTTCACTTCCTAAATGAAACCTTAGATCCCGTCCAATAATATTGCTCTCATTAAAATAGAGACGAAACCTTTTTTCAGACTTCTTTATAAGCCATTTGGCATCGAATTTTTTGAGAGAAATAACACTACTACTTTCATCGACACTATACACCAGTTCGTGTTCGCTACAATGCATAATAAAAAAAGTATTGCCTTCATTGAGCTGCATCACTACCCAATCTGCACTATAGACTCGAAATGAAAATTCTGGATGGGATTTGAAAATTTTCCGTGCATGATCGTAAATATCATCATAACTATCCTGATTGTCTTCACTGACAATAACCGTGATAATGCCTATGTTGACTTCCCCTTCAAGATGCCGTGAGAAATAGATGGAGTCTGTCTCTATAAACTCTAGTAGAAGTTTGACTATCTTCTTTATTTTACTGTAATCCGGATAATCTTTCTGAATTAAAATATTATGATACATAATTCAAATTTTTAGAGTTCTTTATTATACACATTTTCAATTTGCTCCAATTCGGCTTCTACAAGTAGACAAGCTTGTTCATGGAATAACTTGCATCTTTTCGCTAGAAGCTCAGTATCTACTCTACATGACTTTTTCAAGTGAACCCAACGAAGTGAACCTGGGTATGCTTTTAATAAATCAAAGAGTTTTTTATCTTCGCCTGTATTTCGTGGAAATATTTCAGAAGTAAGTGGCGTGAATATTTCACAGATTTCAAACAAATAAGCCATTGAAAAATGATTCGGATGATATCCTAAAAACACATTGATGAGCCCTAGGCAGATTTGTTCTACAGCGATATGCATCATAGCTTCCTGAACCTCTCCGGTTTCCATATAGTCAATTTGATTCTCGCTACTTATAAAATTATCAGCCACTATATTTCTGTTTTTCCAATAGGAGCGGATGTAATCAATATTACGTTTTGGAACTTCATCAAAGTCAAGATTTGGGGGCATAATTTCACGCTCATACACTTTATACCCTTTGGTTAAAACAGCATGGTAGAAATATAATTGATGTGGCGTGAGATAATTACCTGATTTCCCTTTATGAAGTAACATCGTCACTGTATAGCGTCCTTCTGTTTTGTTTTTTATAACTTCACTAATATCAGATGCGGTTTTAATTATATATTCATCTGTTAAAACCAATAAATAGAAATGGGTATTTCTTTCCCTTTTAGAATTGTTTTCCGAAAAAGGATTTAAAACCGATTGGTTTTTCTTTCTCTCTCCAAAACAGTAAATACCACTAGTACTGATACTTTCAACAATAATGTTCCTAACTGTCTGTAATCCTCCTTTGTCAATTGCTTTCATAATTTAAATTATTTAGTTAATACTAATCCGAAAAATTGTATTTTTGTTTAATACACAGCAAGTAAGCAATAGATTGTACCGTACCGAACTATTGGAAACTGTATCTTACAAAGGCATACTTGTTTTTTACCAAAATCGATTTTTTTAAAGAATTTTAAATACCTTTGAGCTATGGACACAGCAACAAAATCGAAACATATAGGCAGAAATATTAGCCGAATCAGAGAGCTAAAAGGAATGAAACAGGAAGCATTAGCTATTGCTATTGGAGTAAGCCAGCAGTCGGTTTCTAATATCGAAGCAAGCGAAGCTATAGAAGAGGATAAACTTATTGAAGTTGCAAAAGCTCTTGGTGTAAGTGTGGAAGCAATTAAAAACTTTTCAGAAGAAGGTGTAATTAATTATTTCAACACTTTTAACGAAGCCGTTTCAGGTAATAATTTCAACCATTATAATAGCTGTACATTTAATCCATTGGATAAATTAATAGAGGCTTATGAAGAAAACAAGAAACTTTATGAGCGTTTACTAGAAGCGGAAAAAGGAAAGAATACTTAATTGGAAATTAGCCAATAAGAAATAATATTAAATTTGTTTTCATAAGGGAGAGCCTCGCAATTTATTGTGGGGCTTTTTTATTTCCTCCTATTAAATCAATTAATTGTTTGATGGGTAAAATTTACCTATGATTGTAAATCAATTTTCTATTCGTTAAATTCGTATCCGACTGAATAATGAACTTGAAAATATGTGGATATGGATTTCAGAAAAGAAAGGCTCTCAACCGAGGAAGCCAAAAAAATTGACATGACCAGTTACCTCTCATCATTAGGGCACCAAGCTGTTGAAATTCGAAATGTGGATTATTGGTATCGTTCTCCATTGCGGGAGGAAAATAAACCTTCTTTTAAAATCAACCAAAAACTGAATTTATGGTTTGACCACGGACTGGGCAAAGGCGGCAATCTGATTGATTTTGGTATACTGTATCATGGCTGTACTGTTAGTGAATTTTTACAAAAACTCAATACTAATTTTTCTCTTCAACAGCCAACCTTATTACCTTCAAATAAAAGTGTTGCTACAGAAAATAAAATCAGAATTCTTGGAGATTTTCCAATCACTTCTCCAGCACTTTTGAGATACCTCGAACAGAGAAAAATTCCAGTTGAAATTGCCAATCAATTTTGCAGGGAAGTCCGCTACGAACTGAATAGCAAAACCTATTTTGGAATTGGCTTCAAAAACAATTCCGGAGGTTATGAAATTCGGAATCCCTATTTCAAAACCAGCAGTTCTCCAAAAGATATTACCATCATAAATAATGGAACTGAAGAAGCTATAATCTTTGAAGGTTTTATAGACTTTCTATCCTTTAAAGCGACAACCAAAAACCTTCCCGAAAAGGGTCAGGATTTTGTTGTTTTAAATTCGGTTTCCTTCTTTGAAAGAGCACGCCCATTTATGGAAAATCACAAATGCATTCGGCTTTATCTTGACAGGGACACTACAGGAATAAATTGTACCCAGCGTGCACTTTCTTTGAGTACACAATACAAAGACGAGAGTATCCTTTATAAAAACCATAAGGATTTTAACGACTGGATTATGAATCCTGGAAAAGCTCCAAAAAAGCATTTGGGGCGCAGATTATAAAAACACCCACAACTTATTTTCCGATTTTCGATGGCTGTTACCTTTTTGGCAGACTTTGAAAAATTGAAAGTCTTAAGAAGATATAAAAAGCTGAAAAGTTGCAACGTTCCTGCAACGGCAAGATGAACGGTTGTTGGACAACCGACTCTTGCTGCCTATTCACTCGGAACTCGTGGGCAGTGAAACTGAAAGGATAAAAAGAGTTTGATAACAATGAAAATGAGAGATGATGGAAAAAGAAAATTCAAACAGGACACGCAAAATCGGGCTGCGATTAACACCCGAAGAATATTCAAAAATTGAGCACAAATGGAAATCCAGCACTTGCCGTAAGCTAAGCGATTATCTTCGCAAGCATCTACTGAACAAACCTATTACAACCACTTACAGAAATCAGTCATTGGATGATTTTATGGAAGAAACAGTAGTGCTTCGTAATGAGCTAAATGCCATCGGGAACAATCTGAATCAGGCAGTTAAAAAGTTGCACACCCTGCAACAAATTCCCGAATTCAGAGTCTGGATTATCAGTTTTGAACTGGATAAAAAAATATTTAATAATAAGATAGACGAGATTGAAAGGCACACCTTTAAAATTACGAGCAAATGGTTACAATCATAAAAACAAGCCACTCTATTCGTAGTATTTTAAACTACAATGAGAACAAAGTGAAAGCTGGTGTAGCTGAGTGTATCAGTGCGGGAAACTATCCTGTTGATGTCTATAAAATGAGTGATACCATGAAGCTAAATCGGTTTATAAAACGAGGTGAACTAAACGAAAACGCAAAGCGGAATAGTGTCCATATTTCCCTAAATTTTGACCCGTCAGAAAACCATTCCAAAGAAAAACTAATAGCTATTGCCGATACTTATATGGAGAAAATAGGCTTCGGAAAACAACCTTATCTAGTGTACCAACATCACGATGCTGGACATAATCACTTGCATGTGGTCTCCATAAATATCGAGAGAGATGGTAAACGAATCGACCTGCATCATTTAGGCATAAGAAAATCAGAACCCGCAAGAAAAGAGATTGAAGAACTCTTTGGACTAGTTAAAGCAGAAGGAAGAAAAAAGAAAGAAGAATTTAGTTTAGAGCCTATTTCAATGGGCAGGGTTTACTATGGAAGGATTGAATCAAAGAAAGCCATATTCAATGTTCTAAATGTAGTTCTGAACCATTACAAGTATGAGAGCCTTGCAGAACTTAATGCAGTATTGAATCAATACAATGTCATGGCTGACCGAGGTAGTGAGAATTCCAAAATATTTTTGTCAAGAGGATTAGTTTATCACATATTGAACGAACAAGGTAAGCCAATTGGTGTTCCAATCAAAGCGAGTAGTTTTTATAATAAACCGACTTTGAAATTTTTAGAAGAAAAATTTAAGGACAACCAAGTTAGAAGAACACTTGACAAAACACGAGTTAAAAATGCTATTAATATTGCACTATTAAGAGAGGGGGCAATGCCCATAACCGAACTGGCAAGGCTATTGGAAAAAGAAGGTATTCATACTGTTTTTAGAAAAAGCGCAGAAGGCTTGCTTTATGGCATTACCTATGTCGACCATACGACAAAAAATGTTTTTAACGGAAGTAGCTTAGGAAAACAATACAGTGCAAAGGCGATTGAAGAACGCTGTGGATTAAAGGTTACTGGTGAAGAAAAAAGGAATCAGATTTATGAAAAACTTCCTTCTAAAGATTTTTTGATTGAGAATCTTCAATATCAAAAAGATACACTTACTATTCCTGATTTGGTGAAAGTATTGGATATGATTATACAAGCAGAATATTCTTCAGATTATTTACCAAACCAATTGAAAAACAATCGAAAAAAGAAAAAAAGAAGGGGGCTATCTAATAATTTGTAATAGCCACCAATATTTATCTAAAAAAGAGAATGAGGGTTGTTAACTATATATTTCAAGGATATAATTGACCTTGAATGTGTTTCAATATTCTATCAGTATATTTATTTTCATAAACAAAAGGATTCTTTCTCAATTCATATTCTATCTCCTGAATTGAATTCACTTTTATATGTCCTTCAGTAGGAAAATCCCTGAGACTAATTCCATAATGGAAATTTTTATCTATTTTATCTATTTTCAAATACATCGGATTTTCTTTCAAGTTTATGTAATCATAAACATCAACATTGCAGATATTCTTAAAGCTGTACGATTTCATAATTATATTAGAAATTTAAATTCCCTATTATATACTGTGTTAAAATAATTCTTCGTTTAATTTTTTATGTCCTATTTTGATGCACGAAGCTATAATAAATGCTTTTTAGCCTTTTAAAAACTTAAAATAGAAGAGACAACCTGATGGTCGTCTCTTTTGTATTTTTACAATTTAATTTCACATTCATTTTCAAGTATTTATATACTTAACAGTTTTTTAGTTCTGCTGAACTCTTAGTGCCTTGACCTTTTTATTCAGATTGTCAAATCGTTGTATTTCGGCTTGTAGATTATCAGCGGTCGGCTTGACATACTGATACCTATTACTGTGTAAATGTCCTTCCATATAACGGCAGCACTGAAAAAAGCTATCTACCAATTCTTCGCGTACCGTATCATCAAACTTAATCCGCGCCAAACTGTCCACACTGACACGTTCTTCAAACCGCTGTACAACGCCATTAAACAAGGTAAAAACTACCATTGCTTCATAACTTGTTCTCAAAGCAGCAAAACCGTTCTTCAAGTTTTGTTCTCTGAATTCCGGACCAACTGATTTTGCCGCAGTTAAGTATCCCTGTGCTTTACCGGAAGTCTTATATTCTTTTTCATACGATGGTGTGTTTTTCAGCCAAATTTTTCCCGGTTTTTTTCCGTCCTCATTTTCAATCCAATGACAATCATGTGCCATCCCCAATCCATTACTATGGGAAATAAGAGCAGCAACAAAGGCCAAATCATGTGTGAACACTGACACCTGTTTCGTTTGTGCGATTTCTACAATTCGACAAGCAATCTCACTTTTGCGATAGTCGTCCAAAGAAGTCACTGGGTCATCGAAGATAATTCCACGATTGATTTCGGACATTTGCATTTCGGCAAGAAAGTCTGCAATAGCAATGACTTTTTGTTCGCCTTCGCTTAATACGGCGTTAGGATTTCGGCCTTTAAGACGTAATTGGCGGTATGACTTACCCGCCGCCCCAGTATAGGCGATTTCAATACCAAAATTACCATTCAACTTTTGACATTCTTCATTGAAAGTATCGACATACTTTTGATTGAAATATTTATTAGACAATAACTTTTCTGTGTCTGTGATTTGTCTTTTGGCAAAGTTAGCTTTGCCTGCTTTTTTAATCCAAACCAAAGCTTTCACAAAGCTTTCAAGCGTTGCGAAATGTGTGTTGAATTTTTCCTTGTGTTCGAAAAAAGTCACAGATGCCAGTAGCTTTGCAAGCTCCGTCTTTTCTGTACCTTCTTCTAAGGTTTTAATGCCTTTGTCTATTTTTATTGTAAGGGTTTCGTGAACTTCAACTGAGGTTTGCAATTCTGTTCGCAAAACCGGTTTTTTTGCTGCCATATTGCTAACCAATAAAGCTGCTAATGCTTTTTGGTCAGCCAAATTTTTCTTAATTATTGCAAGCTCGGTTTGGTGCGTGTCCGAAAGCCATTGTGTAAGAATATTGTCATCAGGGAACAAGTCAAAAGAAAGCTTCTCAACTCTGTCCTTCAAATTATTCAGTTCATCGGCAGCGGTACGCGCTTCCTGTTCCGCTACGCTTTTAATGAACGAAAAGCAGTTTGAAATCAGGTTTTGAGCATCTTCCGAAAGCGGTTGATGGCAGAGAAGACAATTATCTCCCAGCTCTGGGTAATCATCCGGATTTTCCATTTGCTTTTTAGCGAATTCATCAGCAGCTATAATGAGATTTTTCCACTCTGACGTTCCGATGCCTTCTACTTTGTCCGTTTTGAAGTTTTCGACACCTTCTGCTTTCAATACCGCTTCTTTTGCGGCGACATCCTCTATTTTACCGCTGATAGACTTTAAACTAGCTGTACTAAAAAAAACATTTAACAATTCAATGGCCTGCTTATTTTCGCCGAGTAGTCTTTTTATAGTTTGGAGATTACCTATTTCCTTATCCTTGCCAGCCGATGCCAGCAGAAGTTCGTCATAGACTTTTTGTAACTTTGTTCGTTGCACTTTATCCTCATCAGAATAAGGTACATATTTATTTAAATCCTCCGCCTTAGTATTCGCAGAAAGAGATTCTACAAATGTCTTGATTTCGGAATCTCCGTTAAACCAAAGGCCAAATTGATTTATGGCTGACTTACTGGAAACATCAATCTGTAATCTCTGTTCAAGTTGGTTTATTGCCGCAGAATATTCGGCAAAAAAACCCAATCCGGCAGGACGGAACTCAAACTCATTCTTTTGCTCCAAATGTTTAATGACGCTCTTGCCATCAAAAACGGAAAATTGCCTAAATTCGGCATTATCTTGATTGGCTGGAAATTCAAGTGGAATATCCACACCACCCGACGAAAACACCAATTCAGCCTTTAAATCCTTGTGACCATGATCGAGGTGAACATTAGGTAAAATATCTTCTGGGGATTTGGAATAAAATATCTTTTTTAGAAGACGGATATAACTGGATTTCCCGGAACCGTTCGCCCCGTAAATGATTGTCAAAAATTGTGAAAATTCGATGATTTGTCCTTCAATCAAGGCATTCACACCCTCGACGTTTTTTAATTCCTTGAGGACGAGGTCACCTTTATAAGCCGAGACATCTACAGCACTGTAATTGATTTCGATTGGCGTTCGTGTAGATTTGTCTCTAAGTTCAAGTTCTTCTAAAAGATATGTGTAGGCGGCTTCAATGATCTCGTTCGTGACTTCGTGGCCGTCCAATATCTGTGCGCCTAGATATTTTGCCCAATAAGGCAATGAGTCAGCAAATCGCTTTACTTCACTTTCAAGGTTTTCATCAACCTGATTTTGTAATAATTCTTCGTTTTCTTCCATTGTATATTTAGTTTGCATCATCATTTGCTATTACAAGCTTTATGCTTTATCCCAAAAAGATAATGGTCGCTTTTTTCCAGAATCTCATTATTTGTAATTATTACTTAGATCTTGATAAGTATTAAACTATATTTTCTCCAACTTCAACTTCCATCTTTGCCAATCAGGATTTATTTTTTCTAAAAGAGTATAAAACTTTTTGGAATGGTTTCTTTCGATTAAATGACATAACTCGTGTATCATGACATATTCGATACATACAGTTGCCGCTTTAATTAATTCCGGATTGATGAGAATGTTTCCGGAAGAAGTATAACTACCCCATCTTTTTTTCATTCTTTTGATTTGTATTTCTGGTTTTTGTATATTGTATTGACTGAATTTTTGGAATGCTTCCTCATACACTTTTTCAAATACTTTTGTGGCTCTTTTGTAATACCATTCGGTGAGTAAATGTTTGATTTGCTCTTCTTCGCTCTTCTGAGAATACACTACTAAAAACCCTCCTTGAAGTTTTACTTTGTTTTCATCGGAAATTACTATTTTTAGAATATATTTTCTCCCCAAATAACTGTGTGTTTCTCCTGCTACGTATTCTCGTTTTGGTGTCTCAGGAAGGAATTGTTCAAAGAATTTTTGTTGTGTTATTATCCATTTGGAACGTTTTTCAACAATACGTTTTATATCTTCAAATTGGCAATCCAAGGGTGCTTTGATTTGTACCGATGTGTCAGGATGTACCTCAACGGCAATACTTTTCCTTTTTCTATTGGCAATAGAAAATGTAATCTGTTTGGTTCCGTATTGTATGTGGTGCATCTTAATAATTATTTTTAGCAACTTTTAAACATTTCTCCAGAATTACATCTAAATCATCAAAGGTTATATCAACTCCTAAAGATTTGCGATGGGACATAAGATAATCTTCAACCTCATTTTCCATTTCTTTAATGACATCTATGTTCTTTTTCCAGTCTCGGATTATAAGCCTTTCAATTATTTGAGAGATATCAATACCTATATTAGCCAGTAGATCTTTGTGTTCTATTGCCACTTCTTTACTAAAGCTTTTTTCAAATACTTCTGAGAGTACACCATAGAATGCTCTTGCTTCCGGTTTGTTCATTAGTGTTTGCGGAATGTCTTCAAGGTATCCATTTTCAAATTGGTCTCTAATGTTCAATACTGCCTTTAGGTATTCTGTTTCTGACATCCTATTTTCTTGGAACGAGCGAATGGCATCTTCAATCAATTGCGAGAATTTTTTATAAAAAGCTTCATCTTTTTCCATGCTTTCCGTAATCACTTTTTTCATTTTGTGCGCAATGAAATCGGCTTTTGAAGCTGGGGTTTTACCATATTCTTCAATGGCTTCATTAACCATTTGTTTGTCGAAAATATTAAGCTCTTTTGTAATTACCATAACATCATCTGCCTGAACATAGGTGTCTAACAATTTCTTTATTCTGGGTTCATATTCTTTGTATGATATTACCTCAGCATATCTGTTTTGGAGTGAAGCTCTTAATTTGACAAACAGTTTTAATTCTTCTTTATAGAAATGGATTTGCTCTTCTGTAAATTCGATATAAAATTCATTGGAAGCCAAGGCGGTTTGTAAAGTTCTGGCAAAACAACTCAACGTATCATAGAAATCATCTCTAACATCTTTTGGTGCAAGGTGTCTTTCCAATGCCTCGATGTCTTTTTTGTTGTAAACTCCTTTGAAACAATCCCAAACATTAGCATGATGGATAGGCACTTTTCGGATTTCTTCTGATACATCAACAATGGTATTGGTCAAGTCGTCTTCGTCAAAATCTTCAAAAGCAGCGTATGAGGTAAGAGCTTCATCAAGTTTACCTAAAATTCCAACGTAATCAATAATATGCCCGTGTTCTTTTCCGCTAAATAATCTGTTTACACGGGCGATAGCTTGTAATAAATTATGGGAATGTAATGGTTTGGCTAAATATAAAATGGTGTTTCTAGGTGCATCAAATCCAGTAAGCAATTTGCTTACCACAATGATTAACTCTACCTCAGTTCCTTCGTCCTTGAACTTGTTTATAATGTATCTTTCGTATTCCTCTTGACCGTTGTGTCTTTCCATTAATGAATTCCAATATTTTTTGGCTTCATTACTGGTTTCTTTCCACACATCATCATAATCTTGTCGGCTATCCGGTGGGGTGAATACTACAGCTGTATTTATCTTTAATTTGGGGTCTGTTTGTTCTTCAAAATATTTTTGATATCGAATGGCTGTTTCAATTCGAGGCACTGCTAATTGTGCTTTAAAAATCCCTCCTTGCCAGTTTTGAGTGTAATGTTTTGAAATGTCATAGGCAATTTCGTTAATCACTTGTTCACTCTCATATATTCTGCTAATACTTGCAAACTTCTTTTTTAAATCCTTTTGAGCATCTTCGGTAAGATTACTAGCCAATCTTTGAAATCCTTTGTCTATTTGGGCTTTGTTTATACTCAATTGCGCTGACCGTCCCTCATATAATAAAGGCAATACCGCTCCATCTTTTACCGCTTGGTCAATGGTGTATTTATGAATAAATCCTCCAAATTTTTTGGCAGTACTTTTTTCGTTTTTCATTAATGGTGTTCCTGTAAAACCTATGTAACATGCATTAGGCAATACTCTTTTCATATTGACATGAGCGGAACCGTATTGACTACGGTGGCTTTCATCTACTAAGACAAAAATATTTTCTGAATTGTCAACGAAAGAGGTGTTTTTTGATGCTGTTTGAAATTTATCAATAATAGTTGTTATAATCTCATTTCCTTTGTCTTGAAGTAATTCGATGAGGTCGCTACCGCTTTTAGCTTTTTCTACTGATTTGCCACAATTTCTAAAAGTTTTGTAGATTTGGTTGTCCAAATCAATTCTATCGGTTACTACAATAATTCTAGGGGAGTTGATGCTTTTTTCTAATGCTAAAGCTTTAGAAATCATGACCATTGTTAATGACTTTCCGCTTCCTGTTGTATGCCAGATTACACCTCCTTTACGACTATTGGAAGTATTGGTTTCTTTTACTCTTTCAATTGTATTTAGCACAGCAAAGTATTGTTGGTAACGTGGTACTTTAATCTCTGGACCATCGTAGACCATGTATTTATAGACAAACTCCATTACACGATTGATGCTACACAAACTCAATAATGCTTGGTCTTGTGCTGTTGCTTGACGGTCTTCTTTTTTGCATCCGTTTTTTGATGCATTTATTATTTTTTGGGTTTCCTTTTCGTTGTCTTCTTTCCAAACCGCCCAGAATTTTTCAGGAGTTCCCACCGCTCCATATTTTACTTCATTGGGTTGTACAGCCAGCAATATTTTGGCATAATGAAACAATTTTGGAATTCCTTCTTCTCTTTTTTGATTTCTGATGTGTTGAGAAATGCCTTCCGTTAGCGATGCGTTTTTATCTCTACGTTTGTTTTCGATCACTACAAAGGGAATTCCGTTGACAAAAAGCACAATATCTGGTCGTCTTTTTTCTTTAGTTCCTTCCACTACAAATTCTTCCGTAATGTGGTAGGCATTGTTTTCCGGATTGTCCCAATCTATGTATTTTAATGTGTAAGCCTTACGGTCACCCTGAATGGTTTCGTTGAAACTTTTTCCTAGTGTAAGCAGGTCATGAACATTTTCATTGGTTTTTACTAAACTTTCTTCCGGGATGTTCTTCAAGAAGTTAATAGCCGATTGAATGTTGGTTTGGGAAAAAGGATATTCCTTGTCCTTGTATTCAAAGCTGTTGATGTGGCTCAATCTTTCCCCCAGAATGTCTTCTAAAATTACATTTGAAAACAAACTACCTCTTTCCTTAACTGTTTCTTCAGGTGTAATATATGTCCAGCCTAATTTGCGAAGCAGATTAATTGCTGGTTTTTGAGAGTCGTTGTTTTCTGTGTAATTTATCATTGTATTCATTGATTGCCTTTTTTTATTCATTGGTGATTAGTGCTTTCTCTAATAAGCTCTAATAAATCTCTAATTAAATATTACTAATTTTAGTCCTTTAAACAGGAGTTTTGGGGAATTAAAAACCCTTGTAAATCAGTATGGACGCTTGTTAGAAATGTTTTTTATGGGGAATTCTATACTCCTTTTGGGGAATTAGATTTCCTGTAATATCAATACTTTACGAGCTGTTTTAACCTATATGTAATCCATTTTGCTCTCCTTTTGGGGAATTGAAATCATTTTGTTAGTTGATTAATCAAATCATCTACTGATTTGAATTCTTTAATAAAAGAATATTCTGTTGTTCTACCTTCACCAGATTTAGTAAGTACACTATTTGTTAATTGTTCTATTAAATACCGAACCTGATCCCGTGTTAAATCCTTATCAAAAGCTTTTACAAAATCTCCCATTTTTGCTATTCCGTTTTCATTTAGGACAGTGTAAATTATTGAAAGGTCATTTATTCTAAACCCTGCAACTTCTGCTTTACTGTTTTTTAGCTCGTAATATTCGTCATTCAAGACATACCGATTACTTGCAATACCTCCTGATTTTTTTATCAATTGTAAATCTTCCAGTTTTTGAATAATCTCTTTATCTACTTTTTCGCTTTTATTCTCTTTGATATTAAATAATCCTATAACATCATGTGGGCCTAATAAGTCTTCATTTTGAACCCTGTCATAAAAATTTCTAATAAAAATGGGAAATGCTTTATCTTCCATTTTTCCATTCAAATAAAGTTCAACCTGAAAAAGGTCTGATTTTGTATAATCGGGTTCCGATTTTCCTTCGCTTAAAGTAATTCTATATATTTTGTCTACGCCTTGGCCAGAACGCTCAACAAGTCCCGTTTTTTCTAAAATCTCGGTAAGAAGCCTACTTCTTGGTGTGCTATTTATCCGGATTAAATTATCCAATGTCACGCCTTTGGGAAAACCTCCAGGATTTAATACTCTTAAACTTTCCGGACTTTGTTTTATGACTACCTCACTGGATATTGTATAATCACGATGTGCAATTGCATTTAGAACGGCTTCGCGAATAACTTCTTCATTAAAGTAGGGCACGTCAAAAATATAAGCACCTTGATTAATTTTATTATCACTATTCCGAAGCTGTATTATTTCCCATATTTCGTCAATGGCTTTGAATAGCGGATTTATGATAGGGTATCTTTTATCGAAAGGTATTTGATCTTCCCTATTTCTGTATTCAATATTTACCTGAGCGTTTGGAAGTAATTGTTTTAAAACTTCGGATTTACCTAATAGGATGAGTGCGGCATAAGTCAATCGACCCTCAATCATTAATCCTAAATCAATCAATGCTTGTTCTGTGGTTGCTTGAAGGAAGGCTTTATTCTTTTGTTTTTGGGCATACTTTTCTTTTAGGATAGTAATTGCATCAATATCAATTTTATCGATAGAAAAGTTTTCACATATTTTAGCCGAAAAGTCAGGTTCTTGTTCGGAAAGAATTTTAAACATCTCATCGTCGGACATATTTCTCAAACTATCGCCCGTTCTCATTAATGCTACTCCTTCATATTTCATTAATCTTGCGGGTGGCCGAGTAGGAATATGAGTTACTAAAACCCTGCTGTTCTTTTCATCAAATAACTCCTGGCAATGTACTCTTATATTTAATCTTTTGTAAACCTCATCTTCAAGATTGCCAATTTTCCCATTTGCAAAATCACTTCCAACCACATTTCTAGGTTCTTTGTCGGTCATGCCAAAAACAAGCATTCCACCGCCTTCGTTACTGAGAGCGACAACATAACCCAGAAAGCATTTTCTTCGATCCGATTGTTCTTTATGGCTACCGCCATCAAAAGGGAAGTTATTTTTAGCTTCCTTGAATTCTACTTTATCTTCACTTTCCTTTAGATGTGTTAATTGTGCTATAGTCATACATTAATTTTTAATGAGTAATTTTTTTTCTAAAATGATTTTAGGAAATACAGTGAATAATACCAAATATTCCCAAACAAATAATTGTACTTAATATCCCCATTAAAAAAAAGAAGGCAGCGATTTTAAATAATTGATACTTTAACCATGTAACCCTTGAATTATAAAGAATTTGAGTTATCAGTTCCTTTTCATATTGAGAGAAAGCATCAGTTGAACCAATTTTAGCAAGAAATTTTGTTTCAAATTCAACTTCTTCTATACTTCTTAAATAGCCATAGAAATGAATATTTTCGAATAAGATTTCTGTATCAATCCAATTACTGAATTTATTGATGAAAGTCTTTGCATATTCCCCTTTTTCAATTTTAGAAACGATCGAAAAAAGAGATATCAATGAAAATAAAAAGGAAAAAAGGGCAAATATTCCAAAAATCGCAAATACAATTTTTTTATTTGTACTATTCTCACAAAATTCAATTTGAGTTAAACCAAAAACAATTGCAGCATTTAAAGACAATAATCCAAAATTTTTTATTTCCGCAAATTTTAACCATTCGTTTACGTTGAGAAATATTTTTTGCAATAATTCCTCGTGTTTTAATTGTATCATTTTTTAGTTTTTTATTTAATAATCCAGTTTATATCACCACCATATATTTTACCCGTGACGTTTTTTATTTGATGCTTTTGTTCTTTCCAAAAATTATTTTGAATATCAATACCTGAAGGATTTGCTCTTTTGTATCCATTGAATACTGCTTCAGTCATTAATATAGATGAATAGTCATATTCCTCAGTTTCTTTTGTGAAGCGAATAAAGTTTCCACCAACAATGTAAAGACTTCCATCTGTATGACTTTTAACACTTTCAGCAAATTCTACAGTTGTCATTCTTTTAGTTTCTTCTACTTTCATATTGTATAATGGCTCATTATCGAAATTATATTTGCTAAATGGTGAACCAATATTTCCCAAACCACCAAGTGCTTTAAAGTGGTAACGAGGATTAATTGGATTTCTAACTACATTATAATAAGTTTCGGTAATTTTTTTATTTGCATTATCTGTAAGTCGTGAAGCTATATTTGCAGGATATCCAACCCAAACTAGCCCTTTGTTTTCTCCTCTTTCAGTACCATGTCTTTGTATGCCAACTTTGATGACTCTTAATTCACCAAAGTCTATTCCTATACCACATTTAAAATCGACACCAACAAATTGTTTATTAATAATATACTTAGCAATGTGATTAATCGAAATTGCACATTCAACAGCATTTTTAAAAGAATTTTCAACAGGAAACACAATCATTACTCTATCACCAATAATATTTCGAATATGACCGTTATGATGTCTCGCTACTTTGAGAATTGCTTTTGTAAATGCGGTATATATTCTTCCCATTGTTTGCGTGTGATGCTTTACTGTTAATCCGACAGAATTTCTAATATCAACATATAAAACACAGGTTTCAATTTTTTTACCTTTCTTTTCAATGCCACGCTCATAGGTCAATTGACCATCTAATCCATTAGGCACAAGATTTGTATTATTGTAGACGAAATTTGTAGACACAACATCTGCTATATCATTTTCTATTTCATTAAGTATATTTTTCACTGCCATAATTTTTTTATATAATTCCCGGAAATTTAATATATCTAATTTGGGAATATGACACCCCTTGTAAAGGATTGATGTCAAAATCTCTACATAACACTTTATCTTGTTCAAAAATGCTAAATCTCCATCCAAGGCTATCGTAACTGGAGCTACTGTAAAAATTTATTGCATTTGGTTTTGAAACACTTTCTAATCTGTATAAGTCAGTAATTGGCTGTCCAATTATTGTGTACTCTCCGTAATGTTCTCCTGGTACTTTATAATAATTTATTAGACCTTTGTGAATGGCCACTTTTACATTCTTATTTGAACCATGAAATTCTTTAATTACTGCTTCCGCACATTCTTCTGCTTTATAAACATATTTAGGATTTTCTAAATCAAGAAACGGTTTTCCAAAAACAACAATAATTCCATCGCCCATTAATTTTTCAATTTCTCCTCCATTGTCATAAATTATAGGTATAATTCGATCATAATAATCGTCTAAATATGTTTTTATTTGAGCATTTGAAAAACCTTGTATTGTTTTTGAAAAGGATGTTATGTCTATAAACAATAAAGCCACGTCTTCCTCTTGACTGTTATCGAAGTATTCTATAATATCCGGTTTTACATTTAAGCTTTCATTTAAAAATGAAAACATTCGAGTTTCTCGATAGCTTTCATTCAGGTTTTCAGTTGCAAAAGCTTTTCGTATAACATTATTTGCTTCGCTTTTTTCTATATAATCTTTAACCTTTTTATCTTCAAAAGAGAGGTTGAAGTATTTATTTTTTAATTCGTATATCTGATTAAGGTTTGGCATATTTATTTTTTTAAATTTTAACTCTCAATTTACCCGTTAATAACTGCTGCATTAACCCTTGTTTTTGTTCCTGAATTACAATTAATTGTTGTTGTAATGTTTTGATTTCTTTGTCCCAAGTGGCTAAGATTTCGACAATTTTTTGTTGTTCGGGTGGGGTTGGTAGGGTGATTTTAAGATTTTTTAAACTACTAGAATAAATATGAACAACAGAATGACCCTGCCCTAATTTAAAAGTTTGCTTTTTAACCTCAACTGAGTTTAGAAGATAGCCTAAATAATGGGCATCTTCAGAATGAGGACGTAAAATTATTATATCTCCACCAGCATAAGCTTCGTCACTTTTTATGTAAGCTATACATTTACCAATATCTTCAAGTGTTTCTCCAGAACCAGCAAATAACAAGTCATTTTTAAAAATCGGGTTACTGTTTTTTGCAGAAGCATCGTTTATAAAAGATTTGAATTCTTCAACAAAATAATTGTATTCTGAGTATATCTGGCCATAACGGATACATGGTTTTCCTATTTCAACAATTTCTGCTTTGGTTATGCCTTTTCCTTTTAGGAACGTTCCTATTTGACCTAATTTTTTTAATCTCCATTGACTTTTTTCAAAGCCTTTAAGCCTAATTTTTCCAGTAAGCAACTTTTTCATTACTGCTTTTTTGTATTGCTGCTTTTGAATAATAAGTTGTTGTTGCAGCACAATAGCTTTATCCCAAGTTGATAGGATTTGGGCTATTTTCTTTTGCTCTCGATAAGGAGGAAGTGTGATTTTGAATTTCGTCAAATTTCCTTTTGAGATCCCATATACTTTACTGCCAGTAGCAATTGTTTTTAATCTGTTTTTTACTTCATGATTTTTAAAAATATAAGCTCTATAACCATGTGTGGTTTTACCGGAATTATCACGTAAAGCAAAAGTGTGTAATCCTGCTAATACTTTTTTATTTCCTAAATTATAAACTTCAAGCGCTTCACCAATTCCTTCATAATCTTCGGAAGCATCCGCAATAATGAGGTCGCCTTCTTTTAATAAATGAGCACTTGGTTTGATGTCTTTGTTTAAAACTGGAATACGTGCTTCGGTATCAAAATCTAGCACTGCATTTTTATAGGTTGCGTGAATGTCTCCGTAGTGAATATAATAAATGCTATCTTCTTCAACTTCGTAGTTGAGGTCATTTCTTGAAAAGGAGCTAGTGCCAATAAATTCAAAAACTTCGTTTATAGGAAGACTGGACCAACCTGATGGAATTGTGACTGTATTGTGGTGTTGAGACGGTATTGTGATAGTGTTGTTATTCATAAAACATTATTTAATATTAACAAAAAATTCAGAGCTGCGTGCTACGCAAACGCCATTTTTAACTATAAAACATTCCATCCAATGCAGCCCCGTATACCCCGAATGCTCTTTTTGAACTAATCCCCCTTTGCCTAATGTTTGTGCATGAAAAATACCTCCTCTTAACCCCATGAAGGCGTTTTTGGCTTCTTCACCTGTATTTACAACCTGCCAATACACATCATAAGGTTTAGGACAATTTGTAGTTGCAATAAAATAAATTTCACAGTTTTTAGGAACAATTGTTTGAGCTGTAATAGTTTTTGATTTCTTATTATCGGTAATATCATTGTACCTTCCATAAACGTCACAATTATAGATTAATGACATTGACCATCGAGGCTGTTCGCGGTGAGGAACCGACAACATCTGAGAGGAATAGTTTACTGGCTTCAAATTTTCAGTAATTAGGTCATCGTAACCTAAATTCCTAACAGCTTCGTTTACCGACCTTGTACCAATAATGTTTTTCAAAAGTCTGTACGCATCAGAAGGATTCATATTTTTAAGTGAGCTAAAATCACTTTTTGCTTTTTCCAACCAAGAGAAGAAGTTGTCTTCTTTTTGTTTTTCTAAGGGCCATTTATCGGCAAAGTTTTCTTCTGTATTCACAGGATTTTCAATGCACCAAATTTCCTTGTAATGCTTTTTATCACAGTAAACTCTTTTCATATGATATTGCATGTTGGTAAGTATGTTTACCAATGCATCAATCACATTATTCTCTTTGTTGTAAGCTTTGGCCGCTAATGTTGTGATGATTATAGAAATAGGTTTGTGTTCATCACCACCAAACATAATGTCTCTGTGTCGTTTTAATACCTGAACGGCCCTTATTAATGGTTCTTTGTCTTTTCTGTAACCCGGTAGGGGTTTAATACTTTCACTTAGTAAGACACTTCTTAAAGTAGACACTGAAGATCTTTCTTTAAACCAGGCTGCATAGCCAAACGGATTGCTTTTTAACCAATAATTTGGGTTTGGCTCAGTAGTAAAGTTAGTTTCTCTTTTATCGGTAATTCTCAATGATATTTCTTCTAGATCCGATTTATTTAAATTACTAAAGCTTCTTTCGCTTAGATTAACGTGATTGTTATTACCTACCATTGACGGTAATATGTCTAGATGAAATTTATCAGTTGTGTAAACTAATGTCCAACAGCGATTTCCTTCATCATCAAGCATTCGCCTGTAATCATCATTATTTGCGATTAATTGGTCTCTCACCGCGTCTTTTAGGTGTTTTTGTACCCAATCTGATTTTTTACCGGTTAATCGACAAACCAAATCTACATCAAGTTCATCATCTTCCATGATTGGTCTAATCATAGTACCCAATAAAAAAGAGCCTTGAGGTAGTATCTCGGGTTTGTATCTGCTTAACTCAGTGCCTTCTTTAGAAAGTTGATTAGCCACAGCTGAATAGCGGTTTTTAACTAGCTCATATTGAGCTTCCGTAATGTCTAAAACTTGCCCGATATTTTCAAGCAAATCGTTTATTTTGTTGGTTGTCTTGAATAGTTCGAACATAATTACTTGTTTTTTATTTCAATTGCTTTACTGAAGCCATTATTAGCTGTATTTTGATCATAGATAATTAGGGGTAAATCTACTTTCTCCATCCAAACTCTCCCTGCTTCTACTGCACAGGAATTTGGCATAACGGGAAAAACATGAATTGGTTTGTCATTTGGATGCTGGAATTTTATTTTGCTGTAAGCGTTTCTTATTTGGTTTTTAAAATTGATGAGAGTCTGTTTGTTCTTCAAAACATTACGATTTGGATTATCAACCGTAACTTTCCAAATTGAAACTTCATTTCCTAAAACATTATGAATTCTATCATCCGAAACATTGTCACTTAAACTTATAACTAATGCAACCTCAGAATATATTTCTGTTGGTTCAATCAATTTTACTTCAACAGCATCCTCGTCATTTTGCCATTTCCAAGTTTGTTTTGGTTCCCGGTGAAGCTGGTATATTTCGCTAATTGATAATTCAGAAATTAATGTTCCAAGTTTAATCAGTAATGGTTGTGGTGCCAAAGCAAAAACCGAAAAGTGTGGTGTTTTTTCTTGAACAACAAGAGGTTTTATTTGTTGTTTCACCACTTCTTCCAGTTGATTTGAGTGAATCTCCCAATAATTTTCTTTATTGTCTTTAATTGCCAAATTTGAGGTTCCAAGTTGAATTATGTTATCGCTAACAGGATAGTATTCCGGCAATATTGCCTGAATACAATCTTCAAAATTAACCGTTGGTTCAAAAGAACCTATTTTAGCAGTAAAAGAAACAATATGACTCTTTTTATCAGGAGTTAAGCTAGTCAAAAGCTCAATATTTCTCTCCTGCTTTTTTTTCATTTCTATAAGCGAGCTTCTAGTATGGGTCTCAACTTCCCTTTTGTCAATTCTTCTATGACATTCATCACAAAGAAGTAAAAGATTTTCAAAATCGGTTTCCAGTTCTTTAGATAATTTAGCATCACCTCTAGGACCATCTTCTTTTGCGCCAACAATATGAGATATGTATGATTTGTTTAAATCTTTTTGCATCAAACTGTCTTTCCATAAAGGAATATTACAACTATCATATTGACATCTACCACCAGACTTAACCCAAAGTTTCCTAGCTGTACCATGTGGTATAGCTTTTCTTGCTCTAACAACTAATTCATCACTCATAGTCCCAATTCATTTAAATACTCTTCCATTTCCTTTCTTACAGCAACCAACTCGCTCTCTAAAGTTGTAATTTCAGATTTTACTAGAGCTAAATCTATAGGGGTTTCTTCTTCAAATGTATCAACATAACGAGGTATGTTGAGGTTGAAATCGTTGTCTTTTATTTCTTGTAATGATACCACGCTACTGTATTTTTCGACAGCCGCGAAATTTTGATAAACACTTACAATTTTTTCTATATCGTCTTCACGAAGTTTGTTTTGCTTTTTTCCATCTTGGTATTCTTTGCTGGCATCAATGAATAGAACTTCTTTAGATTTCTTTGCTTTGTTGAATATCATTATGGCTGCCGGAATACCTGTACCAAAGAATAAATTACTTGGTAAGCCAATAACTGCTTCGAGTAGGTTTTCTTCAATTAATTTTTGACGAATTTTGCCTTCGGCACTTCCTCTGAATAATACTCCATGAGGTACAATCACTCCAATTCTTCCATCAGGAAGAGTAGTATCTATCATGTGCAAGATAAAAGCATAATCTCCTTTACTCTTGGGAGGAGTTCCTCTAAGGAATCTTTGAAAACGGTCTGTTTCAGCATTTTCAGCACCCCATTTATCTAAACTAAAAGGCGGATTTGCCACCACAATATTAAACTTCATCAGGTGGTCGCCTTCAATAAGTTGTGGATTGTTGATAGTGTCACACCATTCAATTCGAGCACTGTCCATACCGTGTAGAAACATGTTCAATTTGCTTAATGCCCATGTGTCCCCATTGCTTTCTTGACCGTATAATGCAAAATCTTTGGAACGATTACCTGCTTTATCTTTTACTTGTTCGCCTACTTTAATCAATAGAGAACCGGAACCGCAAGTAGGATCGCATATTCTATCTCCAGGTTTTGGGTTGACTAATCGGGCCAATAATTCACTCACTTCATCCGGAGTATAAAATTCCCCGCCTTTTTTCCCCGCACCACTGGCAAATTCCCCAATGAGGTACATATATGCATTTCCTAAAACATCTTCAACTTTTCCTAATTTTGAAGGTCTGAAATCTAATACTGGATTTGCAAAATCAGTTAACAGGTTTTTTAATCTTCTGTTACGGTCTTTGGTTTGCCCTAATTTATCGGAGTTAAATGATATATTTCTGAAAACACCTTCGAGTTTTGATAGATTTTTATCTTCAATTTTAGCTAATACTTTATCGATTTCTTCTCCAATATTTGCATCGTTTCTTTTTTCATATAAGTAATCGAAAGAACAGTTATCAGGTAAAACAAAACGTTCTCTTTGCAGTTTTCTTTGGATTAATTCTTCATCGTCCCCATATTGTTTTTGGTATTCTTCATAGTGATCTTTCCAAACATCACTCATGTATTTCATAAACATGAAAACTAATATGTAGTTTTTGTATTCAGAGGAGTCGAAAGCTCCTCTGAAAGTATCACAGGCTGACCAAAGGCTTTTATTAATCTGGTCTTGCGTTGGTCTTGTATTAGTCATTTTTAATAAGGTTTATAAGTTGTGTTTGTATTAATTCTTTTCGATTCGTTTTTATTTTTTCTAAAATTGACACTTCTTGATTGAGAAGTATCGCCGTTTTGGCAATGTAGTTTTGGATTTTGAGAGGCGGAACTTTTAAAGGCAAATCCATAATGTCTTGTTTATTCAGATTTGGAACATAGGTTCCTGCTTTTTTCTCAGAGAAATAATTTTGAGCCTCTTTCTGGTTCATAAACCATGCTAGGTATTCCGGGAGGATTTTTTCTTTGTTAACTCTAATGATAAAGAAAGTGGCAGAGGCAACCACTGGAAAAGCAACATTATCAATTGCTATTGCATAGTTGTTAACTCCTTTAGAAACGAATAAAATATCTCCTTTGGTAAGGTAAAATTTATCTTTAAATAAAATATCACTAACTTTATCAAGATTTAAAAAATCAAAGTTTGAATAATCATTAAAAATGTCCTTCATTTGAATAATGCCAACATGCCCATCGGGATTATGTTCAACTTTTTCTCTGAATGAATATCCAGAAAATAACCCTTCTTTTGTTATTACTTCGTTTAGTGTCATTTTATACATAATGTTTATACTGCAAATATATTTAATTAAATATACATAATAGCTATACTGAAAAAATAGTTATTAACATTATTCGGTTTATTTTACAAATACGATATGAGCACAATGTAACTGAACAAATTTGAGATTATTGATTTGATTAATTTTACGGTTTTCCATATTAGACCAATTGATATACTAACTTAGCGCGGAGATCTAGTTAAGCATATCTGATACTTGAATACTAATTAAAAGATAAAAAAAGTAGTTTTTAATGAAAAATAGGGGTGGTCATTTTATTCCTGAATTAGGTGATCAATATCATTGGACTTTGCAATTCGAAACATAATGATTTAAAAACAAAGGGGTTTTAAATTAAAACTTTACTTATTTAAAGATCATCATTAACACAAGCAATTTTATAATAATCTTCCAGAAATTCATTAGATTTTTTAAGATTACCCGCTACTGAGAGGAACCCATCAATATTTTGATGGGTTTTTTCATTTTTAACACCTCCTTTAACCCCTTTAATAATTGCGATTAGGTCAAAAACATTGTTCACTTTTTTGGTTAGATCTATTTTTGGCTCTAATGGACAAGCCTCCTGGAAACACGAAATTTTGAATTTCCTGTTTTGTTCTCGAAATCTCCTATACCTCAGCAATCACTGATATTTTTATCTTTATCAACCACTTTTTCTATATGTTTTTTGTGGTTAGATATTTTTTTTTCGTTCCTATCCATTTGCTCTTCAATACCTTTAATTACTAGTAATGAAAGGTCCTATCACCACAGCGATCAAACTAAAAATACCGTTCACTTTTTTGGCTAGATACCTCCTGCTTTCTGCCCTAATAGACAAAATGAAAGGACTGGCTTTTAATTATTAAGAAAAATGTTGTTATCCAAGTTGATTCTCGATCACCAAAATCGACGAAAAACCACTTTGAACTGGAATACCGACTTATTAGTTTTTATAGATAGTTTAAATAATTTTCATTTGGCGGCGATTATCGCCGCCAAAATTATAATTTGTAAATTAAATAATTTACACTACCTTTACATAGCGGCGATAATCACCGCAAAACACTAAACTTTTAAATTATGGCTGTCAATGTAGCCCGAAGAAAAGAATTATATCAAATATTGCCGGAAGGAGTAATTGCTACCCGTAGATGGCTTATGGAAAATAATTTCAGTCGTCATGCAATAGATAATTTGGTAAAGAGCAACCAACTAGAATCCATAAGCAAAGGGATATATGTCAGAAACGCGACTAAAATAACCTGGCAATCGGTGGCGTACTCCTTACAATCTATACTGAATACGGATTTGGTAATAGGAGGATTAACGGCGCTCGAAATGCAAGGCTTATCACATTATTTATCATTCTCTGAAAATAAAAGAGTGCATTTGTATGGAAATGATCAACTACCAGAATGGGTTGCTAAATTGACTTTGAATGTAAATTTTGTTAGACATACTACGAACAGTTTATTTGGTAAAAGTGTACAAGAAAACGAAATAGAATCAAATAAAAACAAACGAACATATTTTTTTATAACCGAAAGAGATTGGGATAACTATAATAAAAAACTAATACTATCATCACCGGAAAGAGCATACCTCGAAGTACTTTTAGACGTGCCACAAAAAGTAACTTTTGAACATGCTGACCAATTAATGCAAGGACTGACCACATTATCACCACGAAGCCTTCAAAAAGTATTAGAAGGATGTCAAAATGTAAAAGTTAAACGGCTTTTCTTTTGGTTTGCTGACCGCCATAATTATGTTTGGCTAAGTAAAATCAACAGAGAAAGTATTACATTGGGTTCAGGAAATCGAATGATAGTAAAAGAAGGGAAATTAGATAATAAATATAAAATAACAGTCCCGGAATGGCTATAGATGCAAATAATATATACAGTAAACAAGTACAACTTTTAGTTCGTGTATTACCATTAGTAGATACCGAGAAATGTTTTGCCCTTAAAGGAGGCACTGCAATCAATTTATTTTACAGAGCACTTCCTCGACTTTCGGTCGACATTGATTTACTTTACATACCAATGGATGATCGCGAAACGGCATTAATAAATATAAGAGCTGCATTGTCCCGTATAAGTAAACTAATAGTCCAAACACTACCTGGTAGCAAAGTACAAGACGCACATGAACAAAGTGAAGCACTAAGACTAATTGTAAGTCAAGGAGAAGTCCGAATCAAAGTAGAGTTATCGCCAGTAATCAGAGGAACTGTTTTCCCTGAAGAGAGAATGGAAGTTAGTGAAGAAGTAGAAAGAGAATTTGGATATGTCGAAATGCAAGTAGCATCTCTTCCTGATTTGTATGCTGGAAAATTGTGTGCCGCTTTAGACAGGCAACATCCCAGAGATTTATTTGATGTAAAGTTTCTTCTCGAAAATGAAGGATTAACGGAAAATCTCAGAAAAACATTTCTGGTGTTTTTAATTAGTCATCAAAGACCTATGTCTGAACTCTTAGCACCAAACCGTAAAGACATAAGTGAAATTTATAAAACGGAGTTCATGCAAATGGCTCAAGTAGACATCCCATTAGAACAACTTGAAGAAGCTAGAGAAAATTTAATTGAGCAAATTAATTCTCAAATGACCGAAAATGAAAAGAAATTTTTGTTATCATTTAAAAACAAAACTCCTGATTGGAGCCTAATGGAAATGGATAATGTTCAGGCAATCGCTAATCTTCCATCGGTTCGTTGGAAAATGATAAATCTGGAACAAATGCCGCTTCAAAAACATAAGGAAGCTTTTGAAAAACTGAACGAGATTTTATTTCCAAATGCATAAGACAGGAATTGTTAAAAATTGAAATAGCATATAGCTTTAAATAATGCTATCCGAAGCATCATGCTTTCGAAGCAAACAATATTCATTGCATATGCTTTAGAGATATTCGAATCATAATAATTTACATCCTAACATTCCTAATTCAATAATCCGTTCTACTCAATTTTCTCAAATCAGCTAAAAAATGGTTCGAAAATTGTCCCGTAAAAATAAAGGGGAACTAATTTAAAAAACATACCTGTTTAAAGATCATCATTAACACAAACAATTTTATAATAATCTTCCAGAAATTCATTAGATTTTTTAAGATTACCCGCTACCAAGAAAAAACCATCAACATTTTGATGGTTTTTTCATTTTTAATCTTCCTTAACCCCTATCATCACTACGATTAGTCCAAAATACCGTTCACTTTTTTGTTAGGCACTCACTGTTTTCAACCCTAATGGACAACCCGCCTGGAAACACTAAATTTTTAATCCTTATTTTGTTCCCGACATTTCCTCCACCCCCTCAATCACTGATGTTTTTAATTTTATCAACTACTTTTTTGATATGTTTTCAGATCAAGTATTATCTGGATCAAGCATTATTTTTGGGGACTTTTTTTTTAATTCTACAAATTGACCAGACATAATTTTATCAGTAAGCAAGTGCAGAGATTTCAGACATGTCTATCCTAGCAATTGAATTAATCTGATATTTATGATATTTCTTTTTCTAACTCCACTTTACGTCTGAAGTATATTTGTTGAGCTTCCTTATCCTTTTCCACAATGAGATTCTCATAAGCTTTTTTTGTCAGAACATAGCTCTGGGTAGCCAAAAATTGCCTGTATAAAAGGATATATATTTTCATCCTTTTCTATTAATCTAAAATGCCAATTGAAATTTGTTTTGTTATCAATTACTTCAAACAAGAGGCATGGGCAAGCAGAAATAAATCCATCATCATCAACTAAAAAGCCTTGGTAAGTTTCAAAAATTATTATCCCCATAACCAAATACTCTCTACCTAGAGTTAATTGATTATATTCACTATAACCAGTAGCTCCAAATCTACCCATCATATTTTTCTCTAACGACTTGTACTCAAATTGTCGTAAAGACTCTCCCGTATTATTCACGCAACGTATTTTCATCAATTTGGAAATTTAAAATCATCAATAGCAATTAATACATCATCTTCCCACTTTGCAACATGTTAGGCGTTCGTTGTTTTTCGCTTATACTTTTCCTTTATATTTTGGGTCAAAATCCACCATCCATTCAATACCGAATTTGTCTCTAAACATTCCAAAATATGAACCCCAAGGACTGTCGCCAATAGCCACTTCAATATTTCCGCCTGATGAAAGTCCGCTAAATAATTTGTCGGCTTCTTCACGACTTTCTGAACTAATAGATATCTTAGACCTGTTTTCATTTTCATTTACTTGTCCCATACTTTCTGGAACATCATTGGCCATTAAAATGTTTTTGCCAATTGGCAAAGCAATGTGCATTATCTTATTTGCATCATTTTCTGCTATTGGATATTCAGGGCTTGATATATCTTTGAAGCGTATAATCTTTGCGAATTCTCCACCAAATACTGATTTGTAAAAATTGAATGCTTCTTCAGCATTTCCGTTGAAGTTAATATGCGGATTGATAAGTGCCATAATTTATATTTTTTTAGTTGTTTTTTTGTTTCTTATCCCAAATGACTGAGCGCTGGGTGTCGCAATACAATGACGCCTAACGTCCCGCTACTACAGCGGGTTTGGGACTAAATTAAGCCTTATTTTCGAATTTGCCAAAACAACCCAAATACAAAATCATTTTCAAATTAAGCCAAGTACCCAAATCAATTGTACCAAATGTTAATAGCCGTTTTTCTTCTTTTTTTCTGTTTTCGCAAAAACTATGCTTAACGAATCTGGACAATTTGAATTTGCTTTTCTCATATGAGAATCTTTTTTGAGGTAAAACTTTTCATTTTTAAAAATGATGTAATCAGTTTCACTTTCGGCAGTACAATTAGGAATTGTTGATAGTATTTTTTTGTCATAATATGTTCCATATTTAGGACAATCTGCAAAAGGAAACATATTGTAACATGTGTCAATACTTGTGCTATTTAATTCAATTGTGTCTCCAAAGACTTTCCAATTTCCTTTTGAAGTACAACGCCACATACAACTAGCTGCTCTGTAATTAAAAGTTGAATCATTTTTGATTTGCATAGTTGTTCTTCCTGGAGTTCTATATTCTGTATCATACCAAGTTTTAGTAAACCTATTGTCTACTTTCTTTTCACAAGCCTGAAAAGCAAATATTAAAATAACAAATATGCAAAACTTTAATTTCATTAATATGTTTTTAAAATGGCTACAACATTTGCTACAAGAGGTTTGGGACTAAATTAACTGTTTTCTCGGCTGGACAAAAACTGGTCACAAATTGTGACCGGTTCAAAAATCTAAAGCACACATCCTCCTATTCGATTTTATTTTACATTAATTTTTCAATCTTTAAAAGCATTTCTTTTGCATTTTGATTTGTAGGATCTAATTCTAATGATTTTAAATAATCTTTTTTTGATAATAAATAATCTTTTTTATGAAAATAGGATTCACCACGACTGTCGTAAACATTACTTGAGTTTGGAAATTCATTTACATTAAGATTAAAAATTTCAAATGCTGATGCTATTTTATCATTTCCTAAAAAATCATAAGCCAATGAATTTAATTCGCTTTCATCAGAAAAATTATATTCGTTGTAATTATCCTTTTTAAGTTTTTTATAATATTGTATTCCTTGTTTAATGTTTTTTAAGCATTCTTTTCTAATGGCTAAAGAAATTGACTCTTTTCTTAATTCAAGGGGGAAGTTTTTCCAATTATTCATACTTGCAATACTACAAGTTATGTCGTGTATTATTCTTCCTGAACCATCGTTTGTCATAATTACAATTCCGTCTCCATTTTCAAAACTACCAATGTAATTGCATCTAAAACCTTCGTTACCGCCACTATGAGTAAAATATTTTACGCCTTCAAAATCCATAGTAAAAACCCCAAGTTTATTATCGAGCCTATTAATAGACATTTCCTTAGATAATATTTTATTCGATTTTCCTAATAAGGACAATTGAGTCTCAATTATATATTTCGCCAAATCTGTTGGATTGGTCCATAATCCAGCTGCTGCTTTTTCAGGATAAATGTGAAACTTTCCTTTTACTTCTTTGCTATAGGCGTTATATGCTGTTGCAAGTATATTTTCTCTTCCTTTATCAGGAGGTTGATTGTATGAACTATTGTTCATTTCCAATGGGGTTAAAATATTCTTCATCATATAATCTTCATATTTTTCGCCTGTTACGTTTTCAAGAATTAATTGAGAAATCGTAATTCCACCTCCCGAATATTGAAATTTTAAATCTGGCGCAAATATAGAACGCACAGCCTGTGAATTGGCTGGTTTTAATCCATCAAGAATTTCTATTGTTGTTGGTATATCCTTTCCCCTTTTATAACCTGCAAAACCAGAGGTTGAAAGACCAGCCTGATGACTTAATAATTTTGCAAGTGAAATTTTCTTCCCTTTTGAAATTGAATCGTATGGAAACTTCCATTCTTTTAAATAATCATTTATATCGGTATCTAAACTTAATTTTCCTTCTTCAACTAGTTTTAAAACACCAAGACTATTGATGGACTTACTTATCGAGGCTGCTTGAAAAAGTGTTTGAGTAGTTGCTAATTTCTTTTCGGAAACATCAGCATATCCATAGGCTTTCACCCATTCTACCTTGTAATCCTTTATTACTGCAATACTTACTGCGTTAACTTCATAGAAAGCCATTCTTTCTTTTAAAGACCATTTTTTACTTTTTGATTTATCCCAATGATTTAAATTGTTTTCAAACAATTTTATTTTATCATTTACATCTTGCGAAAAACTGCTTAAAGAGAAAAATAGTACAATAATTAAATTTAATTTTTTCATATTTTTTTATCCTGAATAGTTAGTATTTCGTTTTTTTAATTTTTTTTCGATTCCGCCAAACTGAGAGCTAACCTACATAAATACGAAACAAACCTTCGTGTATATACCTAAATCAGGGCAGATTTACGAAGGGTAATTTGACTTTATATTCAATCAAATATATAATAATTATCTTATAAATTTTAAAACTGAATTTTTATTTATTAACTTTTGGCACTTCAATATGTATCTACTTTATAATGCTAACCTATTTAAATACAGCAAGAAATGATTTGTAAAGGCTCTGTAAGTATCTCCATTTTATATGACAAATAAAAAGGGGATAAGATATTCTAATCCAATATTGGGACTCGCAGTAACCAAAATATTTTACAAAACGAAGTAGCCAAATACGTTAAACAGATTGTCGTGCCAGTGGCACGACAATTAACCCAAAAATGAAATCAAAATCTCGAGAAAAAAACGGGTGCCACAGATTCCGATCCAAAGTGGACCATTCTTATGTGATGTTTTTACCCGTATTTTGTGATAACTAAATCACAGTATATAAAGAATAAAAATACCAAGATAAATTATGATACAAGAAATCATTAGAATGAAAGAATTGGGATTTTCCCTGCGCAAAATCTCTGGGAGTATAGGAAAATCGGGAAGAATGTCAAATAAATTGCTTAAAGATCGAAATATATTAAAGGGATTTCGGTTCCTCAATTATACCGATTTAGATACTTATACAGTACCTATTCGCAGATTTTATCGACAGTGTTAATAAAATTCGAAGGCAACTATGATCAGCGAAAACATTTTCTCGACACTGTCGATAAAATTCGATTCTCTAAAAGAAAATGAGATTTCATTTGCCCCCGAACTGCTATTAACCCAATATACATTTCTCTGAATCGGCTCCTCGATATACTATGGAACAAAAAAAAACCTGTGAAGCAACAAGCCACACAGGTTTTTCTAACTAAACTTATTAAATTAACTTATTCAAAAAAAAACTAAACCTCATTTTCTAAAGAGTTTTTTACACTCTTACTTAATTTAAAAAACTAATCTTCAGAAACGATAGCTGTATTTTTATTAGTAGTTACATCTAACAAAACAGCCACTCCTTTATCATTTATCATTGTCATATTTAACGTATCCAAAACGGCTAAATTTTTAGATACCAATCCATTAAACATATTATAAGAAATATTCATTTCTTTAAGGTTATTCAATTTTTCCAATTCAAATGGTACTTGACCGATCATTTTATTATCAAACAAACTAAGATTTTCAAGAGCAGTCATATTTACCACATCACGGCTTAATGCTCCAGTAAGTTTATTACTGCTCAGCAATAAAACTTTTATGGTTTTCATATCATAAAGTGAAGTCGGAATTTGTCCTGTTATTTCATTATTATATAATGAAAGCACTTCTAATTGTTTTAAAGCTCCAATTTGTGCAGGCAATTCACCTGAAAGCATGTTCATGTATAACTCCAGGTCTTTTAAATTACTCATTGTACAAACCGAGGAAGGAATTGCACCTGATAATTTATTGAAGGACAGGTTTAATACTTTTAATTCTTTTAAATTTCCAATAAAAGAAGGAATTGAACCCGAAATATGATTTTTATGCAAATCCAATTCTTGAAGACCAACTAAGTTGACAATATCATCTGGAATTTCGCCTTTTAAATTATTATTGGCCAAATTTATTGAAACCACTTTTTCACCTTGCAATTTAACACCATACCAAGTAGCAACCGGTGATGATAAATCCCATTTTACAGTCCATTGACTTCCATTTGTTGCCTGATACAATTTTACAAGCGCATCTTTCTCTGACAGAGACACATTAGCCAACATGGAAACAGAAAACAAAACAGTTAAAAATAGAGTAGTTATATTTTTCATGACTTACAACCTTTTTACTAATAATACACATAAATCTACATACAATATGAGCAATCTGCAAATAAAATCGATGAAGTACATTATTTAATCCTTTTTATAGCGTTATATCTTACAAAAAATATAAAATTTTGTTAAACAATAATTTGCTAAATTTGTTTTACTAACCTTTAAAAAAATCAGTTTTATGGAAATGAACTATTTGGCACTTTTAGTTGCTGCAGCGTCAACACTTGTAGTAGGATTTGTTTGGTATCATCCAAAAGTTTTTGGGACAATCTGGATGAAAGAATCAGGAATGACTGAAGAAAAAACGAAAGGAGGGAACATGCTTTTAATATTCGGTATGTCACTGCTTTACGCCTTTTTAATTACGCTGGTCTTACAAACAATAGTTATTCATCAAATGGGCGCTTACTCGGCAGCACTTAACATTCCAAATGTAGACCCTTCAATTCTTCAAAATTACATGAATGCTTATGGAAAAACCTACAGAACTTTTAAACATGGTGCCTTACATGGTTTTATAGCAGGCTTGTTTATTATTCTGCCTGTAATTGGAACCAACGCCTTGTACGAAAGAAGAAGTTTCAAATACACCCTGGTAACCGGTGGTTTCTGGATCGTTTGCTTTATGATTATGGGTGGGATTATTTGTGGCTGGGTTTAAAAAATAAATTGATAGTAAAAAATCTCGTCTTTTCTAAGAGACGAGATTTTTTTATTGTATTTTTTCAATAGCATTGGCCAATTCTATATCCTTGTCCGTAACTCCTGCAGCATCGTGAGTCGTCAGCCGGATCGTCACTTTATTATACACATTAAATAATTCCGGATGATGATTTCTTTTCTCAGCCATCACTCCTACTTGCACTATAAAACCTAATGCCTGGGTAAAGTCTGAAAATTTAAACTTTTTCTCGATTCCGTTATTAATGAATTGCCAGTCCTTTAGCGCTGCTAATTGGGATTGAACGGTTTGCTCTGTGTACGTTTCCATAATTTTCTTTTTTATTCATATAAAGTTAGCTAAATTAGAATCATAGCACAATACTTTAACTTAATTAACTAATTTTGTTGAAAATTAAAATTCAATTTGGATCCTTCTTATTCTTTTAAAATTTATAATTCCGCCGCTCAACTTCCAAAAGACTGGAATGATTTAGCTATTTCAACTGTTTTTTTATCTAAAAATTATCTGAAAGTATTAGAAAAGGCAGCTCCGGACAATATGATTTGTCATTTTATCGGAATATTTAAAAATGACAGTTTAGTTGGCATTGCAGTCTCTCAGTTTTTAGATCTAAATCTATTGGAATCTTTTGGAGAACGTGACAAATGCGTCAAAACCGCTGTACGTAATTTTACTTTCCGAAATTTTTGTTCCCATGTATTACTTATTGGCAACAACATGCTGACCGGACAAAATTCTTTTGTTTTTTCCAATACTATCGATAAAAAGGAAGGGTTACAAACATTAAAATTGGCTGCAGCGGCATTGAAAAAAATGTTTGAATCTAAAGGCAAAAAGATTCATATTACCTCCTTTAAAGATTTTGACGCAGCAGAAATTAAAAGCTTTGCCATACCGGAATTCAAAAATGATTATCAGTTTTCAACGCAACCCAATATGGTTTTTACCATCGATAAAAATTGGAAATCAGAGCAAGATTACATTGATTCTCTTTCAAAAAAATACAGAGACCAGTATAAAAGAGCCCAAAAAAAGGCTGATGCGGTTAAAAAAAGGAAAATGCATCTGGAAGACATCATTGCCTATGAAGATACTATTTATGATCTGTATATTCATGTAGCTAAAAATGCTCCTTTCAATACTTTTTTCCTTCCGAAAAATCATTTTAGAATTTTTAAAGAAATCTTCAGCGATAAATTCCTTTTTTATGGCTATTTCATTGATGAAAAACTAATTGGTTTCAATACTTTAATAAAAAATGGCGAAGTGATGGACACTTATTTCCTAGGATATGATGAAAGCATTCAACGCGAAAAAATGCTGTATTTGAATATGTTATACGACATGATTGCCTATTCCATCAATAAAGGTTTTAAGGAAATCGTCTTTGCAAGGACCGCTCTGGAAATTAAAAGTTCTGTAGGAGCAAAACCTGTAAAAATGTATGGTTTTATAGAACATAGCAATCCCATAATTAACTCCCATATGCCTAAAATTTTTAAATATTTAGAACCCGAGACGATTTGGCAGGAACGAAATCCATTTAAATAATTTCAGCAATTGGATTTGGATTAGGTATTGCAACTTTCATTTGTTTGGGTAAAATTTCGATATTCAGCTTTGTTTCTGTCCCAAAATATTCCCCATCAATTTGAAAATTAACCGGTACATTTGTCGTTATTATTGCTTTATCGGTTGAAATTATCTCAACATCTTCGGAATCTATTGGCATATTTCCAGTGATTATTTTGCCAAGCACCACTAAATCCAGGTTTTTCAAAATAACCAATTCAAACTTCCCGTCGTCCATCAATCCATTCGGATTAATGGAAACTCCTGTGCCATATTTTTTAGAATTAGCGATGACAATCATTCTTGCCGTACATTCTATGGTTTCAAAATCCCCGGTAATCGTAGCAGTGAAAGGATCATCTAAATCAATTAAAGTGCTGAAAGTCTGTAAAAAATAGCCCCATTTGCCACGAATACTGCTTTTTTCATAGTTCTTAATCATTTCGGCATTAATACCCAAATCACTTAGATGAATGCTTTTTTTTCCATTGATGGAAATCATATCGATTTCCATAAAATTATTATGAAAAGCAATTTCTAAATTCTCTTCTACTGTTGAGGGCAAATTCAAATCTACAGCTAAGCCATTGGCAGAACCAGCCGGTAAAATTCCAAGAATCACATCATGCCTTTCCATTGCCTCGGCTACCATCTTTATTGTTCCGTCACCTCCGGCTACAATAATTCGTTCCGGCTTGTAGGTATTGTAAAGCGCTTTTATATTGACAATATCAGCAACTCCCGAAGTGGTGTAAATGACAAGATTCAGGTTTTCTTTTTCGACAAAAAGCGTTACTGCCGCAATAAGTTCTGCTTTATCAATATTTCCGGAAATAGGATTAACAACCATTATGATATTCTTTCTCAAAATTTACCTACTTTTATTGGTGAAAAACGTACAACTTATAATTCAACTCAAAAGTACTAAATAAATGAAGCCTATTTTAAAATTATACCGTGGCTATGCTAATGAACAGGAATTAATAGTTATGGGTCATGTTTTTAGACCGACTACAGCCAAAGATTATGATTTTCAGAAAAAAAATATCAAAAACGCCACTTCGGTCATTGGTATGTTCCGAATTAAAACACAGGCAAATGCTGATGTGTATTTAGAGCATAATAAAGTTAAGATCCATACCAAAACACTGAAGGACGGTTATTTTAAATTTTGCGTGCCATTAGACCAGTATACCCGTTATGGCTGGATTGACTATCAGGTAAGCATTGTTTACAATAATGAAACGATAACCATCATAGACAGCTACATTCGCCCCCACAAAGGTAATTTAGGCATTATATCCGATATTGACGATACCTTCTTAGTATCGCATACGTTGAATCCTTTAAAGAAATTATATGTTTTGTTATTCAAAAATATAAACAAAAGAAGAATTTATGAAGACGTTGTCACGCACTATCAGGCATTAAGTACGGCCGGAAGAGAAAACAAAGAAGAGTTCAATGCTTTTTTCTATGTTTCGAGCAGCGAGTGGAATTTGTACCGTTTTATTATAAAATTCACCGAAATCCATCAGCTGCCAAAAGCTGTTTTACTGTTAAAGGACATTAAAACGAGTCTGACCGATTTTTTTCTGACCGGCAGAGGCAATCACAATCATAAGTTTGACAAGATAAAACATATACTGGAATTCTACCCCAATTTAGAATACGTTCTCCTGGGCGACGATTCACAACATGATGCCTTTTTGTACGAAGCAATTTGTAAAATTTTCCCGGTTACCGTAAAAGCAGTTTATATCAGACAGACCGGTGACGCTAAAAAAGAAAAAGTAACAGCTGTTTTGAAAAATTTAGAAACCTTGAAAGTTTCTGTCTGTTATTTTAAAAATAGCAGTGAAGCCATTTCACACTCCAAAAGCATTGGGATTATTGCCTAAAAAAGAAGAGCTCCTAAAATTTAGGAACTCTCTCTTTCTTTATTATAAATTATCTATTTCTTCCTGAACGGCTTCCCAATCTGACAGCAGTTTATCCAATTCGGCTTTCTTCTTGTTGTAGGCCGTGAAAAATTTAGCATCTTCAATATGTTTATCATAGTTGGAAGCGAGCATTTTGTCATCGTTTTGAATGTCTTTTTCCAATTGCTTGATTTGACTCTCCACTTTGCTTAATTTATTTTGCAAGCCCTTTCCTTTCTTTTGGTCTTCGTAAGAAGCTTTGTTGCTTTCTTTAGGTGCCGCTGCTTTTTGGGCATCTTTTTTCTCCACTTCACGCATATTTTCCATATTGCGTTGCTCCAGGAAATAATTAATGTCTCCTAAATATTCTTTTATTTTCTGGTCTTTAAATTCATATACCAAATTTGACATTCCCTGCAAAAAATCCCTATCGTGGGAAACCAGCAATAAAGTACCGCCAAATTTTTGAAGGGCCGCTTTTAAAACATTTTTTGATTTGATATCCAGGTGATTTGTAGGCTCATCCATCAGCAAAACATTTATCGGCTGCAACAACAATTTACATAACGCCAAACGGTTTCTTTCGCCTCCAGAAAGGACTTTTACTTTTTTATCAACATCGTCACCACGAAACAGGAAAGAACCCAGCATATCGCGTACTTTCATTCGGTTGGTGTCTGCTGCAGCATCTTCCATCGTTTGCAGCAAGGTGATTTCACCATCCAGATATTCTGCCTGATTTTGAGCAAAATAACCCAATTGTACATTATGACCTAACTTGATATTCCCCTTGTATTCAAATTCGTCGACAATGGCTTTAATGAAAGTCGATTTTCCCTGTCCGTTTTGTCCAACGAATGCAATTTTGCTCCCTCGTTCCACTAACAGATTGATATCCTTCAAAATCGTCTTATCACCGTAGCTTTTCGTTACATTTTCGGCTTCGATAACTACGCGTCCCGGCTCTTTAGAAACTGGAAAAGAAATATTCATCACCGAGTTGTCATCTTCATCAACTTCAATACGTTCTACTTTATCTAATTTTTTTATTAACGATTGTGCCATCGAAGCTTTAGAGGCTTTGGCTCGAAATTTCTCAATTAATCTCTCCGTTTCTTCAATTTTTTTGGCTTGATTTTTTTGTGTTGCCAACTGTTTTTCACGAATTTCGTGACGCAATTCTAAATATTGCGAATAAGGCTTATTGAAATCATATGCTTTTCCAAGAGAAATTTCGATCGTTCTGTTGGTCACATTATCCAAAAACATTTTATCGTGTGAAACAATCACCACAACGCCAGGATAATTACGAAGAAAACTTTCTAACCAAATGATACTTTCGATATCCAGGTGATTCGTAGGCTCATCCAGCAACAAAACATCGTTCGCCTGTAATAATAATTTGGCCAGCTCGATACGCATTCTCCATCCACCGGAAAAAGTTTCGGTTTGATTGTCAAACACCTCTCTTTTAAAACCTAACCCAAGAAGAATTTTCTCGGTATCGCCAACGTAATTGTACCCTCCTAATAATTCAAAACGATGGGTATAATCCGATAGGTCTTCTATAATTTGTCCGTATTCATCACTTTCATAATCGGTACGGGTAACCAGCAGGTGATTAATTTCTTCGAGCTTTTTCTCCACAATTTTAATTTCTGTAAAAGCTTCATAGGCTTCTTCCAGAACCGTTCTTCCTTGTTCAAAATCGATATCCTGACGCAAGAATCCCATTCGAAGATCTTTCTCCTGAGAAATAACACCCGAATCAGGAGCAAAATCTTTTGCCAACATTTTAAGCATGGTCGATTTTCCGGCCCCATTTTTCCCGACAAGACCCACACGGTCTCCAGCACCCAATCGAAAGGTAACTTCTTCAAATAAATAAGTACCGCCAAACGAAACGGATAAATTGTGTATATTAAGCATGTATTGTTATTTTATTCCTTTTTGAATGTGTAAATTTGCAACTCTAAAAAAGGAAAAATTAATTTTTTTGCAAATGTTAAAAAAAGGATCCAAATTATATAGCATTTTAACAGGAACTTGTCCTAAATGTCAGAATGAGAGTATGTATTTGGATAAAAATCCACTACATTTCAGCAAAATTTTAAAAATGCATGACAATTGTAGTCATTGTGGTTTAAAATATCAAATCGAACCTTCGTTCTTTTATGGTGCCATGTATGTCAGTTACGGATTGAATGTGGCGATTGGAATAGCTGCCTTTATCATCTCTTTTGTGATTTTTGGTTCCAGCCTAAAAGTTGCCTTTATTGCAATAATTGCCTCCCTGATTCTTTCCTTCCCTTTTGTTTTACGTTTGTCCAGAAACATCTATATCAATATGTTTGTTTCCTATGATCCACCAACCAAACAAAAATAATATTAGTGCTTGCCTTTAGGCAGAAATCGGCTGATGTCAATTTCCTTATTTAAAGGGATTTGATATTCTATGTTATCAAATAATGCTTTTGCCATTGCTGGCCCCAACATCACTCCTCTGGTACCCAAACCATTGAGAATATGTATTGATTTATAATTTTGAAGTGTTCCTACCAGAGGTCTTCTGTCCTTTACAGTTGGCCGAACGCCTGCAAAATGCTCTACAATTTCAAAATCACAGGTAATAATTTCCTTAATTCTTTCCACTAATTCTCTCTTACCCTCTGCTGTGGGTAAATCCGTTTTGTCTTTCCAATTATACGTTGCACCCACTTTGAATAAATCGTTCCCAAGCGGCAAAATAAAAACACTCGTATTTACGATTACATCTAAATCCAGCTGAGGTGCTTTTATAATAAAAAGTTCCCCTTTTGTTCCGTCTAAAGGCAAATGCCGGAAATAGGGATTGGCATACATACCAAAACCTTCGGCAAAAATGATATGCCTGGCTTGAATGTCTTTATAACGAACACTGTCACTTTCTATCTGCAACCCAACATAATCAAATGATTCTTCCCTAAACAGCTTATTTTCCTTCAGATAGTCCCTGTATTTATCCAATAACAAGGCCGTGTCAACATAGCCTGTATGTAGCACTTCGCCATATCCGTAAGGAGAATCAATCCCTGAATATTTTTTAGCAATCAACTGTGTGGATAAAAAAGGAGCCAGCGCTGCTTTGTCGGAAGCGGCAAACCAATTATTCTGTTCTTCTATTGAGAAAAACTTTCTTAAAATGGGTCTTTTAAAATCTATTTTGCAATGTAGTTTTTCTTCCAAAAAAGCATAAAATTCGTTCATCAATACTAATTGCTCTTGTGCCTGCCATACTTCGCTAAAGCGTTTTAGAATAACGGGATTATACAAACCGCCGGCAATCTTAGAAGAATTTTGCGAATTATTATCCAACACCACAATCGTTTTCTCACTACGCAAAGCAAACTCTGCAAATGAAATACCTGCCAAACCAGAACCTACTATTAAATAATCAATCATCTGAAGTAATCCCTTTTAAAATAAATACAAAGTACGCACATTAAAACAAAAAAACTCTTACCGTTACAGCAAGAGTTTTTATTTTTATTGTAAAATGGAAATTAATAATTCCACATATCCTGTTCGAAATTACGAATTTTTTCTTTCACTCGTTCGGACTCTAACAATTGATTCTGAGCATTATCTTTCATATACTCCGCAATTGATCGGTCTCCATAAACGTTTTCTTCTTTGTAAATGACACTGTTGAATTTTCTTGAATTAAGAATCTGATCAAAAGAAACCGGCATCGCTGAATTTTTATCATTGAATGCTTTGGCTTCATGTAATACGTCTCTTGCAGCAGGGAAAAAGATCCAAAATAACTCAATGTAATCTTTTTCGTCACTGTTCATGGTGAAAACGTCAGGCGTAACAGGACAAATTCCAAGCAAACGATACTTCAATTCACTTTGACGCTTGTCAAAATACCAGTATCCTTTAATTTTATATTGAGTAACATCCTGTGCCGTAAGATCTGATTTCAAAATATACTCAGGAGATATTTGAGCTCCTGCATTTATTTGCTCTCTTCCTGCGTCAGTTGTATCAATACGAGTCAATGAAGCCTGAATGTCTTTCATCGGTTTTTTAGTATTAAAATAACTATCCGTATACACTTCTGTTATTTTACCATTTCTCATTGCCTTTGTCAAAACATCATATAAAGATCTTCTGTCTGAACCAATATTGGCAGTATCAATAGGAAAATATAATGAAAAATTAATCTTTTCGCTTAAATCGATTATTTCCCAAGTTGTTTTACCCATCAAAACGTCTCTATCATGCACATAACCATAAACCAACGGTTTATCATTATCAGAAATGAGCTGTGCCGCAGTTTTAAGTCCTATTTGGTCTGGCGTTTTGGCATTAAGCAAATTAGACTGTGCTACAGCTGAGAAGCTGCATGTGGCGGAGAAAATAGCGATTAAAAAATTTCTTAGATTCATCATGATTTCATTATAAGTTAATACAGTAGTGGTTTATACAACTACTTATTATTGTATTTCAAAAATTACCGGAGATGTTCTTGGTAATAAATAACTACCGGCACCCACAAGTTTTGTTTTAATTTCAGAAATGGTAACCTGATCACCTCTAACCGCTTTAGAAAGAACCGCATTACATTGTGCATTCAATTTATTTCCCTGAACAACAACCGTAGGCTGACCTGTTACTTTCAAATTAAATCCAACTACATTCAAACCAACTTCAAAATCAAAATCCACTAATTTAGCTCCAATTGTAGCAATTTGCAAATTTGATTTAGGTCCTTTTACCACACCCATTTCTCCTCTAATAGTTCCCGTTGGTCCAGGAATACCTTTTATTCTAAAGGTTTTTCTATCCGAAACTTTAGAACCGTCAGGAAGCGTTCCCGTTACATTGATTACAGTCTCTGTTCCTGCTCCCGGGCTCATATTGTATTTGCCTCCGCCTGCAGAACTAAGTCCTGGAGCAGATGCAGTAACTTTATCGGCCGACACACCAGCAAAAGAGATGGTCATAGGATTCACAACACCTCTGTAAACAACATTCATTTTATCAGCAGAAATTGTAGCCGATTTTGGTCTGGCAACAACTACGTACTTATCTTTAATAGGTAAACTAACTACTTTACCATTTTCATCGAAATTGAAAGAACCTCCAATTGGGTGTTCCCCTATGCTACCTGCACCAAAAGAAAAATTAGCCTGACCTGCTTGTGCCGCAACACTTGAGCCATTTACTATTACAGATTTAGCTTTTAATGAAGGATCAAATTTTCCAAGAATAATTTTCCCTTTAACCGCTTCCCCCTGAAAGAAAACTGATTTTTCAAGAACCACTATCGGTTGATAAGCAGTAAGAGAGGCAGCAGCAACTAAATCGGACTGAAACATTCCAGTCATTACATCACTTTCTGTTGTTTTAATATCCGCCTGTAATTGAGACAATTTTGTAATTGTGGCAATCAGTGGAAATCCTTTATAATTATAATCAATCCAAGGTAATTTTGCACCCGCTTTTTCAGAATAAATTGGCTTAGTCGCAAATCTGGCTTCGATTTTTCTCATTTCAGAATCAGCAATTGAACTTCCTCCAATTTGTTTGATCTGAGTTGAAAAATTATTAATCTTATCTAAAAATTCTTGTCCTTCCTTAGAAACTCTATCACCGGTAAAGAATTTTCTGTCAATCAGATCCCCTTTGTCCATTTGCTCGTAAGGCAAATTTCCTTCTTTATCTCTTACAAACTTTGTAGTAACAACTGTTTTAATATTCTCCAAATAATCGTTAAAATCTTTAGACAAGGCTCTGATTTTTTCAACCTTTGCTTTTTTATCACCAAATTGTCCTGGCTGATCCACCGCTTTTTGCGATAATTGCTCAAATGAAGATTGATTTCTGGTGTCAGTTATAGAGTTCGACTCTACGATTTTATTATTTAAGATCCCAAAAGCTGACAACACTTCTTTGGACATATTTAATGCTAACATTGCGATAAAAACCAAGTACATTAGGTTTATCATCTTCTGTCTAGGGGTTAGTTTTCCTCCTGCCATATTTTCTACTAATTAGTTTGTTATTTTTATATCGTTTGAAACTAATTATCCTTTATTGTTCATTGCAGAAAGCATTCCTCCGTATACACTGTTAAGTGATGACAAATTAGAAGTCAAAGACTGCATTTGGTCTTTTAATTTTAAGTTATTTTCAGCAACTTCTTCATTAATTTGTGCATTTCTTGAAGCGCTTTGCAATTGTATTTTATATAAACTATTCAAAGATTCCATTTGGGCTGCAGCCAAAGTTAACTCTTCACTGTATTTTTTTGTCGAAGCAATTGAATCTACAGTTGGAGCAATACCTTTCGCAGCTGATTCGAAATTTTTAATGCTGGTTCCTAAACTTGCCATCAGTTCACCATCGATTTTCGCATCTTTTAACATGGCGTCCAATTTCTGAGATAACAATCCCTGAGCATCAGATGGAGTTTCAACTTTTGGTTTTTTTACTCCTGCTGCTTTACCATTAGCCAATTCCGGATAAACCAAAGTCCAGTCCAAATCATCATCAACTGGCTCAAATGCCGAAAGAGCAAAAATTCCAGCTTCCACAACAAGTCCAATGGTTAGCATTAAATTTCCAGTTATAAAACCAAATTCAAGGTGCGTAATTTTGAACAATGCTCCAATGATTACAACTGCCGCTCCCATTCCGTACGCGAAATTCATTGTTTTTTTGCTAAGTAATGCCATAATAGTTTTTTTTTGAGTTATTTATTTAAAGATTTGGATTCTTTTTTTATTATTTATTTACCTCTTTTGTTTTTTCCGGTCGTTTGAATTCCCATGTAATCCTGAACGGTTCTAAAACCTATATAGCTTCTGGCCGAATCAGCATATTCATAATCCCTTGTGCTTACCTGTAGGAAATAAGCAACATCTTTCCAGGAACCTCCACGAACCACTTTACGTTTGTTGGAAGCATCAAGAACATTTGGATTCATTGAAGAAACATATTCATAGGCGTTTGGGTCATAGGATGAGTCCGTCCATTCCGAAACATTTCCTGCCATGTTATACAAATTATAACCATTTGGCTCATAGGATTTTGCTTCTACAGTATACAATGCCTGATCTGCTGCGTAATCTCCCCTGTTCGGTTTGAAATTAGCCAGAAAGCAGCCCCTGTCATTTTTAGTATAAGGTCCACCCCAAGGATATGTTGCAGATTCTAAACCTCCTCTGGCGGAATATTCCCATTCTGCTTCAGTAGGTAATCTAAAAGAATTGATCAGGTCGTGACCTTTCTTTTTAGATTTTATATACGTATTTTTATTCAACGTTCTCCAGGCACAAAAAGCTTTTGCCTGTGTCCATTTCACACCTACAACCGGATAATCTCCATAGGCTTTGTGCCAAAAATAATCATTGTGCATTGGTTCATTATACGAATAGGCAAAATCTTTAATCCAAACCGTTGTGTCAGGATACACATTCACTTCTTCCGTTTTAATGAAATCTTTTCTTTTCCCGACCTTAGCTTTTGCAGCAGCCTGGATATCCATCCAGGAATAACGGAATTTTAATTTATTAACATCTATTGTACGTAATCCATTATAAGATGCTTCTATTGGTAAATACATAGAATCCATCACTTCCGTATAATATTCATCCGGATACAATTTAGTATCCTTGATCAATTTTACTTTTTTATTAAGTTTCCTTCCTGCATAAGGATCATCAGCTGTACCGACACTATAATAATTGTCATACATATATTTGTCATAGGCAGTCATCTTTTCAGGATCTGAGTCATTAAAAGCAAAATCAGCGATACTTCCGGCATTTTTACCTTTACCGGTTGTAGCTCCCGCTTTTTGTCCGCTTTCATCGGCAAGAATAGCCAATCGAACTCTCATTGTAGAATCTTTTACCCATTCTACAAATTGACGGTATTCACTATTGGTAATTTCAGTTTCGTCCATATAAAAAGAGCGAACGGTTACTGTCTTTGTAGGAGCGTCCTGAACATCGGCTAAATCATCATCTGATTTTCCCATGATAAAAGCACCACCTGGAACTAAAGCCATCCCATACGGTTTCTCCGGATGCCATTTTCCTCCATTCATACCAACCAACTCGCCTTTGTCGCTTGATTTACCACAGCCAATTAACAGTGTCAAAATTGCCGTAAATACAATGAAATTCTTCATATAAGTTTGGATTATCTATTCTTTGTCTTAAAATTGCGTAAACCTATTTATTATTTATTAATAAAACAATATTTTTCATTGCTAAATTAATTCAAGGCCAAAAATAAAGTTAAATAAAATACAAAAAAAATATTTTACCGATAAAGTGTCAAAAAAAATCGATGCAATACATGAAAAGAGAGTTTTTTATGAATTTTGTAATATAACACGCATAAAATTGCAGTAAGTATTAAGGCAATTTTACAGATTTAGATAAATTAAAAAAAAACAGTAATCATAAAATGTTTTTCCTTTGCGCTTTCCACCATCTTTCAGGTAATTCTTGATTGCATGCCAATAAATATTCATCGTACGAACATGGTAATAACGTATTTCTTTTTAATTTATTATTACCGTTTGAAATAAATGGTATTTCTATCCACCAGCGGTCCGTTTTGTCGCTTTTATAAAAAACAAGCTCCTCTTCTTCCAGTGGAACGATATATTTCAAATAGTTTTCCTTGCTTCCGAAAGGATATTCATTGGAACGATAATGGAACCCTTCTATAAAATACCATATAATCTGCGCTATAACGACTGATTCCTGTACCGAACTATTGTGATTAAATATTCCAAAAGAAGACACTTTATCACTTATTCCCGCGTACCTGGACAACGAACAAATTTCCTTTCCATTAAAACCATTCGGTGCAAACGAAATAAAATTCCCTGAATCCGATGACTTAATCGAATTCAAATCAATACTGACTAAATCAGCATCTCTAAAAACAGGTTCAGAAAGCGCAATAGCATTAGAAATCTCTCCCAATCGGTAGGCGTCAAAAAATAATTTTTCAATCAAATCGATTTCTTCCTGCGAATTGAAATACGTCTGATACCCAATATTACAATAATTAAAAAGATTATTAGGTTCGTCTACAATTATTTTTGTCAAATAGGAAGAAGCGGAAACCTCCTCTTCATCTTTACCAAAATCAAATTTATTGTCAATGGAAACCAAATTGACCATTTGTTCCAAATCATCGTAGGCTCTATAAAGTGCATAGGTCAAATCCTGAGAACCTCCAATAACTATCGGAGTGATTTTTTTCTTAATGAGACTTGCGACCACTTTTTTTACTGCAAAATAAGTATCCGCAACCGAATTCCCGGCAAGGATATCTCCTAAATCTGCAATTGAAGCATCCCAGTTTCCAGGAAACAAACCGTACAACTCTTTTCTTAGTGGAATCAAATCAACATCAGCAACCGCTTTTTTATCGCCCCGATTATCTAAAACGCCTATTACAGCAATTTTAATCTGATTTAAATCAGGAAACTGTTGTTCGGTATGCAATACTATTTTACTTCCCAATTGCTGAGAAGTTAATCCATTGATATAACTAAGGATTTCATCATCTATGGGCTTTAGAAAATCAAATTCCATTTTATTTCTTTTTTACTACAGGTTTCTTTACAACAGCTTTCTTTGCCGGAGCTTTTTTGGCAGCTACTTTTTTAGCCGGCGTTTTCTTGGCAATCATTTCCTGAACTTCCGCTAAGGTCAATTTTGTGGCATCAACCTCTTTACTCAATTCAATTTTGATTTTTCCTTTGGTGATAACAGAACGTCCCCAACGGGCTTTTTCAACCAAAATTCCCTCGTCTTCCCAATTGTGTAAAACCTTATCAATATTTTTCTGTAATTTATCCTCTATCAATTCTTCCACATCTGATTGTGACAAATTATCGAAATTGTATTTCTTGCTTACATTTATAAACAAACCGTTCCATTTGATGAAAGGACCAAAACGACCCACACCTTTTTGAACACCTTCTCCTTTATAAATTGCAATCGGTGCATCCGCTATTGCTTTTTCATCAATTAATTCCTTGGCTCTTTCGAAATCCACGTCCAGCGGATTTTCGCCCTTTGGCAAAGAAACAAAAGCCGCACCATGACGAATATAAGGACCGAAACGACCATTACTCACCTCAACCTCCTCGCCTTTATATTCTCCAAGATTTTTTGGCAACAAAAATAAATTTAAAGTTTCCTCTAAAGTAATATTCCCAATATTTTGATCCGCCATCAAACTGGCGAACTTTTTCTCTTCATCATCTGCAGCTCCAATTTGGGCCATTGGTCCAAATTTCCCCAAACGCACCGAAACGGGCTTACCCGTTTTTGGATCTGTTCCTAAAATTCTTTCACCGCTTTCTCTATCGGCATTGGCTTCAACATCTTTTACTGTAGGATGAAATTTATCATAGAATTCCTGCATCATTTTTGTCCAAACAATATTTCCTTCTGCAATTTCATCAAAATCCTGTTCCACTTTTGCAGTGAAATTATAATCAAGGATATTTCCGAAATTCTTAACCAGGAAATCCGTAACAATAGTTCCAATATCGGTAGGAACTAATTTTCCTTTATCAGAACCTGTATTCTCTTTCAGCAACTTCTCCCCTACTTTTCCAGATTGTAAAGTCAATTGGGTATAATTTCGTTCTTGTCCGTCCAGATTTCCTTTCTCGACATAATTTCTATTGATAATGGTAGAAATTGTCGGCGCATAAGTAGAAGGACGGCCAATTCCTAATTCCTCTAATTTTTTTACCAAAGAAGCTTCAGTATATCGTGCAGCGGGACGGGAATATCGTTCTGTCGCTGTAATATAATTGTTTTGCAATTTTTCGTTGACTTTCATCGCCGGCAACATACCTTCCTGCTCTTCATCATCTTCATCATTTCCTTCCAGATATACTTTAAGGAAACCTTCAAAAAGTAAAACTTCTCCAGAGGCCGTAAATACCTCACTGTGATTATTCGCTTCAATTTTCACGTTCGTACGTTCCAATTGTGCATCACTCATTTGCGAAGCCAGTGTTCTTTTCCAAATCAAATCATACAAACGGGCCTGATCTCTATCGATATTTACCGTGTGACGTGACATATCCGTTGGACGAATTGCTTCGTGTGCTTCTTGTGCTCCTTTACTTTTATTGACAAAAGTTCGGGGTTTTGAAAACTCTTTTCCGTAGGATTTGATAATTTCGGCTTGGGCAGCATCCATCGCATCTTTGGATAAATTTACACTATCCGTTCTCATATAAGTAATAAGTCCGGCTTCGTATAAACGTTGTGCGAGTTGCATCGTAATCCCAACAGGCAAATACAATTTACGAGCTGCTTCCTGTTGCAAAGTTGAAGTCGTAAAGGGACCGGTTGGTGATTTTTTGGTAGGTTTAGTTTCTAAATCGGCTACCTTATAAGTAGAACCTATATTTTTATTTAAAAAATCTTCGGCTTCTTTTTTAGTATTGAAATTTTTAGGCAGTTTGGCTTTGAATGATTTTCCTGCTTCGTTAGTAAATTCTGCCACAATAGAATACGACGCTACTGCTTTGAAGTTTTGAATTTCTCTTTCACGTTCCACAATCAAACGAACCGAAACCGATTGTACACGACCGGCAGAAAGTCCTCCTTTTATTTTTCTCCAGAGTACAGGCGACAATTCATAACCAACCAATCGGTCCAATACACGACGTGCCTGTTGTGCATTGACTAAATTATAATCGATTTCACGTGGATTATCAATAGCTTTCAGAATCGCTGTTTTGGTAATTTCGTGAAAAACAATACGCTTGGTTTTCATTTTGTCTAACTTTAATTCTTCGGCTAAATGCCAGGAAATAGCTTCTCCCTCTCGATCCTCATCACTTGCTAACCAAACCATATCGGCATTTTTGGCTAAAGTCTTTAATTTGCTTACCAATGCTTTTTTATCGGCAGAAACTTCATATTTGGGTTTGAAACCATTTTCTACATCTACACCAATTTCCTTTGAAGGTAAGTCGGCAATATGCCCATAACTTGACTCTACCTGGAAATCACTTCCTAGAAATTTCTCGATTGTTTTTGCCTTTGCAGGGGACTCAACTATAACTAAATTCTTTGCCATTGCTCTATTTTTCTGGGACAAAAGTATCTATTTTTTTTAAATATTGGGCTTTTGATTTTATTTTTGAACTATTTCACAACCATTACCAGGGAAGTTGTAGCGATACCCGACTGTTTTTTAGCCCCGGCCGCAGTAAAAATCCTGAAGCAAAAAAGTAAAAATTTTCTTCTCCAAAAAAGCGACCAACAGAAGCTCTCTTCAGCACTTCGGAAACTTTACTTTTTTATGAGAATTGGTAACAGAAAGCCAAAAATGGCTTCATCCCTCGATTACAGCCTGAGATCGCAAAATAAAAAATTAAAACAATGTTAATTCTTCATCTGACATCTTGTCATATTTATTTGAATTGCGTTATCTTTGTGCTTTGAAAATATAGGATGGAAAAGATTATTGAAGAAAGCAAACAGGGTGAAAGTCTTGTTTTGGAACATAAACCCGAGAATACTAAAAAATTATTTATAGAAAGCTATGGCTGTGCGATGAATTTTTCGGATAGCGAAATCGTAGCTTCTATTTTATCCGGCAACGGATACAATACAACGCAAGTGTTGGAAGAAGCCGATCTGGTTTTGGTAAATACATGTTCTATTCGGGACAAAGCGGAGCAAACGATTCGCAAACGTCTGGAAAAGTACAATGCTGTAAAACGTATTAATCCGAAAATGAAAGTGGGCGTTTTAGGCTGTATGGCCGAACGTCTGAAAAGTCAGTTTTTGGAAGAAGAAAAAATTGTGGACCTTGTGGTAGGTCCTGATGCGTATAAAGATTTACCGAACCTTTTACAAGAAGTTGAAGAAGGGCGTGATGCGATTAACGTGATTTTATCGAAGGATGAAACCTACGGCGATATTTCGCCTGTTCGATTGATGAGTAATGGAATTACCGCTTTGGTTTCTATCACCCGTGGCTGTGACAATATGTGTACGTTTTGTGTGGTGCCTTTTACCCGCGGACGAGAACGCAGCCGTGAGCCGCAAAGTATCATCAAAGAAATTCAGGATTTGTGGGACAAAGGTTTTAAAGAAATTACACTTTTGGGTCAAAATGTGGACAGTTACTTATGGTATGGCGGCGGACTGAAGAAAGATTTTGAGAATGCAACCGAAATGCAAAAAGCGACCGCAGTTGATTTTGACCAACTACTGGAAATGGTAGCGGTTGGTTTTCCAAAAATGCGCATTCGCTTTTCGACATCAAATCCGCAAGACATGCACGAAAGCATTTTACATGTGATTGCAAAGCATCCTAATATATGCAAGCACATTCACTTGCCTGTTCAATCTGGAAGCAATAGAATTCTAAAAGAAATGAACCGTTTACACACCCGTGAAGAATACATGGCTTTGATTGATAAAATCAGAACGATTATTCCAAACGGCTCGATTTCACAAGATATGATTACCGGTTTTCCAACTGAAACTGAAGAAGATCATCGGGACACCCTGAGTTTGATGGAATATGTGAAGTATAATTTTGGTTATATGTATTCGTATTCAGAACGTCCGGGAACTTTGGCAGGACGAAAAATGGAAGATGATGTAACCGAAGCAACAAAAGCAAGAAGACTACAGGAAATTGTCGATTTACAACAAAAACATGCCTGGTTGCGCAGTGAAGAATTCATTGGTCAAATCGTAGAAGTTTTGGTAGAGAAAGTTTCCAAAAAATCGACAGCAGAGTTTTCCGGAAGGAATTCACAAAGTATTACCGTGGTTTTCCCAAAGGAAAATTATAAAATCGGAGATTTTGTCAATGTAAGAATTTTGAGCTGTACCAGTGGAACTCTAAAAGGAGAAGCGGTCGGGTTAAGTATAATGAATTAAAAAAAGTTAAAAGCTTAAGATTTAAAGTGGTCTCAATAACTGGAACGCTTAAGTAAAGAAAACTTTAAACACAGATAAAAATGGAATCAGTTCAAGCTATAAAACAACGATTTGAGATTATTGGGAATGACCCGAAGCTCAATCGGGCGATAGAAAAAGCCATTCAGGTTGCTCCTACTGATATTTCGGTGCTGGTAGCGGGAGAAAGTGGTGTTGGGAAAGAGAATATTCCCAGAATCATTCATTCCCTTTCGCATAGAAAACACGGGAAATATATTGCCGTAAACTGTGGCGCTATTCCTGAAGGAACCATTGACAGTGAACTTTTTGGACATGAAAAAGGCGCTTTTACCGGTGCAACCAATACCCGTGAAGGCTATTTTGAAGTGGCCGATGGCGGAACTATTTTTCTTGATGAAGTTGGCGAATTGCCTTTGACTACTCAAGTGCGGTTGCTTCGTGTTTTGGAAAATGGCGAATTCATAAAAGTGGGTTCTTCACAAGTTCAAAAAACCAATGTCCGTATCGTTGCAGCTACCAATGTAAATTTATTTAATGCCATCGAGAAAGGAAAATTCCGTGAAGATTTGTATTATCGTTTGAGTACGGTGGATATCAATTTACCTCCCTTGCGAGAACGAAAAGAAGACATTCATTTGCTATTCAGAAAATTCGCTTCTGATTTTGCGCACAAATACAAAATGCCCCCTTTGAAATTAGACGAAAGCGCCGTTGCTGTTTTACAAAAATTTCGTTGGAGCGGTAATATCCGTCAATTGAGAAATGTAGCAGAACAAATTTCGGTTTTGGAAACGAACCGTGAAATTTCTGCCGCGACTTTACAATCCTACTTACCTGCTGAAGGCACCAATTTACCGTCAGTGATCAAGGACAAGAAAGGCGATGGCGATTTCAATACCGAAAGAGAAATTTTGTACAAAGTGCTTTTTGATATGAAAAGTGATTTGCATGACCTGAAGAAACTTACTTTAGAATTAATGCAAAGCGGAAGCTCTAAAGTGCAGGAAACAAATCAAAATCTGATCAAAAAAATCTACGGCTCACAAGAGAACGACAGTGAAATAGATTTCGAAGAAGAACCAAGAACAGCTTTAATTACAACCCCAAATAAAGAAGAGCGTTATCAGGAGAATGACGATAGCTACCTGTTTGCAGAAACAATAGAAGAGGAAGAAGAAATTTTGAGATTAGAACAAAAAGAAATTGAAATGATTAAAAAATCATTGGAAAAAAATAAAGGAAAACGAAAAGCAGCTGCAGATGAATTAGGTATTTCCGAAAGAACTTTATATCGAAAAATCAAACAATTCGATTTGTAAAAAATCAAATTGAAAATCAATATCTTTGACCGGGGCATTAGTGAACTGGCGAAGCAATTTTAAAATTTAGAATGAAAAACATAAAATATATTTTTATTTTGTTACTTGCAGTAACTTTCAACAGTTGCTCGGTTTACAACTTTACAGGGACAGGAAAAATTGATGCGAAAACATTTCAGGTAAATTTTTTCCAAAATAATGCAGAATTGATCGAACCTGGAATTGACCGAACTTTCACTCTGACGTTACAAGACCTTATTCAGAATCAAACCAATTTAAATTTAGTAAAAAACAGTGCTGATTTAACTTACGAAGGAGAGATTGTAGATTACAGAATAAGTCCAATGACAGCAACTGCTGATCAGAAAGCGGCTCAAAACAGATTAAAAATAAGAGTAAATGTCCGGTTTACCAATAAAAATAAAGAAACAGATGATTTTGAAAAACAATTCGAGTTTTATTATGATTATCCGGCGGAGCAACAACTGGTAGGTTCCACTTTGAATAGTGCATTGAAAGAAATCTTCGAAAGAATAACCCAGGATATCTTTAATGAATCGCTTGCCAAGTGGTAAAAAACTAAGGGGCAGTATTCAGTATTCAGTTGGAATCCTATTGTATAGCATACCTGTTTTTTTTAATGCCATTATGAATTAATTATTTTTTTTGAAATCTGATCCCGAAGCTATGGGACTGAAATCTGAAATCTGAAATCTAAAAATGAACGTAACCGATTATACTTATTTAATAAACAGGCCAGATGCTATCAATGAAAAGCAAACGGAAGCATTGGGAAATGTGTTGGATGAATTTCCCTATTTCCAAAGCGCCAGAGCTTTACGTCTAAAAGGTCTGTATAATCAAAATAGTTTTAAGTATAATTTTGCTTTAAAAGTTACTGCCGCACATACAACTGACAGAACGGTATTGTTTGATTTTATCACTTCAGATACATTTACTGCGATTCAAAAAGATTTATACGATAAACAAAAATTAGCGCTTCTTGACATTACAGTAGTTGACAGTGAAATACTTATTCAGAAAGAAAAACTGGAACCTAAGATAAATACCCTCGAACAATCGATTCTTACTTCCATAAAAGAAGCGTTGCCCTTAGAATCTGACGGACCTTCGGAAACTCCGGAAGAAAAGCTAGCTATCGGAACTCCTTTGGATTTTTCCGTAAGCGAAAAGCATTCCTTCCAGGAATGGCTTCAATTGTCCCGAACGCAGCCGATTGTCAGAGAAACGAAAAGTGTGAATACTTCCAAAACCCAGCTAATAGAAGATGAGGACAAAAAGAAAAAGGCAGCGTTAATTGATAAATTTATAGAAACCAGCCCGAAGATTTCACCTGTGAAACATGGCGTTGCATCAACAGTTACTTTTGACCTTAATAAAGACGACAATTCCTACCTGATGACAGAGACTTTAGCAAGAGTTTATTTGGAACAAAAAAAATATCAAAAAGCGATTCAAGCTTATGAAATATTAATTTTGAAATATCCAGAAAAAAGTAGTTTCTTTGCAGACCGTATCTCGGATATTAAGATTTTACAACAAAACAATAATTAAACAATGAGCACATTTTCAATTTTTTTAGTTTTAATAACAATAGTTTGTTTTCTATTGATCGTAGTAATAATGGTTCAAAACCCTAAAGGTGGTGGATTATCTTCTACTATAGGGGGTTCTCAAATGTTAGGTGGTGTACAAAAAACAACTGATTTTTTAGACAAAAGCACTTGGACACTTGCTACTATTTTAATTGTACTTATATTGCTTTCCAGCTTAAGCTTTACAGGAGCATTAAGTGATAATGATTCTAAAATTATTGAACAAACAGGAACTGCTGCACCGGCAACTGCTACTCCAGCATCTCCGGTTCAAAATACACCTGCTCCAACAAATCCAGCAAAATAAAATAACACTTTTTATTCTGAATGCCAGCCTGTCAAAGCTGGCATTTTTTATAAGAAAATATGTCAGTTTCGTCAGGATGGCATAATTTCTGAAATCTTAAATGCAATCATAAAAATAATAAAAAAAACATAAAATCATGGCTTTAAACATCAAACCACTTTCAGACAGAGTTCTTATCGAACCAGTTGCAGCTGAAACTAAAACTGCGTCAGGGATTTTTATTCCAGATACAGCAAAAGAAAAACCACAAAAAGGAACTGTAGTTGCAGTTGGAAACGGAACAAAAGATCACACAATGACTGTAAAAATTGGTGATTCTGTTCTTTACGGGAAATATGCCGGAACTGAATTGAAACTAGAAGGAAAAGATTATTTGATCATGCGTGAAGACGATATTTTAGCAATAATATAATCGAATTAACAAATAAACGAATTAACAAAATAAATTAAAATGGCAAAAGATATAAAATTTGATATTGAAGCACGTGACGGATTAAAACGTGGTGTAGACGCATTAGCAAATGCAGTAAAAGTAACTCTTGGACCAAAAGGTCGTAACGTAATTATTGGAAAAGCTTTTGGCGGACCAAATGTCACTAAAGATGGTGTTACCGTTGCAAAAGAAATTGAATTGAAAGATCCATTGGAAAATATGGGTGCTCAAATGGTAAAAGAAGTAGCGTCTAAAACTAATGATTTAGCTGGAGACGGAACTACTACTGCAACTGTTTTGGCGCAAGCAATAGTGAAAGAAGGTTTGAAAAACGTTGCTGCAGGAGCGAATCCAATGGATTTGAAACGTGGTATTGACAAAGCCGTTGAAGCTATCGTAGCGGACTTAGCAAAACAAGCTAAAGTTGTTGGAAGTGATTCTGAAAAAATAAAACAAATTGCTTCAATTTCTGCTAATAATGACGAAGTAATTGGTGAGTTGATCGCTACGGCTTTTGCAAAAGTAGGAAAAGAAGGTGTTATCACTGTTGAAGAGGCTAAGGGAACAGATACTTACGTTGATGTTGTTGAAGGTATGCAATTTGACAGAGGATATCTTTCTCCTTATTTTGTTACCAATTCAGAAAAAATGGAAGTAGAATTGGAAAATCCTTACATCCTTTTATATGACAAAAAAGTTTCTTCATTAAAAGAATTATTACCGGTTCTTGAGCCAGTTGCCCAATCAGGAAAACCATTATTGATTATTGCGGAAGATGTTGATGGTGAAGCATTATCTACATTGGTGGTAAATAAATTACGCGGAGCCTTGAAAATCGCTGCTGTAAAAGCTCCTGGTTTTGGTGACAGAAGAAAAGCAATGCTTGAAGATATTGCTATCTTAACCGGAGGAACGGTAATTTCAGAAGAAAGAGGGTACACTCTAGAAAACACCACTATCGAAATGTTAGGAACTGCTAAAAAAGTTACTATCGATAAAGACAATACTACAATTGTAAGTGGTGCTGGTGAAGCGGACATGATCAAAAATCGCGTAAACCAAATAAAAGGTCAAATGGAAGCTACAACTTCTGATTATGACAAAGAAAAACTACAGGAACGTTTGGCTAAATTAGCTGGTGGAGTTGCTGTGCTTTATGTTGGTGCTGCCTCTGAAGTAGAAATGAAAGAGAAAAAAGACAGAGTTGATGATGCACTTCACGCAACTCGTGCTGCTGTTGAAGAAGGAATTGTTGCTGGTGGTGGTGTTGCCTTATTAAGAGCTAAAAATGTTTTAAGCACTATTAAAGCGGACAATCCTGATGAAGCAACAGGAATTCAAATCGTATCCCGTGCAGTAGAGTCTCCATTGAGAACTATTGTTGAAAATGCAGGTCTTGAAGGATCCGTTGTTGTTGCAAAAGTTGCTGAAGGATCAGGTGATTTTGGCTACAATGCAAAAACAGACGAATATGTTGATATGCTTAAAGCAGGTATTATAGACCCTAAAAAAGTAACTCGTGTGGCTTTAGAGAATGCTGCATCTGTTGCAGGAATGATCCTGACTACTGAATGTGCTTTGATTGATATTAAAGAAGATCATGGTGGCGGAAACCCAATGGGTGGAGGTATGCCAGGAATGATGTAATAGCAGTCCATTTATATATAAAATCCGTTCACCAAAAGTGAGGGCACTGAAAAAGTCTTTTTTAAGGATTAATTGTTAATAAAAAGGAGTAGAAAACCTCGGTTTTTCTGCTCCTTTCTTCGTACATTTAACTGTAACCATAAGGCTTTTTAGATG